>NZ_JBITGS010000007.1:56168-342376 GCF_044457265.1 Streptomyces sp. NPDC050564 | reverse complement strand
GGTCACGCTTGTACGGCCAGAAGACCTCGGTGCCGTCGTCCAGGGTGTGGTTGGGGCCCTGGGCGAACTGCACGCGCAGATCAGGAAGTTCGTCGATGTCGGGGATGTGCCAGGGCTCGCTGCCGTTGGCCAGGTAGCCATCGCTGAGGAGGAACACCGGCGTGCGGTAGGTCAGCGCGATGCGGGCGGCTTCGAGGGCGGCGTCGAAGCAGTCGGCCGATGTCCTGGGGGCCACGATCGGTACGGGGGCCTCGCCGTTGCGGCCGTACATGGCCTGCAGCAGGTCGGCCTGTTCGGTCTTGGTCGGTAGGCCGGTGGACGGGCCACCCCGCTGGATGTCGATGATCAGCAGCGGCAGTTCGAGCGAGACGGCCAGGCCGACGGCCTCCGCCTTGAGTGTGACGCCGGGGCCGGAGGTGGTGGTAACGGCGAGTGAACCGCCGAACGCGGCGCCCAGCGCCGCACCCACGGCAGCGATCTCGTCCTCGGCCTGGAAGGTGCGTACACCGAAGTTCTTGTGCTTGCTGAGCTCGTGCAGGATGTCGGAGGCCGGGGTGATCGGGTACGAGCCGAGATACAGCGGCAGGTCCGCCTGGGTCGAGGCCGCGATCAGGCCGTACGACAGGGCCAGGTTCCCGGAGATGTTCCGATAGGTCCCCGTCGGAAACGTATCCGCTGCGGGCGCGACCTGGTACGAGACGGCGAAGTCCTCCGTGGTCTCGCCGAAGTTCCAGCCCGCGCGGAACGCCGCGATGTTGGCCGCGGCGATATCGGGCTTCTTCGCGAACTTGCTCTGCAGGAACTTCTCGGTGCCCTCGGTGGGCCGGTGGTACATCCAGCTCAGCAGGCCCAGCGCGAACATGTTCTTGCAGCGGTCCGCGTCCTTGCGGGCCAGCCCGAAGCCGGCGAGCGCTTCCACGGTGAGGGTGTTCAGGGGAACGGGATGGACGTGGTAGCCGTCCAGCGAACCGTCCTCCAGCGGACTCCTCTCATAGCCGACCTTCTGCATCGCCCGCTTGGTGAACTCATCGGTGTTGACAATGAGTTCACCGCCGCGCGGCACATCGCCGATGTTCGCCTTCAGGGCGGCCGGGTTCATGGCGACGAGGACGTCGGGCGCGTCGCCGGGCGTGAGGATGTCGTGGTCGGCGAAGTGCAGCTGGAAGCTGGACACGCCCGGCAGGGTGCCTGCGGGGGCGCGGATCTCGGCCGGGAAGTTGGGCAGCGTCGCCAGGTCGTTCCCGAAGGACGCCGTCTGTGAGGTGAACAGATCACCAGTGAGCTGCATGCCGTCGCCGGAGTCACCCGAGAAACGGATGATGACCCGGTCGAGCTGATCCGTCTGTTTCGTCACCTGCAAGTGCCTCTCCCTGGGGCGGAAATGCGCGTGCGCGGGCATGCACCCGCAGAGCCGTCGCACTGAACGAGGGTTGGGCGCCCGCTGCGAGCGTAGGGGGATCGAGGACTAATTTCAATGGGCGTTGAATTGTGTAGGCGGGTCGGCGTGGACCTGGATCGGCGAGCCCCGGGGGTGTCGCTCACCTGTGCTGGTACGGTGCCAAAAGCCTGATGGGGCAAGGGTGTTGAGGATCAACATCGATGTACGGAAAGCTTTGACCCAAGAAGTCACTGAGTGTAGACTTCATGGCCGAATGAATTATTGTGGGGCTCGGCGTCACGCTGTCCCGTCGTAGCGGACACCCGTGTCGAGGCCGGGCGGGAAGCACGTCCTTCGGGGGGACTCGTGATCGAGAGGAAGTGCCGCCGTGGCCGAAACTAGAGGCATACCCGGTACCCGCCAGACCATCATGCGCTCTGCCGCGGATCTCTTCGCCGAACTCGGCTACCGCAACACCTCGCTGCGCGCCGTCGCCGCGGACGCGGGCTGTGACCCCGCCCTGATCGGGCACTACTTCGCCTCCAAGGAAGCGCTCTACGACGCCGTCGTCGCGGAGACCGTCAGGCCGGCCGAGTTGTTCCGGGAGGCGATCGGGCGACGAGATCCCGGCGCGGCGGAGTGGTTGCTGCGTCACGCGGTGACCGACTGGGGCGACCCTGTGCAGCGACGGCGCATCCTGGGTGTGCTGCGCTCCGCGCTCGATCTGCCCGCGGCTCGGGAGCGATTCACTCAGTCCCTGGTTCCGGAGGGAATCGCCGGGGCGGACGAGATCAGGCTCGCACTGATCAGCAGTCTGCTCGTGGGTGTGATGACGTCACGTCATATGGGTCTGTTGCCACCCGAGTTGGCCAACGATGGTGACTCCGCGGAACTGGTGCGTGCGCTGGCCCCGGCGGTGGCCGCGCTTCTGGTCGCCGAGCCGACAGGGGGCGCCGGTTCCGATCGGAGTGAGTGAACGCCGCTCGTGATGAGGGCGTTCGAGGTCCTGTCGGGCTGCGTGTGCATCAACTTGCGTTGTTTCAGGCTTGCTTCAAGTACTTGGAGTACTTGGCGCTCCCGGATGCTGCGCTCGCCCCGCCGCCCCGCCGCCCCGCCGCCCCGCCGCCCCGCCGCCCCGCCGCCCCGCCGCCCCGCCGCCCCGCCGCGTATCGCCGTCGCCAAGTCGGCTGACGGTGCCGCCGTCGTCGTACCTCATCCGTATGTCCTTCCGTACCCCCTTCGCGCTTCCGAACGGCGAACGGCTCCCCGGTGTCCTCATGTTCACCAGTCGATGACCGTACGAGCCGCAGGTGGTTGCCGAGGTGTCGGACTCGGCCGCTCGCGCGTGATCCGGAACTGCTCAGGGCGCAGCTGCTTCCGACCATCCCTCAGGTGTCACTGCACGTCAACAGGTCGCGTGCGCACGGACGTTGGGCGGGATCGCCCTGTCCGGAACATGGCCATCGCGCTTGCGGTTTGGAATTCAGTACTCGTAGACTTCATTGGAGAATGAAATAACTCGCGGGGTGCTGTCAGCGGACGGCGTACCCAAGGAGGAAACATGGAATCGATCGACACGGGCGTGAAGGCGGCGGCCCCGCCAGGTACTTCGCCCGGCCCGGGGTCCGTCGCGAACCCGGCGCGCTGGGTGATCCTCGCCGTCACGCTGTCCGCCATCTTCATGCAGATGCTGGACACCACGATCACGATGGTTGCCCTGCCCTCGCTGCAGAGCGACCTCGGCTCGACCTTCGCCGAGATCCAGCTGGTCGTCGCGGTCTACTCGCTCGCGTTCGCCTGTGTGCTGGTGACGGGCGGTCGGCTCGGCGACATCTACGGCCGCCGCAAGATCTTCCTGATCGGCATGCTGGGCTTCACCCTCGCCTCGGCGCTGTGCGGCGCGGCACCCAGTTCGACCTTCCTGATCGCGTCCCGGGTGCTCCAGGGCATGTGCTCCGGCCTGATGTTCCCCCAGGTGCTGTCGATCATCCAGGTCACGTTCTCGACGAAGGAACGGCCCAAGGCCCTTGCCATGTACGGGGCTTCGGTGGGACTCGGTACGGTGCTCGGGCCGGTGCTCGGCGGCTGGCTCATCGAGCTGAACATCATGAATACCGACTGGCGGGCGATCTTCTACGTCAACCTGCCGGTCGGTCTGATCGCCCTGCTGCTCGGCCTGGCCAAGATCCCGGAGTCCTCGGGAGACGGCGCACGACGGCTCGACGTCACCGGCGCGGTCATCCTCAGTGCCGGACTCTTCAGTCTGATCCTGCCGTTGGTCATCGGCCGTGAACACGACTGGCCGGGCTGGAGTTTGGTGCTCCTGGTGCTGAGCCCGCTCGTGCTCGCCGAGTTCTTCGTGTATGAGAACAAGCTGTCGAAGCTGGCCGACAGGTCACCACTTGTGCCGAGCGGGCTCTTCAAGGAGCGGTCGTTCACCGTCGGGCTCGTGATCAGCGTGGTGTTCTTCGCCGGCATCCCGTCGTTCTTCATGGTCTTCTTCATGAGCCTGCAGATCGGCTTCGGCTACACCCCGATCTCCGCGGGCCTGGTCAGCCTCGGCTTCGCCGCGCTCATCGCGGTCGGTTCCGCGCGCTCGGCGGCCGTGGTCAAGCGGCTCGGCACCAAGACCCTCGCGGTCGGCACCGGGCTGCTGCTCGTCGGCATGTCCGGTGTGATCGGCACACTGCACTGGGCCGGATCGGACCTGCACGGCTACCAGTTGGTTCCCTCACTGATGATCGCCGGGCTCGGTGGTGGTTTCTTCCTCGCTCCGTGCACCGGGATCATCCTGGCCGGCATCCGCTCCCGTGAGGCCGGTTCGGCGTCCGGCATGCTCGCCACCGTGCAGCAGGTCGGCATCGCGATCGGTATCGCCGTCGCCGGCATCCTCTTCTACGGGCTGCTCGGCTCGAACGCCGACGGCGCCAGCCGAACGGCGCTGCCGGAGCTGCGCAGCGACCTGGCGGCGGCCGGTCTCTCCCAGGCACAGCAGGCGCAGGTCACCGCCGGTTTCCAGACCTGCTTCCACGACAAGATGAACCAGAAGGACCTGACCGCGACACCGGCGAGCTGCGCGGCCATCGAGAAGCAGATGGCGAACGCGCCCGTGCCGGCACAGACCAAGGCGAAGGTGCAGGCCGCGGTGCTCGGCAAGGCCGTGCCCGAGGCGCGCAAGGCCAACTTCGGCGACAGCTTCGAGCAGGTCGTGTTCTGGCAGATCGGCTGCTTCGGCCTGTCCTGCCTGCTGGTCCTCGCCCTGCCGAAGATCCGTCCCGAGGACGTCCAGGACGTTCCCGGGGGCGCCTGACCGGGCCCGTATACCCGCCCGCCCGTACGCGGGCGGCCGGGCCGCCCTGCACGGCGCCTGCCGCGCCCGTACGTCGGCACCCATGGACGTCTGGACGCATCGACGTGCGGGCACCGCGCCCGCGCCGGCCTGGCGAGCGATGTCGACGCATCGCTCGCCTGGTCGGGATCCGCTGACAACACCGCGTACATCGCTGAGAAACGACACGCGTACATCGTTGAGGCACGACACACGTACATCGTTGAGGAACGACCGAGGAACGAGGGCCGGGGGCCGGGGGAGGTGCGCCCCGGTCCCGGTCCTCCCTTCCCTTTCGGCGCCGGCCGCCGCGCTGTCCCGGCGCGGCCGCGCCTCCGACTTCGCCCCGGCCTCCCCACCCCCAACACCCGTCCCCCCGCGGTGAAAGGACGAACCGTGTTCTCGGTTCTCACGCTCGGCGTGGCCTCGGCCCTGGCGTACGCCGGTGCGGCCGTCGCACAGCGAGCGGTGGCCTCGTACGTGAGCGAGCGGGGACGCCGCGGAGTACTGCGCGGCGCGGCCTGGTGGGTGTCGCTGCTGCTCAACTCGCTGGGCGCGGCGCTGCACGCGGCGGCGCTGCGCTTCGGCTCGCTCGTCGCCGTGCAGATGCTCGGTGTGCTCACCCTGGTGGCGGCTCCGCTGTTGTCGGCGGCCGTACTGCGTCGACGTATGAGCAGAGCCCAGTGCTCCGGCATCGCCTTCACCGTGGCCGGTGTGGTCGGACTGCTCTTCCTCACGCGGTCCGCGCAGTCGAGCCGGACGCTCGCGCCGTCGGAGACGGCGGGCGTCGTCGGTCTGACCGTCGCGGTGCTCGCGATCTCCACGGTGGCCGCCGCGGTGGGCCGTCGCATGATGACCACCAGCCTGTGGTACGCCGTCGCCGCCGGCGTCGCCTTCGGTGCCGCCTCGGCGCTGACGCAGACCGCGGTGCTGGAGCTGACGGACGACGGCGCGCTACGGCTGCCGGTCTCGGCCGTCGTTCTCACGATCGGCGTGATCTGCCTGGCGGTCGGAGGCCTCATCCTGTGCCAACTGGCCTACCGGGGCGGGCTGGAGGCCCCGCTGGCCACCATGACCCTGGTCAATCCCGTGTTCGCGGCCGTCATCGGTGCCGTGGTCCTCGGGGACCGGTATGCCACCGGAATCCCCGGCGCGCTGGCGGGACTCGCCGCGGCGGCCGCGGCGGGGCGCGGCGTCTTCGTACTGGCCCACACACGTTCCGAGGCCCGCACCCGCCCGGAGGCACCTGTGTATCCCGAGGCCTACGCGCACCCCGAGGCCTGGACGCACTCCGCGGCGACCGTCCCGGAGCGGCGGCTATCCCTGGGACAGCCGGTCGAAGTGGACCTCGATGGCGGGCACGAACCACTCGATGAGTTCCTCGAAGTCGAGTGAGGCCAGCGGCTCCGTCTGGAGGACGTACCGCAGCATCACCAGGCCGGCTAGCTGCGCGGACACCAGTGAGGCGAAGGCGGGGGTGCGGTCGCTGTCCTCGGGCGCGATGCGCCGGACGCAGGCCGCGAAGCTGTCCTCGATCTGGTCCCGGAAGGTCTTCGAGGTCGCCTCGTCCGACAGCCCGGTCCGGTAGATGGCGATCAGCGCCGGCCGGGTCGACTCGTCCTCCCAGAAGGACAGGAACGTCCGCGCGACCCGCTCACCGCGGCGCTCCAGGACCGGCTCGGCGTCCGTGTCCGTCAGGGAGTCGAAGAGTGCCGACACATCGAGCCGGGACGAGACCGCGTCCTGGAACACGCCTTCCTTGTTGCTGAAGAAGTGGTGGATGAGGGCCGGGTCGACCTGTGCCTGCTGGGCGATGCCCCGCATGGTGGTGCCCGAGTAGCCCTTGGCCGCGAAGAGTTCGAGCGCGGCGTTGAGGATCTGCTCCTTGGTGCTGCTCTGTCCCGGGCGTCGGCCGCCGCCGCGCGAAGGCGACCGGCCGCGGCGGGTGGCAATGCCCGGCTGTGCGTCCGCCTGCGTGGCACAGGGGATCCCGTTTCCGGTGCTCACCAGTCCCCCTTCGGGTACTAATTCATGAGTGCAGGAAATCGACGATATCAGCATCCCACATGGGAAGACTCCCCGGTAGGGAGCATTCCGGCAGTCCGTTGCGGTGTCGAGTCCCCCTCGCGAACCGGTGCGGGAGCTGGCCGGATTCGATCAGCGGACCGCGCCGTCGCGGGCCCCGCGCGCGCCGACGCGACAAGGAACCGCCGTCCCCGGCCCGCGCGGGCGAGCTCCTGCGGGGCGGCGGTTCCTTTGCCCGAATTCTTTCAGTCGCCTGTGAGGTTCCCGTCTACCGTTCGACGTCGGGCAGGACGGTGGCCCCCCGGGTGAGCACCCGTTGAACCATGTACGGCGCCCTGCGCTTGGCCCACAGCAGTACTTTGACCCGTTTCAGCGGAGTGAAGTTGTAGTAGCGGTCGGTGGGATCGCCGAAGGCGAAGAGTGGCGGGACGAACGACGCGCTGTCCATCTGGCCGAAAATCCGCTCGGCCGCCGCGCCCGGTGCCAGCCGGTTGTCAGCCACCTGCCGTGCGGCCGCGACCATGTCGTCGAACAGGGCGACGAAGCCAGGGTAGACGGGGAACCAGAACCCCGCGCCCCGGTAGCGCTCCAACTCCCGCCACTGGTCCGGCCGTCCCGGCCGGGCCAGCGCGTCGTTGCGGGCCCGCTTGAGGGACAGGGCGGCGAACATGGAGTGCAGTAGCCAGACCCGGCAGAAGGCGTTCCAGAGCCGGAAGTCGGTGGTGGCCGTCAGCGCCGTACGCAGCAGCCGGTCCCCGTGCTCGATCAGTGACGCCTGGAACGACTCGAGGGGGCGGAAACGCTCCACCGACCAATCGCCGCTGTGCGCCGCGGAGATGAGGTGCGCGGCCGCCTCGTGGACCAGTTCGGCCGTCAGGGTGACATCCCTGGAGAGCGTGAAGTCGCAGCGTACGGCGGAGCGTTCGAGGACGACGAAGCCGTCGCCGGCGGCGGCGTTGGCGCCGTACTGCCACGGTTCCGAGCCCGTCCACGGGCGGACCGGGGTGGCTTCACCGAACTGCCATTCCAAGTCCGGGAATTGGCGTATCAGCTGCTGGAAGTCGTCCTCCGGCGAGGCCGATCGCTGCGGCCACAGCTTGGCGTCGAGACTCACCGCGACGCTGGTCAGCGAGGTCTCGCCGGTGCGCTCGTCGCCGAACGGGACGAGCTGGATCCAGCCGCCCGGGAAGACCACCTGGGTCGTGCCGCCCGTCCAGGGGGTGCCGCCCCTGCCCGGGTCCACCCGCCGCTCCAGCGGCCGTACGCCTCGCAGGTGCGCGGTCAGCACCCGTGAGGAGTGCCCAAGCGGGCGCAGCGCAGGATCGGGGCCGAGGCGCCGCAGCATCGGCGCGTCGGGCCCGGACATGTCGACCACGAACGCCGCCCCGACACTGCTGCCGTCGGCCAGCTCGACGGTGAAGTCGCCCGCCTCACCGCGCACTTCGGTGAACGGCGAGCGCCCCTGCGGCACCTTGGCGCCGTAGCCCACGGCGAGCCGGTGCACCCAGGCGTCGACGTCGGGCCGGTACAGATGCGACTCGCCGTGCTCGCTGGGCACGTTGAACTGCACCACGTGGTGCGGCCGTACGGGGGCGCCCGGGCGCGCGTACACGAAGCCGATGCTCGACTTGATTCCCGAGGTCCTGCGCACCTCGTCGGGCAGCTCTCCGAAGTGTCCGAGCGCGGACAGCTCGAGCACGCCGTAACGGCGCGCGAGCAGTTCGAAGACCTCCGCGGTGTACGGGACGGTGGTCTCGCCCGACGGGGTGGTGGCGTCGTGCGGTGAGTCCACCAGGACCACGTCGATCCCGGCGCGGGCCAGGATCGCGGCGAGCATGCCGCCGCCGAGGTGGGCGCCGAGGACGGCGACGGTGTGCCGTGCCGGGTTCCCGGGACGGCCGGATGCCGGCGCGGGGCCGGCCTCCGGGGTGATGGACGCGCCGGACTCGGCCCTCGTGCCGGGAACCGGACCGGACTCGGCCGCCGGTTCAGGGGCAGGAGCGGCGGAAGTTGACGCAGCCTGCGCGGCGGGCGTGGCTGCGGCTTCGACGGCAGGGACAGCCTCGCGCGTCTGTTCGCCGCGCCGGACGGTCTTCGGCGTCGGCGTGGTGGGCTGGACGGTCTTGGGCGTGGGTACCGCGGACCGAGCGGTCTTCGGGGCCGGTGCGGCCGGCCCGGCGGCCTTGGGCGTTGCCCCGGCACCCGGAGTCGCGGGCTGCGCCCGCCCTGCGGCACGACTGCTCACAGCAGAAGCAGAAGCAGAAGCAGAAGCAGGAGCAGGCACGGCACTCGGTTCGGCGAGCCGGCTCGGTGTGGGTAGCGGCTTGGCGGGCCTGTTCGTCCCGCGCGGGCGGTCGGCCGCCGGCGCGGTCTCCGTCGCCGGCTCGTACGGCAACGCCGACTCGGCAGCCCCCACCGTATCGGCGCCCTCCGCCCAGCTGTGGTCCGGCGGTCGGGCGGGGCCCGGGGTGGGTGGTCGTTCCGTGTGTTCGTTCCGGGGCATGGGCCCGTCCTCCCTCATGAGTGCCTGCGGAAGCGGGAGCGCAGGAAGCCGCCGAGCGCACCGGCCACCACGGGGCCGGTGTCCGCGGCCGCCGATCCGCGCTTGGCCCAGTGCATGGTGCGGATCATGCGCGCCGGGTTGGGGTTGTAGAAGCGGTTCGCCGGGTCGTGCAGACCGAACGGCGGCGGCGCGTAGCCGTCGTCCTGCAACAGGTCGAACAGCTCGCCGGTTGCCCGGTCGGGCGTCATCAGACCGGCCTCGACGTCCCGGCAGGCGGCCCAGGCGGCATCGGTGATCTTGTTGAAGCCGACACTCGCCGGGAACAGGGCGCCGGGGTGCGGCTGCGCCTCCAACTCCCGCCAGATCAGCGGGTCCTTGGACCGCTGGAACCGTACGAGGGCGTCCTGGGCGTTCAGCGTGCCGAGCACCGTGCCGAGCGCCCACATGCGAAACGTGCCGTTCCACATCCCGTAGTCGCGGAACGAGGTGAAGGACGACGCCACCACCTCGTCGTGGGCGCGCACGAGGCCCTGCTGGAGCGTCTCGATGTGCCCGAACCGCTCGGCGGAGAAGTCGTCGTCCTTGGCCGCCTCGATCAGCCGCCAGGCCAGCGAGTTCACCACGTCGGTGGTGTTGGTCAGACCACGCGAGTACAGCGCGTCCACGAAGCCCGCGGCGTGCGAGGTCAGGCAGAAGCGGTCGCCGACGACCTGGTGCGAGGAGTACTGCAGCCGCCCGGTGGACACCCAGGGGCGGGCCGCCTTCGCGTGCTTGAACTGCGGGGCCACGTCCGGGAACCGTTCGAGGAACTGCGCGAACTCCTGCTCCGGCGGCAGATCCGTCTTCGGGTGCTTGCGCGGGTCCAGGGTCAGACCGACGCTGCACAGCCGGTTGGTGGCGCTCCGGTGGTTGTCGAACGGGATGACCCACACCCAGCCGCCGTCGAAGACGTGGTGCAGGGTGCCCTGGTGCCAGGGGCTCGGGTTGTCGTGCTTGCGCCCGGCGGGGCAGTCGTCGTACGGGCGCACCCCGATCATGTGGGTGAAGAGGGTCCGCGAGTGCGTGCGCTGCTGGGGCACCTCGTCGCGCAGCGCGAACTTCTTGGCCAGTGGCGAGTTGTGGCCGCCCGCGTCGACGACGTACCGGGCACGGATCGCTGGACCGTTCTCCACCGCGAGGGTGACCCCCGAGCCGTCCACCTCGACGTCCGACACGCGGGTGCCCAGGCGCGGCACGGCACCGTAGCGCACCGCGACGTTGAACATGTAGGCGTCGACGTCCTGGCGGAACATGTGGGACTCGGTGGACAGCGCCACCGGAATCACGAACTGGTTGATCTCACTGGAGACCTGGGCCTCGCCCTCGCGGTGGTAGACGAAGCCGAAGTTGCGCTTCTGACCGGAGTTCGAGGACACCTTGGAGCGCATCGTGGAGAAGTGGCTCAGATGCGCGATCTCCGGCACTCCGTAACGCGCGGCGAGGATCCGCAGCATCACGGAGGTGTACGGGATGGTGGACTCGCCCACCGCGAAGCGCGGGTGGGTGCCGGCGTCGATCAGGACCGTCTTCACCCCGTTGCGGCTCAGGATGGCCGCGAGGATGGAGCCGGCGATTCCGGCGCCCAGGATGGCGACGTCATGGACGGCCTTGTCGGGCGAGCCGGACGCGGGCAGCGGTTGCATGATGCTCGTTCCTCCAGAGGTCGGGGCGGAGTTGTGGTGCCGGGGGCCCGGGCCGCGCGGCCCGGGCCCCCGGGCGGTCATGCCTGGTCCGTCGGCCGCTCGGGGCCGGACGCGACGGTGGTGGCCGGGTACCTCTCCTCGATCAGCTCGTGGAGGAAGGAGCCCCAGTGGATGCCGGGGCAGGCGAAGAAGTCACGGCTGTTGATCTCCAGGCCCAGATCGTCCCGGCAGCGGCTGATCAGCTCCATCACCATGAGGCTGTCCAGGCCCATGTCCGCGAGCCGGGTGTCCTCGGTGAGGGTGTCCAGCTCCAGGCGCAGGATCTCGGAGAGCTGGACGCGGATGTACTCATTGAGCTCGGCAAGGCGTTCGGTGCGGCTCAGGCCGAGCAACCGGGCCGTCAGCGCCCCCAGTTCGGCGTTCTGCGGCTGGTCCGCGGCAGGCGCGCTGCGGATCTCGCTGAGGATGGGCCGCTCCCGCCGCGCCTCCATCAGGTCGCGGAACAGGGTCCAGTCCGCCGAGCACACCGTACGGTGGGCGACCGAGTCGACCACGGCCTCGCCGAGCAGCTCCAGGGCGTGGTCGGGGTTGAGCTGGTGCAGCCCGATGGAGCGCAGGAACGCCATCACCGAGTCGTCCGCCAGCCCCGACCGTGCCGCCCACGGTCCCCAGCTGACCGTCGTGGCCGCCAGGCCCTTCAGCTGCCGGTAGTACGCGAAGGAGTCCAGGAAGGCGTTGGCCGCCGAGTAGCCCGCCAAGTGCTGCGAGCCCCAGACCGAGGCGATCGAGGAGAAGGAGACGAACAGGTCCAGGTCCTGGTCGACGGTGGCGTTGTGCAGTGCCCAGGTGCCGTCCACCTTCGCGTGCAGGCAGCGGTCGTACGTCTGCGGGTCGCTCTCCCGCAGGAACTGCGGCTCCGAGAGGCCCGCCGCGTGTACCACGCCACGCAACGGCCGCCCGGACAGCCCCAGTTGGGCGGTCAGCGAACGCAGCGCCGTCTCGTCGGCGGTGTCCAGCGCCACCCCCCGTACGTCGGCGCCCTGGGCCTCGATCCGGCGCACCCCGGCGATCCTGGCGGCGGTGGTGTCGTCGTGCGGCTCGTCCCAGACGGAGCGGTCGGGCAGCCCCGTACGGCCGGCCAGGACGACGGTGCCCGCGCCGTTGCGTGCGAGCCACTCGCCGATCAGCAGGCCGAGGCTGCCGAGACCACCGGTGACCAGGTAGCTTCCGAGGTCGCTCAGGTGCGGTGCCGGACGTTCCGCGGACTCGTCGCCGGAACCGGCCGCCACCAGCCGGGGCACCAGGACGGTGCCGCCGCGCCGGGCCGTCAGGTCCTCGGCGCTCGGGGTCGCGAGCAGGTCGGCGATCCGCTCCGCCTCGTCCGGCTCGCCCGCCGGATCCAGGTCGAGGAGGCCGCCCCACAGCTCGGGGTGTTCCAGGGCGGCCACCTTGCCCAACCCCCACAACGGGGCGGCGGGCAGGCAGATCTCGCTCTGCTCGGGTCCGGTCCACTGGGCGCCCCGGGTCACCACCCACAGCTGGGTGGCGGCCTCCTCGACGGCCAGCTGCCGGGTGGCGGCCAGGAAGACGTGCTCCGCCTCGGCCCTGGCCTGCCCGACGGACTCGGCGTCGTACCCGGCCACCGGCAGGTCCAGGCCGCTCAGCAGCACGAGATGTCCGTACGGCCGGCCCGCGTCGAGGGCCCGCAGGACCGCCTCCGAGGACGGCTCGGCCTGCGTCACCACCGCCCCGCGCAGCGTCAGTTGCTTGGACACGGCCTCCAGGAGCCCCGTGTCCGAGCCTCCCGAGCCGACCAGCAGCACCCGCTCGTCGCGCAGGCTCCGCTCGCCGAACGCATCCGGGTCGGCCGGGCGCCAGACCTGCTCCCACACGGTCTCCGCCCGCGCGCTGCGCGGGATCTCCTGTGCGGGCTGGGTAGACGACCGCAGATGGACGTCCCGCATCATGATCAGCACGCTGCCGTCCGAGCCGAGGATCTCCAGGCCGCCCCGGAGTTCGCCGTCCTCCTCGGCCGGGTCCAGCCACCCGTGGATGTAGCGGCGGGTGCCCTCGGGCACCGCCGTGGGCACGGGTGCCCCACCGGCCCCCGGGGCCTTCTCCGACTGGCGCAGCAGTCCGAGCGTCAGGTCCAGCAGGGCGCCCCGGGGCAGCTCCTCCGCGGCGCGGTTGACCTCGGCGAGCACCTCGCCCGGCCCCTGGTAGACCTCGTTGAGGACCGGCTCGGCCCAGCCGGGTACCACGATGTCGGCCGGGTCGACCGGCACGCACCGGGTGCGTACGGCATCGAGGTCGCCGTCGGCACGCCGGGTGTCCGTGGAGCGGCGCACCAGGACACCACGGGCGTGCAGCCGCCAGCTGCCGCTCTCGGCGGAGTCGACGCCGTGCCGGGAGAAGCAGAGGAACAGCGATCGGCCCTCGTCGTCCTGGGGCAGTACATAGACCCGTATCTGCGCGGGCCGGTGCTCGGGGTCGAGGAGCAGCGGCTCGCCCACCACGAAGCGGTCCACGAGCCGGGGCTGCGCGCCGGGCAGTTTCGCGGCGCCCGCCAGCGCCCAGTTGCAGAAGCCGCCCGCCGACACGGACCGGCGGCCGTCCGGGCCCGTCTGCACGAACACCTCGGACAGCTCGTCGAGCGCGGGCGAGAAGGTGGGCGCGCCGGACAGCAGATGGCCCTCGAAGAGCGCCCCTGGGGCATCGTCGGCCGCGTACTCGGGGGCGTCGCCCTGCGCGTCGTCGTTGAACCAGTACCGCTCGCGCTGCCAGGGGTAGCTGGGCAGCGACGTGGGCCGAGGCTTCTCGTCGCGGTGCACCGCGGTCCAGTCGACCGGTACGCCGCGGTGGTGCAGCGCGCCCAGGGCCTGGCCCACGATGTGGGTGTCCTCGCGGTCGCGGCGCAGCGACGGGATCCAGCCGACGCCGTCCTCGGGCAGGCAGCGGGCGCCGAGCCCGAGGAGCACCGGAGCCGGGCCGAGTTCCAGGAAGGTGCGGCACCCCGTCTCGTACAGCGTGGTGACGCCGGCGTAGAAGCGCACCGGCGCGAGCACGTGCTCGGACCAGTAGGCGGGGCGCAGCTGTTCGGGCCCCCACTCGCGGCCGGTGACGTTGGAGATGATCGGGTACCTGGGTTGATGGAACGTCAGGGTCTCGGTGACCTCCCGGAATTTGTCGATCATCGGGGCCATCAGCGGTGAGTGGAAGGCGTGCGAGACGACGAGCCTGCGGTGCTTGACGCCGCGTCCGGCCAGTACGTCGACGACCTTGGCGACCTCGTCCTCGGGACCCGAAAGGACCACGTCCGTCGGCCCGTTGACCGCCGCCACCGCCACGCGCGGCACCGGACCGGCCTCGGCGATCGCCGCCCGGACGGTCTCCTCGTCGCAGACCAGGGTCTCCATGACACCGCCCGCCGGCAGCGCCTCCATCAGCCGGGCACGCGCCGTGACCAGCTTGGCGGCGTCGTCGAGGGAGTGCACACCGGCGACGCAGGCGGCGGTGATCTCGCCCAGGCTGTGCCCGATCAGCGCGGTCGGCCGGATGCCCCAGGACTCCCACATCTTCGCCAGCGCGTACTCCACGGCGAACAGGGCGGGCTGGGTGAAGCCCGTACGGTTGATGCGTTCGCCGTCGGACAGGACGGGGCCGAGCGGTTCCTCCAGATAGCGGTCGAGCGCCTCGACCACCTGGGCGAGCGCGTCGGCGAAGACCGGCTCGGCTGCCGCGAGCGAGGCGGCCATCCCGGCGTACTGCGAGCCCTGGCCGGTGAACAACCAGCCGAGCCGGCGCGCCTTCGCGCCCGACGGGCCGTGCGTGGTGACCTGGTCGGCGCGCTCACCGGCGGCGAACGCGGCCAGCCCGGCGGCGAGTTGCTCGCGGTCGCCGGTCACACTGAGCCCGTGCTTCATCCGGGCCCGCCCGATGTGCGACGAGTAGCAGATGTCCGACAGGGTGCGGGCGTCCGCCACCCGCACCCGGCTCTCGTACGTGCCGGCCATCGCACGCAGCGCCTCGGGGCTGTTGGCGCTGAGGGTGAGCAGGCCCACCTCGCGCGGGGTGCCCTCGCGGGGCGCGGGCTGCGGCGCCTCGGCGAGCACGGTGTGCGCGTTGGTGCCACTGGCGCCGAAGCTGCTGACCCCGGCGATCCGGGGTCCGTCCGGCCAGACCGTCTCCTCGGTGGTGACCTTCAAGTTGATGGCGTCCCAAGGGACTTGGGGGTTCGGGCTGTTCAGGTGCAGATGCTTCGGGAGCGTGTCGTGCTGGAGGGCCAGCACGACCTTCAACAGGCCCGCCGCGCCGGCGGCCGGCTCCAGATGGCCGATGTTGGTCTTCACCGAGCCGACGAGCAGCGGTCGTCCGGCCGGTCGCCCGGTGCTGGTGACCGCGTTCAGGGCCTTCAGCTCGATCGGGTCGCCCAGCTGGGTGCCGGTGCCGTGCGCCTCGACATAGGTGAGTTCGGCGGGGGAGACCCCGGCGTCCTTGAGCGCGGAGGTGATGACGTTCTGCTGCGCGGCGGGGTTCGGGACCGTCAGCCCGCTGCTGCGCCCGTCGTGTTCCGTGGCGACACCCCGGACCACCGCGAGGACCCGGTCCCCTGCGGCCTCGGCCTCGCTGAGCCGCTTGAGCACGAACAGCGCGCCGCCCTCACCGCGGGCGTAGCCGTCCGCGGAGGCGTCGAACGTCTTGCAGCGTCCGTCGGGCGACAGCGCCCGCAACTTGCTGACCAGGACGAAGCCGTACGGGGAGAGCATCAGGTTCACCCCGCCGACCAGCGCCATGTCGCAGGCACCGGACCGCAGCGACAGGACGGCCTGCTCCAGCGCCACCAGCGAGGAGGAGCACGCCGTGTCGATCACCATGCTGGGACCCTGGAACCCGAACGTGTACGAGATCCGGCCGGCCAGGAAGCTCGGCTCACCGATCAGCTGATAGGCGTCGACGTCCGCCATCGAGCCCTTCTGCTGGCGCATCCGTACGTAGTCGCTCGTACTGGCACCGAGGAAGACGCCGACCCGGCTGCCCTCCAGCTCGCTCGGCGGCAGACAGGCGTTCTCCATGGCCTCCCAGGCCAGTTCGAGCACCAGGCGCTGCTGCGGGTCCATGCCCGCGGCCTCACGCGGCGAGATCCCGAAGACGGTCGGATCGAAGGTGTCCACCGGGCCTTCGAGGAAGTTCCCCGACAGCGTGTACGCGGTGCCCGGATGGTCCGGGTCCGGGTTGTAGAAACCGGCGATGGAGTGCCGCTCCTCGGGGAACTGTGAAGTCGAGTCGCGGCCGTCGGCCAGGGACTGCCAGAACTCCTCGGGCGTGGCGCCGCCCGGCAGCCGGCAGGAGAGACCGATCACTGCCAGGGGCTGTGGCTGTTGGAGCTCCTGGACCCGGGCGCGCAGACTGCGGATCGTGCCGAGGGAGTCCTTGAGCCGGCCGCGGAGGACCTCCTGGCTCGGCTGCTCGGCTTGGCTCTTCGTCATCAGTTCTCCTCAAATCCCAGCGCCCGTGAGTCGGAGATCTCCGCCTCCAACTGGCGTAGCAGTTCGTCGTCGTCGAGGTCGTCCAGGTCGTCGGCGGGCTCGGCGCCGGCCTCGTCGAGTTCGGCCGGATCCGCGGCGGCGCCCTCGGAACCGGCGCCCGGATGGCCGAGCTGCTCCAGCAGATGCGCGGTCAGCGCCAGCGCGGTCGGGTGCTCGAAGGCCACCGTCGAGGACAGCTCGGTCTCCAGCTCGCGGGACAGCCGCAGCCGCAGTGTCAGCGACATGACCGAGTCCATGCCCAGCTCGAAGAAGCCCTGGTCGGCGCGGAGTTCGTCCTCCGACAGGCCGAGCACCCCGGCGACCTGGGCGCACACCCAGTCGAGCATCCGGTCCCGGCGCTGCACCGGGTCCAGCGAGCGCAGCCCGGCCACGAACTCGGTACCGCCGGTCTGCCGCGCCGCCCCCAGGACCGCACGGAACAGCTCCCGGTGCGGGGCGTCGGCGAGCGCGCTCCCGAACAGCTCCCAGTCCACGTCGGCCACGCACGCGTGCACTGTGTGATCCCAGGCCAGCAGGTCGAGGGCGGTGACCAGGTCCCGCTCCCGCAGCGGGGCGACCCCGCTCGACTTCAGCAGTAAAGTCGTCCGTTCGTCGAGGAGTTGACTGCCTTCGAGCGGCATCAGCTCGATGTGCGTCACCGGCAGCCCGCTCGCCCTGCGCCGCGCCGCCAGCGCCCGCAGCGACCAGTCGGACGGGGCCGCCGCACCCGTGACGGCACCGCCCCAGGTGCCCGGCACCGAACCCAGCAGGACGAAGAGGCGCACCGGATCCTTGGTGGTCAGCCGGTGCAGCAGCTCGGCCGTCTCGGCGCGGTTCCACTCGGCCCGCAGCGCGGCCTCGGTGGTCTCCTCCAGCGGGGTCGCCAGCTCGGGAGCCGCCGCGCACACCACGCCCGCGATCCCGGTGTCGGCCCGCAACTCCTCCACCAGCGCGGTCAGTTCGTCCCGCGAGCCCTGGGTGCGTACGGTGCGGACCTCGGCCCCCGCGGCACGCCACTGTGCGACCCGGTCCTCGACGGACAGCCGCTCGGCCTGCTCGGGTTCCGCGTCGGCGAGCACGATCCGCCGGGCGCCCGCGCCGACCAGCCAGTCCACCACGGGCGGCACCAGGGCGCCGCCCGCGCCGGTCACCAGATGCCAGCGCTCGGCCGACAGCGGCCTCTTCTCGGCCCGGTCCGGCGCGTCGGCGCGCACCAGCGAGCCGACCTGGACCGAGGAGTGCTCCACCCGGATGTGCTCGTCGCCCGGTGCGCACAACAGCCGCGTCACCAGCGTGCGCAGCTCCTCGGCGCTGCCCCGGCTCAGGTCGACATGGCCGCCCCAGGCCTCGGGTCGGGTCATCGCCAGGGTGCGGCCGAGCCCGGCATGGGCCCCCTGGTTGCCGTCGGGGAAGCCCTCGTGGCCGGTCGGCAGCAGGGCGTGCCGGGTGACCAGCCACAGCCGGGGCGGAGTCCCGTCGGCGTTGGCCAGGGCCGCGGTGAGCGCGGTGGTGACGCGCCGGCCGTCGGGGCGCGAGTCGAGGTCCTCCAGGGGCCACAGGTCGCAGATCCCGGTGGTGCCCTCGTTCGCGTGCACCGCGAGCAGCGTCTCCCACTCCGCCCGGTCCGCCGGGTTCAGGACGAGACCCTCGCCGCCCGGTACGTCCGCCGAGCGCACCCGGCGCACCTCGCAGCCCGCGGCCCGCAGCCCGTCGGCCACCGTGCCAGCCAGGTGTTCGGTGTCACCGCACACCAGCCAGCGCGTCGCGGGCGCGACCTGCGCACCGTCCCGGCCGGACGGGCGCTGGCCCGCGGCGTTCCACTCCATCCGGTACAGCAGGTTCGCCATCCGGTCGCGGTCCGCGTCCGGCGCGGCCGTTTCGGGGCCGGCGGCCAGGCGCAGCCCGGTCAGCTCCACCACGGCACGATGCGCCGCGTCGAGCACGGTCACGTCCGCCTCGGGCTGCCCGTCCGCACCCGCGCGGACCGGCCCCCGGAACACCCGTACGGTGCCCTCGACCGCGGCCCTGACCCGGACCGACGCGATGGCCGCGGGCAGGGGCTCAGCGTCGGACGGTTCCGCGGCGTCGTCCGCGACCAAGTGCAGTGCCAGCCGCAGCAGATCGGCGGGCAGCCAGTGGCGTGAGGCTCCGTCCGGCAGGTCCACGGTGACGTCCGCACCGCCCCGGCCACTGCCGGCCGACCGCACCCCGAGCCCCGGGAAGCGGTCGGCCAGCGTGGCCCGGAGGGGCTCGTCATCGGCCAGCAGGCCGAGGCCGGGAGCGTCCGAGGCAGGCCGGGTCGAGGCATCGGTCGACGCGCTCAGCGCGGGTCCGTGACCGTCCCCGTCCCCGGACAACGGGCGCAGTACGACCGTGCCCTGCCGGGTGTCGACCACGGCCTGCAGGTCGGCCCGGCCCTCCGCGTCCGCTCGGGGCGCAGTGCCGAACCGTACGTCGTCGAGCGCCGGCGCCGGGGAGCCCGTCGCCGCGGCGCCGGCGAGGGCCGCCTCCAGCAGCGCGGGCGCCGACACCGTCGTACGGGATCCGTGGCGGCTGATCTGCCAGGGGCTGCGGGTGCCGTCGACCGTCACCGGAAGCAGCGCCGTCCACGCCGTGGTCGTCGGCCGCACCGGCGCGCCGACGAGGGCGCCCGATCCGGTGGCGCGGTTCACGGGCGTGTCCGGCAGCCAGTGCTCCTTGCGCTGCCACGGATAGCCGGGCAGATCGACGACCGCGCGGCCGGGGCCGGCGAAGGCTGCCCAGTCGACCGGGGCGCCCTGCGCGTGCAGCGTGCCCAGGCTCGTGAGCAGCGTGCCCACCTCGTCCTCGTCGCGGACCAGGGAGGGGAGCACCACGGGGCGTTCCACGCCGGCGGCCTGCAGGGACTCCTCGGTGCCGGAGACCAGCACCGGATGCGGGGACACCTCGACGAACACCCGGTCCTGCGGGTCCTCGACCGCGCTCACCGCGTCCTGGAAGAGTACGGTGTTGCGCAGGTTGCGGCCCCAGTACGCGGCGGTGAGCGCGGAGCCCGCCACCTCGCCGCCCTCCACGGAGGAGTACAGCGGGATCCGGGCCTCGGACGGCGCCAGGTGCGCCAGGCCGGACACCAGCCGCTCCCGCAACGGTTCCATCAGCGGGGAGTGCGGCGCCACCGGCACCTTGACCCGGCGGACGAACACATTCGCCTCGGTCAGCTCCTCGGCGAGCTCCTCCAGGGCGCCCACGTCGCCGGCGACGACCGTCGTGCGCGGGCCGTTGATCGTGGCGATGCCCAACGTGTCCTCGTACAGGACCAGATACGGCGCCAGCTCCTCGCGGGGCAGCCCGACGACGATCGAACCGCCGGTGCCGACCAGCGTGTCGAGCAGCCGCGAGCGCAGGCACAGGATCTCCGCGGCCTGCGCCAGGGTCAGCGCCCCGGCGGCCCAGGCGGCGGCGACCTCGCCCATGCTGTGCCCGACGACCGCCTCGGGTACCACACCCCAGCTGCGCCACAGCTCGACCAGGCCGACCTGCACCATGAAGATCAGTTCCTGCGGGATGCCCTCGTCGAACGGGCGGCTGTCCGGCTCACCGCGCAGCGAGGCCAGCGGGGACCAGGCGATCCACTTCCGCATCTCCTCCTCGCAGGCCAGCACCGCGTCCCGGAACACCGGCTCGCTCCCGAGGAGTTGCCGTCCCATGCCGGCCCACTGGGAGCCGAACCCGGAGAAGACGAAGACACAGGAGCGCTCCAACTCCGCCGTCCCGGTGAGCACCTGGGGATGCTCCTCGCCCTTGGTCAGGGCGCGCAGGGCGGAGCGGACGCCGATGACGTCCTGGCCGACCACGACGGCCCGGTGGTCGAGATGGCTACGGCGCGCGGACGCCGTGTACGCCAGGTCGGCCAGGGTCCTTGCGTCTCCCGAATCCAGCAGCGCGAGGTACTGCCTGGCGGCATCGGGCAGCGCCGACTCCTGCGCGGCGGACAGCGGCAGCGCGAAGCGGGCCGGCGGCTCGCCACCCGTCTCCTCGGCAGCCGGGGCCTCGGCCACCAGGATGTGCGCGTTGGTGCCGGTGAAGCCGAAGGAGCTGACGCCCGCGATCCGGCGCCGCCCGTCCTCGGGCCATCGCTCCGCGCCCGTCGCGATCTCCAAGCCCAGCTGTTCCCAGGCGACTTGGCGGGTCGGTGTGGTGGTCACGCCGATGTGCGGTGCGATCCGCCCGTAATGCACCGACAGGACCGCCTTGATGAGCCCGGCCATTCCGGCCGAGGCCTCCAGGTGTCCGATGTTGGGCTTGGCGGAGCCGACCAGGAGGGGTGCGCCGTCGGCTCCCCGGGGACGCAACGCCTGTGCGAGCGCACGCAGTTCGATGGGGTCGCCGAGCGGGGTGCCGGTGCCGTGCGCCTCGGCGTAACCCACGTCGCGTCCGCTCAACCCGGCTTGTTCCAGCGCCTGTTCGATCAGTGCCCGTTGCGCGGTGCCGTTCGGCACGGTGAGACCGCTGCTGGCGCCGTCCTGGTTCACCGCGCTGCCGGGCAGCACCGCGTAGATCCGGTCACCGTCGGCGAGCGCGGTCGACAGCCGCTTCAGCACGACCGCTCCGGAGCCCTCGCCGCGCAGATAGCCGTCCGCCGCCTCGTCGAACGTACGGCAGTGGCCGCTGGGGGAGAGGGCGCCGCCGGCCGAGACCGCGACCGGGATCACCGGGCTGAGGATCACGTTGACACCGCCGGCCACCGCGAGGTCGATCTCGCCCTGGCGCAGGCTCTGCAGGGCCAGGTGCACGGCGGTCAGCGAGGACGAGCAGGCGGTGTCCACGGCCATGCTGGGCCCGGTCAGCCCCAGGAAGTAGGAGAGCCTTCCGGACGCCCCGGCGAAGGAGTTGCCGGTGCCGTAGTAGAGGTCCACGTCCTGGAGATGGCTGCCGATGTGCTGGGCGTGGTCCGAGCTGTTCATGCCGACGAAGACGCCGGTCGCGGAGCCGCGCAGCCGGTCCCGGGTCGCCCCGGCGTCCTCCAGGGCCTCGTAGGCGACTTCGAGGAAGAGCCGGTGCTGCGGGTCGAGGCTGCGGGCCTCACGGGGCGAGATGCGGAAGAACGCCGCGTCGAAGCCGTGTACGTCGTCGAGGTAGCCGCCCCGTAGCGAGGTCATCGTGCCGGGCGTCCACGGTCCGTCGGACAGGAACGCCTGGCCGTCCCAGCGGTCCGAGGGCACGTCGCGGATGACTTCGCGGCCGTCGAGCAGAAGCTGCCAGTAGTCCCGCACGGAGGGGCTGCCGGGGAAGCGGCAGCTCATGCCGACCACGACGATCGGATCGTCGGCGGGGGCCTTCACGGGGGCGGCTTCCACCGCGGGAACCGGTTCCGCGGTGGGCGCCTGCGGTGTCTTCTTCGCGAGCAGCTGCGGCAGCAGATGGTCGACCAGTTCGTCCAGGCAGGGGCGTTCGAAGGGCGTGGACAGGGGGATGTCGAGACCGAGCCGCAGTCCGAGGCGGTCCACGAACTCCACGATGCTCAGCGAGTCCAGACCGAGGTCGGCGAAGCCGCGCCGGGGCGGGATGCGCCGCCCCGGATCCTGGCCGAGGATCTCCGCCAGCGTCTCGGACATCAGCCGCATCAGGGACCGGCGCTCGCGGTCGGTGCCCGCCGCGTCGGCCGCGTCGGCGGTGCTGGGGCCCGCGGCGGCCGTGCCGGAGGTGTCCGGGGACTCCGTTGTCTGCGCGGAGGTTCCGGTCCCGTCCGCCACCGCTCCCGCCGGGGGATGGTACGGGGCGGTGGCGGACGAGTCGGCTTCCCGGTCGGCCCCCAGGGGGGGTGGGGCCATGACCGGGGCGGCACCGCCGGAGCCGAGCGGCTCCGGCGGAGTCGTGGGCGCGCCGGAGGGCGTGCCGGTCAGGTCGAGCTGCTGGGCGGGTCCGAGGGGCTTGCCCGACGGGTCGAGCAGCTGCACGGCGAGCCGGGCGGGCGCGACCTCCGCGCCTGGCACCGCGCCCGGGGCGTACTGCGCACCGGGTGTGACCTCGGGCAGCCAGAACGACTCGTGCTGCCACGGGTGCCGGGGCAGCTCCGTGAGCCGGCCCGGGACCAGATCGGCCCAGCGGACCTCGGCGCCCGCGCAGTGCAGTTCGGCGAGCGAGGAGAGCAGCGTCGCGGGCCCGTCGGTGTCCCGGCGCAGCGATCCGACCGCGACGCCCTGGCGCCGCAGCGCCTTGAGGGCATCGGTCAGCGGGCGTACGAGGGTGGGGTGCGGGCCGATCTCGATGAAGTCGGCACCCATGTCCTGCAGCAGGCCTCGCACGGCGGGCCAGAAGCGGACGGGCCGCAGCACGTTGGCGGCCCAGTACGCCGCGTCCAGCGTGGCCGGCGGCTCCTCGGGCGAGACGGTCGACACGAACGTCTCGGGCCGGGCCACCGCCGCCAAGTCACCCAGTTCCGCGCGGAGTCCCTCGGCGAAGGGGGCCATCGCCGGGCTGTGGAACGCGTAGTCGCCGGGTACGAACCGGGCGGTGACGGACCGCTCGCGCAGCAGCGAGGCGATTGCGTTCAGGTCGTCCTCGGAGCCGGCGAGGACGGTCGAGGTGGGCCCGTTGACCGTGGCGACCGTGACGGCCCGCCCGGTGCCGGTGGCGGCCTCGACCGCCTCTTCCTCGGAGAGTGCCACCGCGAGCATCCGCCCAGTGCCCGCGGCGGCGGCCATGATGCGCCCGCGCCGCACGGCGAGGTCGAGCGCCGTGGGCAGGTCGAGGGCGCCGGTGAAACAGGCGGCGGAGATCTCGCCGAGGCTGTGCCCGACGACCTTGGACGGCTCCACGCCACGGGAGCGCCACACCTCGGCGACCGCCAACTGCAGGGCGACAACGGCAGGTTGAGCAAGCTCGGTGGCGGCGAGATCGCTGTCGCCGAGCAACTCGCGCAGACCGGGCAGGCCCGCCTCGCGCAGCACCGCGTCGGCGGCCTCCAGGCAGGCCGCGGCGACCGGCTCGCGGTCCCACAGGTCCAGGCCCATGCCGCGCCACTGCGAGCCCTGCCCGGAGAAGACGAAGACGGTCCGGTGGCGCCGCCGGGGCTCGGCGGTGCCGGTGACGGTGCGCTCGTCGGGGTTGCCCTCGGCGAGTTCGAGCAGCGAGGCGCGCAGTTCCTCGGCGTCGGCGCCGATCACGGTGGCGCGCGCCTCGTGATGGGTGCGCCGTACCGCCGCGGTGTGCAGGACGTCGGCCAGCGGCCGCACCCCGTCGAGGGTGCCGGCCAGGTCGCGCGCGCGTTCCTGGAGGGCGGCCTCCGTGGAACCGGAGAGCAGCAGCACCCGCGGGGCGTCCGCCTCGGGCGCACCCGCTGCGGGCGCCTGCTCGGGAGGCGCGGACAGCAGCAGATGGGCGTTGGTACCGCTGAGGCCGAAGGCGCTCACGCCGAAGAGGGTGTCCGCGGTCGCCTCCAGCGCCCTGGCCTCGGCTGAGATGCTCAGCGGTCCGTCGGTCCAGGGGATGGCGGGGTTGGGCGTGCCGAGGTGCAGCTGCGGCGGGACGACCCGGTGCCGTGCGGTCAGCACGGTCTTGATCAGGGCGGCGACACCGGCGGCCGCGTCCGTGTGCCCGAAGTTGGCCTTGTGCGAGCCGATGTGCAGCTTGCGCCCCGGGTCACGGCCGGGGCCGAACACCTCCGACAGCGCGAAGGCCTCGATCGGGTCGCCGAGCGGCGTACCGGTGCCGTGCGTCTCGACGAATGCGACCTCGTCCGGGGTGGCGTCCGCGCGCCGCAGGGCCTCCCGCAACAGGGCTTCCTGCGCCGAGGCGTTGGGGACGGTCAGGCCCGCGCTGCGGCCGTCGTGGTTGAAGGCGCTGCCCCGGATCACCGCGAGCACATGGTCGCCGTCGGCGAGCGCGTCGTCGAGCCGCTTCAGTACGACGACACCACAGCCCTCGCCGCGCACGATGCCGTCCGCGTCGGCGGCGAACGGCTTGCACCGGCCGGTGGGCGACAGGGCCTGCACCTTGCTCATGAAGATGGACAGTTCGGGGGCGGCGAGGACGTTGACGCCTCCCGCGAGCGCGGTGTCGGCCTCGCCACCGGCCAGCGCGCGGCAGGCCAGGTGCACGGCCACCAGGGACGAGGAGCACGCGGTGTTCACGGCGAGGGCGGGCCCGTGCAGCCCCAGGGTGTAGGCGACCCGGCCGGGCGCGAAGCTGAACTCCTTACCGCTCGCGTAGTACGGGTCGATGCCCTTCACTCCGCGCGTCTTGGAGTGCAGCAGCGTGTAGTCCATGCCGAGCATGCCGAAGAACACGCCGGTGCGGGAGCCCGCGAGCTGGGGCTTGGTGAGACCGGCGTGCTCCAGGGCCTCCCAGGAGACTTCGAGCAGGAGCCGCTGTTGCGGATCCATCTCGCGTGCCTCGCGGAACGAGATGCCGAAGAAGTCGGCGTCGAACCGGTCCAGCCCGGGCAGCACTCCCGCATAACGGCAGTACCCGGTGCCGGGTGCGGCCCCGTCCTCACTGATGTACTCGGGGCCCCAGCGCTCCGGGGGGATCTCTCCGATCACGTCGACGCCGTCGCGCAGGACGTTCCAGAAGGACGCGGGATCGACCACCCCACCCGGATAACGGCACCCGATGCCGACAAGGGCTATGGCCGGATCGGTGGTGATTCCGTTGCGGGCGGGCATGGATCCCCCTCCAGGAGTGCGACAGACGGATGGTGCGGACGGACGTCCGGGTCCGGGTGGCGGGAGGGGCGTCCACGCCACCCGGGTCGTGCCCGGCAGCGGTCGGCTGCCGTGGTGCCTCCCGGCCGGGCGGGGCAGGTACGCCCGGCCGGCGAGGGCGTGTGCGGCCGGCCGGACAGGGCCTCGCCGGCCCTGGTCCGCCGGTGCGGGCCCAAGCGGCCCCCGGGACGCCGGGGCCTAGAACTTGGCCGCCGCGGAGGGTGCCTTGAGCGTCCCCAGGTACTTGTGCCAGAGGTGGTTGGGGTCGCTCTCCACGGCCTCGACGATCTCCCGCATCGCGGCGAGGGCCTTGGGCTCCCCGTCGTACACATCGCCCTGCAGCATCTTGAGGACGTCCAGGCGGTAACGCGGGTCCTGGACGAACGCCGTGAAGAGGATGTTGAGGCGGTAGTAGATCGAGATGAACTCGTACCAGTTGTTGACCGCGCCGCGGAGCGTGTTGACGTAGCCGTCGAAGCGCTCCTTGCGGAAGTCCCCGGCCTTGTGCGCCGCGATGATGTCGGCGGCGGCCAGGCGCGCGCTGTTGAGCGCGACGCTGACACCGCTGGAGAAGATCGGGTCCACGAACCGGGCCGCGTCGCCGATCATCACCAGCGAGTCGTCGGCGATCTTGGTGAGCGCGTAGCTGTAGTCGCCCTCGGCCTTGAACTCCTTGACCCGCTTGGCGTTCTTCAGCGCGTCCTGGAGGGCCGGGCGGCTGCCGATGGTGTCCCAGAAGAAGGTCTCCAGGTCGTTCTTGGCCTCCTTGAACCGGGCCTTCTGGGTCACGACACCTATGGAGGTGATGGTGTCGGTGATCGGGATCTGCCAGACCCAGGTGTCCTCCAGCGGGAGGAAGTGGATGAAGATGTAGTCGGCCTGGTCCTTGTTGACCGCGAGCGCCTTGCGGTCGAAGTCGTCGAACCAGGTGTGTACCGCGTACTGGTTGAAGACCGGGTCCGGCTCCTTGACCTTGAGCTGGCTGCCCATCATGGTGCGGCGGCCGCTCGCGTCGATGACCATGCGGACGGGGACGCCGACCGACTGGTTGCCGACCTTGGCCTGGATGACCGGGCGGTCCCGGTCGGTGAAGTCGACGCGGTTGACGCGGACTCCGTGGTAGACCTTCGCGCCCAGGCTCTCCGCGTGCTGCAACAGGATCTGGTCGAACTTGCCGCGGTCGACGTGGAAGGTGTGGTCCCGGTCGACGCCGGCCTGGTCCCGCTCGCTGAACAGCACCTCGGCGGCGCGGAAGTCGTGATCCAGGCCCTGGAAGCCCATGTGGTCGATGTCCCGGTCCTCCGCGGAGGTCCAGGCGGCGCCGTACTTCTTGGGGAAGCCCGCGGCCTCGACCTTCTCCATGGCGCCGGTCTCGATGAGCACCGGCGTCGTGGCCGGGACCAGCGACTCGCCGACGTGCTCGCGCGGAAAGGTCTCCGATTCGAAGACCACCACGGACAGCCCCTCCTTGGCGAGGTAGGAGGCGGCGGTGGAGCCGGCCGGCCCGCCGCCGATGATGCCGATGTCGTAGTCGTAGTTCGCCGATGTCTCGGACACGTGATCTCCTGTCGCGAATTCGGGTGGATGCGCTGTGCCGTGGCCGCGAGGCCGGTGCGGCGGGTCAGGCCGCAGGCCCAGGTCAGTGAGCGGGCGTACGCAGGGACAGCAGCAGGTCGGTGATGCTGTCCAGGTTCTGGAAGTTGGTGCCGGTCAGCTCGGTCGGCGGGATGTTGGTCCCCAGCTCGTCCCGGATGAAGGTGAGCAGCTGCGCGGTGTTGATCGAGGTGAGGATCCCCCACTCGAGCAACGGGGTGTCCGGGGCGATGCCCTGGGCGTCGGGCTCCGCGAGCAGCCGTTCCTGGATGAACTCGGTGAGCTGGGTGATCAGTTCGTCGCGGTCACTGGCCACGCCGTACCTCCTGGAGATGCGTTGAGGGGCGGGTGGTCCCGCCGGGGTTCAACGGGGGACCCAATGGAGTTCAACGCCCGTTGATTTCAACACCTGATGATGTCATTTCCTGATGAACTCTACTAGTGTTGAGTTCATCGTCAAGAGGCCAACGGGCAGTGATGACCGAGCGGTTGGAGATGCGATGCCCCAAGCGATGGCTCATGTGATGACTCCGACGGTGCCCCGAGTGAGGGCGCGACCGGTGACCGCGGCCCGGTTCGGGCCGCCCGCCGGAGAAGTGCATGTCTGGGCGGTACGGGAGCCCGGCCCCGGTTCCGAGCGGGCGCTGTGGCGCTGTCTGGAACTGCTCTCGCCGGACGAGTTGCGACGATGGCGGCACATGGTGCCCTCGCAGCGCGCGCTCTACGCCTCGGCACATGCGGCGCTACGGGCGGTCACGGCGGTGTACGCCGGTCTGATGGCGTCCCAAGTCACCTTTACAACAGGCAAGTTGGGAAAGCCCTACGTGTGCGGCGACCCCGGGCTCAGGGTCAGCCTCGCGCACACCGAAGGGATGTCCCTGGTGGCCGTGAGCCGCGACGGTCCCACAGGCGTCGACATCGAACGGATCAGGCCGCTCAGAGATCCCGCGGGGCTGCGCCGCCAGGTGCTCTCCGACATCGAGGCGGAGCACTGGCCCGCGGATCGCGAAGGACCTCTGAACAGTGGGCTGTTCACCCACTGGGCGTGCAAGGAGGCGGTCCTCAAGGCCCTCGGCAGCGGACTGGCAGGCGATCTCACCGCGGTCAGGGTCACTCCCGGTGCGCGACGCTCGGGGCCGGTACGGGTGCAGTCGGCTCCCGGCTCGGCGGCGCGGACGTGGAACCTCCGACTCGTCGACGTCGGACCGGAGTTCAGGGCTGCCGTGGCGGTCGCCGGCGGCGGGCACGTCGTACGGAACTTCGCCCTCGAACCCGGCGAGCGGCCCGAGCTGCCCTCGCCGGCCAAGCCCTGGAGCCCCGCACGCCCGAGCCGTCGGCCATGAACTCCCACGTCACGAAGGAGACCCCGCCATGCAGCAGTTGAGCAGCACCTCCGCACCGACCACCACCACGTCCGCGCCCGGCCGCGCCCGGCAGGGCCGCCCCACGCTGCTGTGCCTGCCGCACGCGGGCGGGGCCGCACGGGCCTTCGCGAGCCTGGAGGCGGCGTTGCCCGATGCCGCGCGCATGACCCTGCTGGAACTGCCGGGACACGGCACCAGGATGGCCGAGCCGCTGCGCGAGGACTTCGGCACGGTCATGGAGGACCTGATCCGCGGTTCCGCCCCGCACACCACGGGGCAGTACGTCCTGCTCGGGCACAGCATGGGGGCGGCGTTCGCGTACGAGATAGGCCGCTACTGGAGCGCCCTGGGCCGCCCACCGGCCGGTGTCGTCGTGGTCGGCCGCAACGGCCCCACCGCGCGGCGCACCCTGCCGGACCTGCACACCCTGTCCGCCCCGGCCTTCCTGGAGTCCGTGCGCCGCCTCGGCGGCACCCCGCCGCAGCTCTTCGAACACCCCGAACTGGTCAAGCTGTTCACCCCGGTCCTGCGTGCCGACTTCACCATCTCCGAGACGTACACCCCGCTGCCGGGGCCGCCGCTGGCCTGTCCCCTGTGGGTGTGCGCGGGCGTGGAGGACCCCATGGTGGACGACCCGGGCCTGCGCGACTGGGAGAACCACGGCGCCGGCGACGTCGCCATCGAGTGGCTGCCCGGCGACCACTTCCTGCTCGACGACCCGGCGTTCCATGCGTACGTGGCGGGGGTGCTGCGGACGTTGCCCGAGCCCGGGACGACGGCCTGAACCCGTCGAGCCTGTGGTCTGGGCGGACCACGAGGTCGAGCACGGCAACTTCCGGTCCGTTTTCAGTGGATGGTTGACTGTGGTGGCAGTGGCGACACCAGTTCGCGCGGCGGTTACGACCGGGTGCCGGAGCGCTCCGACAAGCGGGCGGACAGCACCTGGCCCAACGCCAGCACGCTCAGACCGAACATCAGGATGCCCAGGGGCATATGGAGCGACGGCATGTGCGCGATGCCCAGCACCACCTGCACCGATGCGAGTACGAGGAAGCCCGACGCGTACAGGATGGGACGGGGCGCCCCGCCGCCCGGCCGCCACGCCAGGATCGCGGCCAGCACGTACAACATCGATGCGCCGTACATCACGCGCGCTCCGGCGCTGTGCAGTACCTCGCCGTGGGACGAGGACAGCAGCAGTCCGGCGGTGACCGCCTGGAAGAAGATGGCCAAGGTCTGCAGGGCGATCGCGACCTGCAGGAACGTAACGCTGCGGTGTGCTGCCGTCGTCTGTGTGGACATGGCACGGTCCCCTCTTCTGCCTCGCGGCGGTGATCGGTAGTGTCTCGGTGGTCCGACGACGTGGGCCCGCGAAACGTGAGGCGAAGCGCCACCCTCATAGCCCGGTGCGGTGTTTCGCCGAAGTGGCGAGAGCCGTGGCGGACGAGAAGAACCAGGGAGCGGTCGCGACCATGAGCACCCCATCCGAACCAGGGCATGACCGGCCCGAGCCGGGCCTGAGCGCGATCGTCGGCGAGCGGCGGCATCTGATCAATCTCGCCTACCGGTTGCTCGGTTCGCTGGCCGAGGCCGAGGACGCTGTCCAGGAGACCTACGCCCGCTGGTACGCGATGCCGCGGCAACGGCAGGAGGCCATCGAGTCGCCCGGCGCCTGGCTGACGACGGTGGCCACCCGCGTCTGCCTGGACCTGCTCGGCTCGGCGCGGGTCCGGCGCGAGCGCTACGTCGGCGCATGGATACCCGAGCCGCTGCCCGACCGTACGGAGTGGATCAGCGGGCCGGCGGTGGGCGGCGGGGCCGAGCCGGCCGACCCCGCCGACCGGGTCACCCTGGACGAGTCGGTGAACATGGCCTTCCTCGTCGTACTGGAGTCGATGACGCCGGCCGAACGCGTGGCGTTCATCCTGCACGACGTCTTCCGGTACCCCTTCGCCGAGGTCGCCGACATCGTCGGCCGGACGCCGGCGGCCTGCCGGCAGCTGGCGTCCTCGGCCCGTCGGCGCATTCGTGCCGCGCACGCTCCGGCGGTTCCGACGGCCGGGCAGGCCGGTCTGGTGCGGCATTTCAAAGAGGCGTGGGAGGCCAGGGACATCGAGGCCCTCGTCGATCTCCTCGACCCCGACGCCACGATGATCGCCGACGGCGGCGGACTGGTCGGCACCGTCCTCCGCCCGGTCGGGGGCAGCGAGCGCATCGCCCAGTACCTGATCCACATCGCCGACAAAGCCCCTGGGCTGACACTCCTGGAGCGGACGGTCAACGGCCAGCCCGGCCTCGTCGCCCAGCACGCCGGCGTCACCGTGACCGTGGCGGCGTTCAGCCTCACCGGCGGCCGCATCACGCACATCTGGGCGGTCCGCAACCCGGAGAAACTCCGTACGTGGACGGAGAACGTCTGAGACGGACGCCCAGGCACCCAGAAGAATGTGACGGGGTATCAGAGGGTGGAAACGGGACTCACTTCCGCTCAGTCCCCAGGAACGGTGTGAGGCGGGCGATGGTGTGGTGCCGACCCGCCCGATCGCCGTCCTGGCAAGATAGCGGCATGGAACGTGTGCTTGGAATCGGCGGATACTTCGTGCGCGCCACCGACCCGGGGGCCCTGAGCGCGTGGTATCGCGATTGCCTGGGCCTGGACGCCGATGAGAACGGCCTGTGGCGTCAGGAGACCGGGGTGACGGTGTTCGCGACGTTCGAGTCCGAGACCGACTACTTCGGGTCCCGCGCCCAGCAGACCATGCTCAACTTCCGAGTCCGTGACCTGGACGCGATGCTCGCGCAATTGCGCGCCAAGGGAGCGGACGTGGCCCAAGAGACTCAGGACATGGAGGGTGTCGGTCGATTCGGCTGGGTCACCGATCCCGAGGGCAATCGGCTCGAGCTGTGGCAGCCCGTCTGACGGTGGCAGCAGGCAGGCAGCAACGTGCCGGTATCCGAGCAGGTTGTCGAGGTGCTGACGTGTTCGCCCACGCCGAGACACACTGGTCCTCAGAGCCGTCGGCCCTCACCCTGCCGAACAGGGGCGAGGGCCGGCGGCGCAACAAGCCGTCTCAGGCGGCAGGGTGTGCGTGTACCTCGGAGAACTGGGCCCGCCAATAGGCCAGCGGCGTATGGGTGGTGGAGACGTCGCCGTGCACCAGGCGGCCGATCAGCACCTGGTGGTCGCCCGCCAGGTGGCTGCTCGTCAGGATGCACTCCGCGAACGCCACGGTGTTGTCGAGCAGCGGCGCGGAGGTTCGCTTGCCCGCGGACCAGGGCACGCCCTCGAACCGCTCGGGCACCGGCGACGCGAAGGTGCGCGCCGTCTCGGTCATGCCGGCGGAGAGGAAGTTCACCGCGAAAACCGAGCTCTGGTGGATGGCTTCGAGGGTCGCGCTGGGCTGTTTGACACAGACCAGCAGCAGTGGCGGCGAGGCCGATACGCTGCACACCGCGCTGCAGGTGAGGCCGCGTGGTTCGCCGTCGGCCGTGAGGCTGGTGACGACGCTCACCCCGGTCGGCAGGGACCCCATCACCGAACGGAAGGTGTGGAGGTCGACCTGGTCCAACAGGGTGTCGGGAGAGCTGAGTCGTTCAGACATGGGCAGGTCCTCGTCTCTGAGGCCGAGGCGGATCAGGGCCGCGGAAGTCATCGGGGTTCACCGGGTGGCTGTCACGGGGATGCGCCGGATGTCTGGCACCGGCGCTCACCGTGCGTCGACGGCGGTGATCTGGTTCAGCAGGGCCTGACGGTCCGTCTTCCCGTTTCCGGTCAGCGGCAGTTCGGGGACGACATGGACCGCGTCGACCACCATGTAGAGGGGCAGCCGGTCGGCGCACTCGCGCTTGAGTTCGAGCAGCCCGGGCCCCTTGGCGCCTTCCGGGACCACCACGGCGTGGATCTTCGCGTCCAGACCGCTGCCCACCACGACACACGAGGCGGCGGCCACCTTGGGGTTGGCGGCGACCACCGCCTCGATGTCGCCGAGCTCGATGCGATGCCCGCGCACCTTGACCATGTGGTCGCGCCGGCCCACGTACTCCAGCATTCCGTCGGGCCCCATCCTGCCGATGTCACCGGTGAAGTACGCGCCCTTCTGCGGCTCCTGGCCCCAGTAGCCGAGCATCACCGTCGGACCGCTGACCACGATCTCGCCCTCGCGCTCGCGCGGCGGGTGTATCCGGATCCGGTCGCCGCTGACGGCGGTGCCGATCGGCAGCGGACGGGTACTGCCCAGATCGCGGTCGGTGACCTCGTAACTGGTGCACACATTGGTCTCGGTCGGCCCGTACCAGTTGAGCATCCGCACGTCCGGCCACGCCTTGCGCAGCTCGTGGACCTGCTGGATGGGGAACGGCTCCCCGGCGAAGACGCACACCCGCAGATCGGCCGGCGGCTCGCCGGTCAGCAGTTCGCCGCGCTGCATCATCAGGACCAGCGCGGACGGCACCGAGTACCAGACGGTGATCCGCTCGCGACGCAGCAGCGCGCCCAGCTGCGCCGGGTCGTACGCCAGGCCCTCGGGCACCAGGACGACCGAGGCACCGGCGAGGAAGGTGGCGTACAGGTCGAAGACGGAGAGGTCGAAGTTGAACGGCGCGTGGTTGGACAGCCGGTCGTCCGCCGTGACACCCACTTCTTCGGCGGCCCAGCGGATGAAGGACAGCGCGTTCCGGTGGCTGATGCAGACGCCCTTGGGCTCGCCGGTGGAGCCGGAGGTGTAGAGGATGTACGCCGGCTCGTCCGGCTCGTTCTCGTACGGCGCCGGGGCGTCCGCGGCCGGGGCCTCCTCTCGCACCTCGGCGAAGGAGGCGAGCCGCAGGGCGTCGTCCCAGTCGACGTCCGCGGCCCGCCGGATGCCGTCGGCGTCGGCGACCACCAGGGCAGGCGTGCAACTGGCGGCGATCCGCTGCACCCGGGCGGCCGGGTTGTTGGCGCTGACCGGTGCGTAGATCGCGCCGATGCGCAGCGCGCCCTGCATGAGGGCGATGGCGTCCAGGGTCTTGTGGGTCCACAGCACGACCCGGTCGCCGGGGCGCACCCCGCGCCGGTGCAGCGCGGCCGCGTACCGGTCGGCGAGGTCGTCCAGCTCCCGGTAGCTGAACACCCCCTGGGACGAGCGCACGGCCGGGGCGTCCGGGGCGCGCCGGGTGGAGTCGATGACGAGCTGGTGGAGCCTCACAGGCCTATCTCCTTCACTATCAACTGACGCTGGATGTCCGAGGTTCCCGAGAAGATCGTGCTGGGCACGGCATCGCGCAGTGCGGCCTCGATGCCGTCCTCGCGCAGATAGCCGCGGCCGCCGAAGATCCGGACCGCGTCGGCGGCGGACGCCAGCACGCCCTCGGACACGGCCAGCTTCGACAGGGCGATTTCGAGCACGGAAGGATCGCCCTGGTCCATCGACCAGCAGGCGCGGTACAGCAGCAGCCGGGCGCTCTCCAGGCGCAGCTTCATGTCGGCGATCCGGTTGGACACCGACTGGAACTCGCCGATCCTGCGCCCGAATTGACGCCGTTCCCGGGCGTGCGTCACGCACTGCTCCAGGAGCCGGTCGAGCAGCCCGACGTAGAGCGCGAAGAGGCAGGCGCGCTCCCAGCCCATGGAGTGCTGGAAGATCGCCGCGCCCGCGCCGACACCGCCGAGCACCTGCTCCTCGGGCACGAAGCAGTCCTCGAAGGTGACCGAGCCGGCCGGGCAGGAGTGCATGCCCATTTTCTCGTAGGGCTTGCCCACGACGACACCGGGCGTCTCCCGGTCGACGACCAGGCCGGTGACACCGAGGAAGCCCATCTTGGGATTGACGGTCGCGTACGTCACGTACACATCGGCGGCCGGTCCGTTGGAGACGAAGCTCTTCGTGCCGTTGAGCACGAACCCGCCGTCGGCGGGCGTCGCGATCGCGCCGAGCCGTGAGGAGTCCGAGCCGGCCTCCGGCTCCGTCATCGCGTTGCCCGCGATCAGCCGGCCCGAGGCCAGTTCGGGCAGCAGCCTCCGGCGTACGGCATCGGTGCCGAACCGCGCGACGGGCACGGCGCAGGCGAAGGTGTGCGCGGCCGCGCCGAACACCAGCCCCGTGTCGGCGCAGCCACGGCCCACGGCCTCCACGACGCGCGCGGTGTCGAGCGCGCCGAGTCCCTGCCCGCCGTACTCCTGGGGAAGGCAGGAGCCGAGCATGCCGATCTCACCGAGCCGCAGCCAGTCCTTACGGGTGTAGAACCCGTGGCCCGCGCCGGGCGGAGCGGGGAAGGCAGCCCGGGTCGCCTCGAGTACCTCGTCGTAGCGGGCCTGTTGGCCCTCGTTCCAGCCGAACTCCACATCTGCTCCTGGGGTACGGGGAAGGGGGCGCGCCCTCCCCGAGAGGCGGTTTTCGAACCCCGGCCGGGCGTGCCGCCCACGTTCGAAGTCCGTCTCTCATCGGATCGCTGGTCAGTTGTGCTCGGGGAAGTGGCGCAGGTTCCGCGGGCCGACGTAGCGCAGCCGTGGATGGATGCGCCCCTGCTGGGCCCGCTGCTCCTCGACGTGGGCGAGCCAGCCGGGGACCCGGGCGGCCGCGAACATCGGGACGAAGAGGTCGGAGGGCATGCCGAGCAGGTGGTAGATAGCGGCGGCGTAGCAGTCCACGGTCAGATAGGGGCGGGGGCCCTTCGACGGGTGGGCCGCGGCCCGTACGGCGTCCAGGACCTGCAGGATGCGGTCGCTGCCGGGACCCGCGTTGAACCGGCGGGCCGCCTCGCGCAGCGGCCTGACCCGGGGGTCCTCCTCGGCGTGCGAGCCGGGCCTTACCCGGGCGGTGGAGGCCTGGTCGGCCCGTCCGCGCAGATAGGCGGCGGTGGTGTCGGGGTTGCCGTCCTCGCGTGCCAGGTCGATCACCTGGTGGGCGGCGCCGCCGTGCAGCGGCCCGGTGAACGTGGCGAGCGCGACGGTGATGGTGGCGAAGGTGTCGGCGCCGGTGCCGGCCGCGACCCGGGCCGCGAACGCGGAAGCGTTGCAGCCGTGTTCGGCCTGCAGCACCAGGCAGAGGTCGACCAGGCGAACCCGCTCCGGATCGCGGGGCAGGCCCAGCATGTAGAGGATGTTCTCGGCGTGCGACAGTTCGGGTGCCGGGCTCGGCAGCCGCCGCCCGGCGCGGGCCGCCTGCTGGGTCGCGAAGATCGTCGGGATCCGCGCGACCAGGCGCTCACGCAGGTCGATGTGGGCGGCCGGGTCGGCGTTCGCCTCCGCGGCGACGCCGAGCGCGGGAACCGCGGTGCGCAGCACGGACGAGGTACTGGAGTTGGCGTTGAGCACCAGGTTCGTCGCGACCATGGGCGGCAGTTCACGGGCCGCGACGAGTCGGGCCTTGAAGGCGCTTAGCTCCTCGGTGTCCGGCAGCCAGCCGCGGATCAGCAGATGGACGACCTCCTCGAAGGTCACCCGGCCGATCAACTCCTCGATGGGATAACCCCGGTAGGCCAGCCGCCCGCGCACGGGGTCCACCTCGGAGATCCCCGTCTCGCCGACCACCACCTCCGAGATGTCGGTCAGCTCCTGCTCGACGGCGGACGGCACCGGGCCGGGCAGCGCGGGGGCGATGGACGACGCGTCCGGCGGGGCCTTGATGTGAGACAGTTCGGCGAGCCGTTCGTCGTAGAAGGCGCGCAACTGCCCCACCGACTCGATGTGTTCGATGAGACGGTCGTCGAGGGTGGTGCCCAACTCGTGCTCCAGATGGACCTGGAGTTCCACAGCGGTGAGGTTGTCCCAGCTGGCCACGGCGCGAAGCTGCATCTCGTCGCCGATGAACTCCGACGGCATGTCGAAGACGCGGGAAAGAGTGCTGATGACGGGGTGCACCTGGGCCATCTCCTTGTCTGAGCGTCGCTTCTCCTGCGGGTGCCGAGCGACGAAGGGGCGTGATGTGTGGCGTCGCGGTCCCGGTGTGCGGCCGGTTCCGGGTGGTGGCCCTGACCGACTGAGCGACGCGCCACGTGTGTGGCCTGAGCCGGCTATCCGGCCAGGTCCGAGGCCTGCCCGCCGGCCGGCTCGGGCATCCGGACCAGCGACGTGGCCGAGTCGGACCGCGTGGGCGTGGCGATCAGATCCATCCGGGAACGGGGGAAGAGGAACGGGAGGAGCGGGCCGGTCATGGCCGTGGTGATCAGCGCCATGAGGACCATCTCGGTGAACAGGGTCTGGTCGAGCACCCCGAGGCTGAGACCGACGCCGAGGATGATCAGCTCGGTCAGGCCCCGCGTGTTCATCAGGACGCCGACGCCCGTCGACTCCCGCCAGCCGAGCCCGAAGGACTTGGCCGGCAGCCCGGCGCCGAGCAGCTTGCCGAGGATGGCCGCGGCGAGGATCAGGCCCAGCTCGCCCCAGGCGGTGAGTGACATGGCCGCGACGTCGACCGAGAGTCCGGTGACGATGAAGTAGACGGGCAGCATGAGTTCACCGGCGTGCTGCAGCGGGCGCAGCATCTTCTCCTCCAGCAGGGCCTGCGGCTTGCGGGGCATGACCAGGCCGAAGGCGAAGGCGCCGAAGATGGGGTGGATGCCGATCTTCGACGTGGTGTACGCGGAGAGCAGCAGTCCGGCCGTGACCAGCGTGGCCAGATGGACGCCGGTGCCGCGCTTGGAGATCCAGCCGACACCCCGGGCCAGCAGCGGGCGGACGACGACGATCATCGCGGCGCCGTAACCGGCCGACATCCACAGGGTGTCGGTGAAACCGGAGGGGCCGGACGCGGTCACGATCGCCACCACTCCGGCCAGCAGGCACCAGGCCAGTACGTCGCCGAAGGCCGCGCTGGTCAGCGCAAGCGCGCCGATCTTGGTACGGCTGAGGTTGTTGTCCTTGAGGATCCGGGCCAGCACCGGGAACGCGGTGATCGACATGCTGACGCCCAGATACAGGCCGAACGAACTGAACGGCACCTTCTCGCCGTTGACGTGCGAGTGACTGTGGTAGATCACCGCGGCGACCCCGAAGCCGAGCACCATCGGGGCCAGGATGCTGCCCGCGGTGACGCCGGCGACGGAGCTCTTCCTGCGCCGCATGGTCGTCCAGTCGAGCTCCCACCCCACGGTGAACATGAAGAGCAGCAAGCCGAGTTGGGCGACCATGGAAAGTAAGGGGCGCACCTCGTCCGGAAACAGACGCTGTGTCGGGTTTCCGGGAAGCAGCCCCAGCAGACTGGGACCCAGCAGGATTCCCGCCGTGATCTCGCCGATGACGGCGGGCTGGCGTATGCGTCGGGCGAGCTGTGCGAGGACCGTACCCGCGATCAGGATGCCGGCGATGCCGGCGATGGCGGTGGCCTGCAGTGCTTCGGCTGCGTGCGGATGCGTCACGGCATCTCCTCCGGCATCGAAACTCGTCGGACATTGAACTTAATTCACTATACGTTGAACTCAACTGATGATGAGTTTTACATGCGGGGTGGTGTGCACACAAGGGGCGTCGGCGGGGTGTCCGCCCCGCCGTCAAGGGGTGTGCGGGGGTGGGGAGTCGGGGCTTGCCGGGGTTTCGGGTTCATGCAAAACTCCTTCCTTGTTGAGTTCACTGTTTGTTGAGTTCTTGTCGAGTGTGAACCGCGGAAGGTGGTGCCTGACCATGCGCGAACTGGTGGAGGTGATCGAGTCCCCGGACTCGGTGCCGGCCGATGTGGCGGCCCTGGGAGTCCCCGAGTCCTTCCGGGCGGCCGTCCTCCACAAGGAGGATGCGGGGATGTTCGAGGGGGTGGAGCTGCGCGACCGGCGGCCCGCCGACTCCCTCCACATCGAGGAGGTGCCGACCCCCACCCCGGGACCCGGCGAAGTACTGGTGGCGGTCATGGCGAGCGCGGTGAACTACAACACCGTCTGGAGCGCGCTGTTCTCGCCCGTTCCCACCTTCGCGGCCCTGGAGCGCTACGCCCGCCTCGGCGGTCTCGCCGCCCGGCATGACCAGCCGTACCACGTCATCGGCTCCGACCTGGCGGGCGTGGTCCTCAAGTGTGGGCCCGGCGTGCGACGTTGGGGAATCGGCGACCGTGTGGTGGCGCACTGCGTCTCCGTCGAACTGGAGCACGCGGAGGGCCACGGCGACCCGATGCTCGACCCCGAGCAGCGCATCTGGGGATACGAGACCAACTACGGCGGACTCGCCCAACTCGCCCTCGTCAAGTCGACCCAGCTGCTGCCCAAGGCCGAACACCTGACCTGGGAGGAGGCCGCCTCGCCCGGTCTGGTCAACTCCACCGCGTACCGCCAGCTGGTCACCCGTAACGGCGCCGGAATGAAGCAGGGCGACAACGTTCTCGTCTGGGGTGCCGTCGGCGGCCTCGGCTCGTACGCCACCCAGCTCGCGCTGGCCGGCGGAGCGAACCCCATCTGTGTGGTCTCCTCGCCCGAAAAGGCGGCGCTGGCCCGTGAGCTGGGCGCCGAGCTGATCATCGACCGCAAGGAGGAGGGCTACCGCTTCTGGCGGGACCCGCACACCCAGGACCCCAAGGAGTGGCGCCGGTTCGGCGCACGCATAAGGGAGTTGACCGGGGGAGAGGACGTCGACATCGTCTTCGAGCACCCGGGCCGCGAGACCTTCGGCGCCTCCGTGTACGTCACCCGCAAGGGCGGCACCATCGTGACCTGCGCTTCCACGGCCGGCTACACCCACGAGTACGACAACCGCTACCTCTGGATGAGCCTCAAGCGGATCGTCGGCTCCCACTGCGCCAACTACCGCGAGGCCTGGGAGGCCAACCGTCTGATCGCCAAGGGACGCATCCACCCGACGCTCTCGCGGACGTACGCCCTCGACGAGGTGGCCCAGGCCGTCCAGTCCATCCACCTCAACGAACACCACGGCAAGGTCGGGGTGCGCTGCCTCGCACCCACCGAGGGACTGGGCATCACGGCCCCCGAGTTCCGCGCCCTCCACGAGAGCGCCATCAACCGCTTCCGCACCCCGCTGCCCGAGAACGCGGCGCCCGTCCTGAGCGAGGTCGCGGCATGAGCGCCCGGTACGGCACGGTCGGCGTCGTCGGCCTCGGGACCATCGGCGGCGCACTCGCCGGCCGGGCGGCGGCCGCCGGGCACTCGGTCCTCGTACTGGATCCCGACGCGCGGGTCGAGGAGCGGCTGCGGCAGCTCCTCGAGCGGACACCCGAGGCTCACGGACGCATCCGTCTCGTGCGGCGCTTCGAGGAACTCACCCCGGCCGCCACCGTGCTGGAGGCGGTGCCCGAGCGCCGTGACGCCAAGATCGAGGTGCTGCGCGCCCTCGACCGGGCCTGCCCGCCCGAGACCGTCCTGGCCAGCAGCGCCGCGGCCCTCTCGCTCACCGACCTCGCGGCCGCCTCCGGGCGCGCGGGCCGGCTCGTGGGCCTCCACCTGCCCCTGCCGACGGCGGGTCTCGCGGAGATCGGCCGTACGGTGATGACCGAGGAGTCGGCGGTGGCGCAGGTCCGCGACCTCGCCGAAGCCATCGGACTCGGACATGTGACCGTGGGCGACCGGGCGGGGCAGATCTCCACCTCGCTCCTCTTCGGCTTCCTCAACCAGGCCGTCACCATGTACGACCAGCGGCTCGCCGGGCGCGACGACATCGACGCCGCGATGCGCTATGGCTGCGGACTGCCCCTGGGGCCGCTCGAACTCCTCGACCTGATCGGCACGGACACCGCCTGCGACATCCTCGACATCCTCGCCGCCCGCTGGGCCGAACCGACGCTCCAACCCGCCCGCCGGCTACGGCACATGGCGCTCGCGGGCCTTCTCGGCCGCAAGTCCGGGCGCGGCTTCTACGACTACCGGGAGTCCGACGGCACCGCGCCCACCGCCGAACGGCGGTCACCCGCACAAACGCCGTTCCGCACGGTCGGCATCGTCGGGACCGGCACCATGGCCACCGGCATCGCGGAGGTCTTCGCCAAGGGCGGCGTCGCCACCGTGCTGGTCGGCCGCACCGACGAACGCGCCAAGGCCGCGTGGGAGGCCGTCGCCGCCTCGACGGCACGGGCGGTACGCCGCGGCAAGCTGGCCGAGGCGGAGCGCGACGCCACCCTGGAGCGATTGACTCCGAGCGGGGATCTGGCTCAACTCACCGACTGCGACCTGGTGATCGAGGCCATCGCGGAAGACCTGGACGTGAAGAAGCGGCTCTTCCGCACGCTGGGCGAGCTCTGCCGACCGGGCGCTCTGCTGGCCACCACCACCTCCAGCCTGCCGGTGATCGAATGCGGTCTGGCCTCCGGGCGCCCCGAGGACGTGATCGGGCTGCACTTCTTCAACCCGGCCCCACTCATGCGGCTCGTCGAGGTGATTCCCTCGCTGGAGACCGCACCCCAACACATCGACGTGGCACGTGAGTTGTGCCTACGGCTCGGCAAGCATCCGGTGCAGTGCATGGACCGGCCGGGCTTCATCGTCAACGCGCTGCTCTTCCCGTACCTGAACGGCGCCGTACGTCTGACGGAGAGCCACTACGCCACCGCCGACGAGATCGACGATGTGATGAAGCTGGGCTGCGGCTACCCGCTCGGCCCCTTCGAGCTGCTCGACATCATCGGCCTGGACATCTCGCTGAGCATCCAGCGTGTGCTGCACGACGCGGACCGTCATCCCCGTACCGTCCCCGCACCTCTGCTGGGGCACCTCGTGGCCGCGGGCCGGGCGGGACGCAAGTCCGGGGCCGGATTCCGGGTGTACGGCTGACCGTCCGACTCAAGGAGGAAGCAGATGACGAGCACGAACTCCGAGCGAATCGCCTCCGCCGATGCTCTTGGCTGGGCGATGCTCGCGGAGCTGACCGGCTGCGCGGACGTGGTCTGGGCGCTGGGGGGACCGGCGCCGGGGGACGGGGTGGACGGCGGGGACTCCGTGGTGCTGGACGGGGGCGAGAAGTGAGCGGGGCGGCCTCGCGGGTTGTGGGTGGTCGTACCGGGTGTGGGGCTGGATCTGGTCCTGGGGCTGGGTTTGGGGCTGGGTCTGGTTCTGGCGCGGGCTCGGGTTCGGGCTTCGGGTCGGGGTCGGGCTCGGGTTCTGGGTCGGGCTCGGGTTCGGGCTTTGGGTCGGGTCCGGGGTCCGGGTCGGGTTCTGGCGCGGGCTCCGGTTCGGGCACGAGTACTGGTACCGGTCTTGGTTCTGTCGCAGCCACCGGTGCCGGTACCGTGCGCGGCGCGGCGCTGGCCGCTCGTGCCGCGGCCACGCGGCTGTCGACCACGACCGGTGGTGAGCGGAATGCCGCGCTGATGGCCATGGCCCTTCGGCTGAGCGGAAGTTCGGGGGAGATCCTCGCGGCGAACCGGCAGGATCTGGAGGCGGCCCGGGAGACCGGGCGGTCGGCGACCGTGCTGGACCGCCTCACCATCTCCGAGCAACAACTCGAAGCGCTCGCGGGCACGGCGCGCGCCCTGGCGGACGAGGCCGATCCGGTCGGTGAGGTCGCGAGCGGCTCCGTCATGCCCAACGGCCTGGAGGTACGCCGGATCAGGGTGCCCCTCGGCGTCGTCGGCCTGATCTACGAGGGACGCCCGAACGTGACAGTCGACGCCGCCGCGCTCTGCCTCAAGAGCGGCAACGCGGCCCTCCTGCGCGGCTCTTCGACCGCCCGGCACACCAACGCGGCCCTCGTCGCGGTCATGCGCGAAGCCCTCGCGGACACCGCCGTTCCGGTCGACGCCGTGCAACTCGTTCCCGGCACGACCCACGCCTCCGTCCACGAACTGATGTCGCTGCGGGGCCTGGTGGACGTTCTCGTCCCGCGCGGCGGCCGCGAGCTCATCCAGGCCACCGTCCGCGACTCCGCGGTCCCCGTCATCGAGACCGGCGTCGGCAACTGCCATGTCTACGTCGACGAACACGCCGACCTGGACAAGGCGTTGGCGATCCTGCTCAACGCCAAGGCACAGCGCCCGTCCGTCTGCAACGCCGCCGAGTCGCTGCTCGTCCACGAAAGCGTCGCGCCCGCCTTCCTGCCCCGCGCCCTGGCCGCGCTGGTGGCCCACGGCGTCACCTTGCACGGGGACGAGCGGGTGCGTTCCTTCCACCCCGCGGTGCTGCCCGCCACCGAGGAGGACTGGGGACGCGAGTACCTCTCTCTCGACCTCGCCTGCGCCGTCGTCGGCTCGCTGGAGTCGGCAGTCGATCACATCCGCCGGTACGGCAGCGGGCACACCGAGGCGATCGTCACCGACTCGCAGAGCGCCGCGCGCCGGTTCGTCGCGGCCCTGGACACCGCGGTCGTAGCCGTCAATGCCTCCACCCGTTTCGCCGACGGCGGGGAGATCGGGCTCGGCACCGAGCTCGGTATCTCCACCCAGAAGCTGCACGCGCGCGGTCCGATGGGGCTGACCGCGCTGACCACCACCAAGTACGTCCTCGTGGGCGACGGGCACATCCGGGGCGGAGCCGCCGCCCCGCTGCCTTAGATCGGAGGTCCGGTCATGTACGTACGCATCATCACCGCGACGGATCCGTCCGGCCGGCTGCTGTACGAGGAGGAGCCGCGCCGGGAACGGCACACCGCGGCCGTGCCCCGACACTGGCCGGGGCTGGCCGGAGTAGACGAAGACCCGGCCGAGTTCCACATCGTCCGTGGCATCGACTGATCGATTGATCCACTGGATGAGGGGTCCCGCGTTCGGCGGGACCCCTCATCGGTGGAAGGCGGCGGTCAGCCCCGAGTGGCGGCCGTCGCCTTCGGCGTGCCGCACCAGGGCTCCAGCAGGTCGGTCACGGTCCGGGCGTCGACGCGGTCCGCCGCGGCCGCGACATAGCCGTCCGGCCTGACCAGTACGGCCGCCGGCCACCGCGCGCCGCCCGGCGCCACGGTCACCGGGACCGCGCGCACCTGGTCCCGCCATCCGCGCACGGCGTCGACGAGTGCGCTCCCGGCGGTCGGCGCGGCCGTGCCGAGCAGCAGGAAGCGGCCGTCACGCAGCAGTTCGTACGCATGGGTCGGCGTGCCTGCGGCCGGGGTGAGCGTGTCGTCCGGCACCGGGCGACCGGTCCAGGGGTGCGCGTTCGGCGTACCGGCACGGTCCGTTCCGCGCGTGGGCGACTGCGGCCGCGTGGAGGCGTGCCGCCGTACGTTCGGTGTACGGGCATGGCCTCTTTCGCGTGTGGGCGAGTGCGGCTGTGTGGGGGCGTGCCGCCGTACCGGCGCGGTCGACTTGGCTGCGGGTAGTCGTGCCGCTGGGGCGGCGTCCATCCCCGGGTGAGCGGCACACCGTTAGGCGCGGGTTCGCCGTCTCGCCGCACCGGCCTCCGGAGCCGGTCGGGGGCGTGCCTGGGTACGGGCTCCCCGGGGGCGGGGGAGCGGGGTGGTTTCGCCGTCGCACCCCCGCGTCGGCCCCGGCTCCGGTCACGGCCGTGCCTGGGCACGCGCTCCCCGGGCCGTGGCCTGGGCCTGCGGTGATGAGCGGGCGTACTCCTCCGCGGAGTGGATGCGGATCCTGACGCGGGTCGGGGGCGGCGGGGCGGGGGCCGGGGGGAGCGCGGTGGTCACCAGCGGCACCAGGTCGTCCTGATGGACCACTTCCCGGGTGGAATCCCCCTGCAGCCGCGGGAGTTCGCGCGCGTCGAGGCCGACGAGCCCGCGGGCGACCACCCGCCCGCTCTCGTCCTGCAGCTCCACCGGGTCACCGGCGACGAAGTCCCCGTCGACGCGGGTCACCCCGTCCGCGAGAAGCGGCCCCCGGCGCTGCGCGACGGTCGAGACCGCGTGCGCGGTGAGCCGGACCGCGCCGCGCGGGCTGCTGGCGTGCTCCAGCCAGAGCAGATGGTCGGCGGCCCGCTCCCCGGTACGGTGGAAGAACGTACCCGTCTCGCGCCCGGCCAGGGCATCCGTGGCGTGCCGCGCGGCGGTGAGCACGACGGGGATCCCGGCGTCGGTGGCGATGCGGGCCGCCTCCACCTTGGTGACCATGCCTCCGGTACCGACCCCCGAGCGGCCGGCGCTGCCGATCTCCACGCCCGCCAGGTCCTGGCGACCGCGGACCTCCCGCAGCCGCTGCGATCCCGGCCTGCCGGGGTCGCCGTCGTAGAGGCCGTCGACGTCCGAGAGCAGGACCAGCAGGTCGGCCCGGACAAGATGCGCGACCAGGGCGGCGAGCCGGTCGTTGTCGCCGAACTTGATCTCCGCGGTGGCCACGGTGTCGTTCTCGTTGACCACCGGCACCGCGCCCATGGTGAGGACCTGGGCGAGAGCGCGATAGGCGTTGCGGTAGTGGGTGCGGCGGCTGATGTCGTCCGCGGTGAGCAGGACTTGGCCGACCCGCAGCCCGTAGCGGGCGAAGGAGGCGGTGTAGCGGGCCACCAGGAGTCCCTGGCCCACACAGGCCGCCGCCTGTTGCCTGGCGAGGTCCCGCGGCCGCTCGGTCAGGCCCAGCGGAGCGAGCCCGGCGGCGATGGCGCCCGAGGAGACGAGCACGACCTCGGTGCCCGCCGCCCGGGTTCGCGCGAGGACGTCGACGAGGGCGTCCACCCGGTCCGAGTCGAGGCCCCCGGCGGCCGTGGTGAGGGACGAGGAGCCCACCTTCACCACGATGCGACGGGCATTGAGGACATCGGTGCGCAGGGGCTGTTCACCGGTCGATCCGGTGCTCGCGGTGCCGTTCACCGCGCTGCGGCGGTGGACAGGGCGAGGCCTGCGGACGGCAGAGTCCGGGACATCTCGCGCAGCAACGCGTGGACGGTTTCCACGACGAGGACAGGGCGTTCGTACGGCAGGTCGTGGCCCTGGCCGGGCACGGTCTGCAGCACGGCGCCGGGTATGTCGTCGGTCAGCCGCCGGGCTTGCGCCGGCGGGGTGACGCAGTCCAGCGCGCCGACCAGGATTCGTGTGGGCACCCGACCCAGCGCACCGAGTCGGCCCGCGCAGTCGTGCGTGGTCAGGGCGGCGTAGAACTCGGCGATGGCCATCGCGGGAATGTCCCGGAAGGCGCGGGCGCCCTCGCGGACCGAATCGGTGTGGGGCCCCGCCCCGAACACCGCGCGCCACAGCGGTGCGGTGTTCGGGTGCGACAGCGGCCCGGTGAGCAGCCGGTGCACGGTCCTGGCCGAACGGGGCGAGCGCAGCAGTCCGTCGGCGATCCGCTCGCGGGCCCGGGTGAGCCGTCGTACGGCCGCGCCGGGCCGGGCGACAGGTACGGTCAGGCCTTCGGCCACCTCGTTCAGACAGGTCGAGATCAGGCCCACGCCCGTCACTCGGGCCCCGAACAGGGCGGGTTGACGGGCGGCCAGCTGCTGGATGGCCATGCCGCCCATGGAGTGGCCGAGGACGACCACGGGCGCGTCGTCCCGGGTCGCCTCGGCGAGTACCCGGGCCAGGTCACGGCCGAGCAGCGCCATGTCGAGCGGGGCGCCGCCCCGGGTGGAGCGGCCGTGGCCCCGCTGGTCGTAGCTGACCGCGCGGACCGCGGGGAAGCCCTGGCGCGGGCGGGTCAGCGCGTCGATGTGCGGCCGCCAGTCCTGGGCGGACATCGTCCAGCCGTGGCAGAACAGGACGGTGGTCGGAGCGTCGGGATCGCCGTGGGCGTAGACGGCGATCTCGGCACCGTCGTCCGTGGTCACCGAACGCGCCAGGCGGCGGGGTTCGGCGAGGGCGAGGGCGGTCATGACACCCGGCCACGGTCGGCGGCGAGCGTTCCCGTCCTGCGCGTACGGGGCCTTCGGACACGAGGCTTTTGAACGCGCGGCTCGGGGGTGCGGACGTACGCGGACGCCGACTGGGCGGTGCGCCAGGCCTGTTGGACCTGGCCGGAGGTCAGTCCCAGCACGCCGGCGATCCGCTGCGGACTCCAGCCGCGCCTGCGCAGGAACCACACGTACGCCGGGCGCTGGCGTGGGTGCGGATCGATCCGCCGGCCTCCGTTCGCCAAGAACGCGGCGAGCTCGGAGCTGATCGCGCCGAGGGTGGCGGCGACCCGCAGCAGGTCCCGGCGTTCGCGGACGTTGAGACCGCCCCAGATCCCGGTGCTCTCCCCGTTGAACAGGGCTTCGCGCAGGCAGTCCTCGACCACGGGGCAGCCGGCACACAACCGTTTGGCGGCCGCCTCCCGTTCGTCGTCCGTGCCTCCGGAGGGCGGAAAGAAGGTCTCGGGGTCGGCGTCACGGCAGGCCGCGCGCTCCACCCAGGGGTCGGTGTCCGCACGGTGGTGCGCCGGTGCGTGCATGGCGGTCGGCCCTTTCCTCGGTGTGGGCGTGGACGGTTCGCACAGACCGAGAATAAACTCAACAAGTAATGATTTCAATGCTTGTTGATATCTGCTCCGGGAGGGTGCGCGCCAAGGCCCAGGATGTGGGCAAAAGTTGAAGGTGTGACGGTCTTCCGGTGGATTCCACGCTTGTTGAAATAGGGGCTTGCTGGCACCAACTCCGCTGGCGTACGGTCACGTTGGCTTCACCCGCCGGGCCCACCGCACGGGGCCTCGGGCAGTGCGGACGGACGTGCCCAGGGCTCTGCCCGGACACCCCCACCGTTCGCGGCGCGCCCGCACGGCGGTGAGCCCAGGAACCACGCTCTTGATCGTCACGCGCCATCGAGCTCGACGTACTTTCTTCCGCGCTGTACGGCGCTCCCAACGGGGGGAGCACGATCAGACACCTGGGGGGTGTTTCGCGTGCGCAGACTTCCTTGGCGAGAGCTGTCGAACGTACCGGCGGTCGTCACCGGACTCCGGTGACCCGCAGTGGTGCTTCGCCGTTCGAAGCGGGCTCGTTCTCAGTTCGCACCTGTCCGAGAGCTCTTGGAGGTCCCATGTCCGTCGTCAGTGCCCCTGTCGTCGCCTTGCCTCGCCATCAGGTGACCACCGATGAACTGCTGGATTGGATCACGGAGTTGTACCCGGATCACCCCGGTCTTCCCGACGCTCTGCGTGTCATCCGGTCCACCACCGTGCGCACGCGTTGGTACAGCCGCCCGCTGGAGCAGCAGTTCCTCCCCGCCCCCTCGTTGGCGGAGCGAACACGTACGCATCTGCTGGACAGCCTGGAACTGGCGGAGAAAGCCGCGCTCGGGGCGCTCTTCGAAGCGGGGCTGGCCGCCGCCGACATCGACGGTCTGGTCGTCCTCAGCGCCACCGGGCACACGATGCCGGGGCTGGACGTGGTCCTGATGGAGAGGCTCGGCCTGCCTCCCTCGGTCCGTCGCATACCGGTGAGCCAAGTGGGCTGCGCCGGAGGGGTGTTCGCCCTCGCCCGTGCCATGGAGATGGCCGCGGCCCGCCCGGATTCCACGATCCTCGTGGTCTGCTCCGACGTGTTCAGCCACTACATGCACCGGGGTGACGCTGCCCTGGACGGCATGATCCTTAAGGGCCTGTTCGGCGACGCGGCCGGCGCCTGCGTGGTGCGTGCCGGAGCCAACGGGCCCCGTATGGAGCTCACCGACTCCTGGGAGTACGTTCTTCCCAACAGTCATCACATGGTGGGCACTCATCTGGACGGCGACGGATTGCACGCCCACAACTCGCCGGGGCTGCGGCACACGATCGAGGGCGGGATGTCGCGTCTGCTGGAGTGGCTGAAGGGCATCGCGCCACCCGGTACGGATCCCGCGCCGCGCTTCGTGGTCTCGCACACCGGAGGTCCCAGGATCCTGGACGCCGTCGTCAGCGGCCTCGGCTGCGCTCCCGAGATGGTGGACCTCGCCCGGGACTCGCTGCGGGAGGTCGGCAACGTGGGGTCGGTCTCGGTCCTCGACGTCCTGGAACGGACCTTCGCCAAGTCGCCCGCCGACGGCGATCACGGCCTGCTGTTCTCGGCGGGTCCGGGTGTGTCCCTGATCGCCGTGCGAGCCGTCTGGCGTCCGTGGGACTGATGGGGAAGCTGCGCGGCGCGGTGAAATGGCCACGCTCGCGCGCTGGAGGAAGCTGCGCGGCGCGATGAATGGCCACGCTCGCACGATGGTTGAGCCGGCGGCTCCGGTCCGGAGCCACCGGCTTTCGCATGCCCGGCGGTCCGCCCGGCACATCGCTCCCGCTCGCCCGGCGGACCGCCGGACGGACGGAGTCAGTCCTTCGCCTGCGTCCTGCGGGGTTCCAGGTCGGTCGACAGGCGCATCTCCAGCGACGGGACGACCCAGGCGAGGAACTCCTCGAAGTCCATCTCGGCCAGTGGGTGGACCCTGAGCACATAGCGCATGAGAGCGAGACCGATCAGATGGCTCGACGCCAGGGTGGCGCGGGTCTCGGCGTCCGGGCGGTCCTTGTAGCCGGAGGTCGCCGCCCACTTCTTGGTGCTTTCCTCCACACGGGCGCGGAGTGTCTCGGAAGTGGCGCTGTCCGCGAGGCCGGCCCGGTAGATGGCGGTCATGCCGTAACGGGTCTCCTCGCTCTCCCAGAACTCCAGATAGGTGCGGGCGAGCCAGGAGGCCTCCGACGTACCGTCGCCGACCATGGACGGAGGCAGCTGGTCGAAGATGGAGGCGACGCTGAGCGGCGAGTTGACCGCGGCGTCGAACACCCCCTCCTTGTTGTCGAAGAAGTGGTGCACCAGCGCCGGGTCCACCTGGGCGTCCTCCGCGATCGCGCGGATGGTCGTCCTGGCGTAGCCGCGCTCGGCGAAGAGGTGGAGTGCCGACTCCAGGATCTGTTCTCTGGTGCCGCTGTCCCCGGGCCGACGTCCGCTGCGCGCACGCACCGGACGCGGCTTCTTTGCCGCGGGGGAGGCGGCCCGCCGAGGGGAGCCGGACTTTCGGGCGGGAGTGGGCGAACCGTCTGCACGCGTGGATGTCATGGGATCACTGCACTTCGGGGGTTCTGTGAGCGGGTAATTCACTGCATAGTGAAAAGCATCCTACCAGTCGGTTCCCCGGGATTCCATCCACAGGTGGCACTCAGCAACTCGATGGTGGTATCCGACCGTTGGCATGGAATTCGACTCCCCGTCGGGTCTCCTTCGCCGCGAGACGCGGTTACGGCGTGGCGTCGCTCCCGAGCAGAGTCTGCCGCAGTCCGGGCGCGATCGTCGCGATCACCGTCTCCAGGTCCGCCGAAGCGACGGCGTCCACCTGTATGAGGTGCCGTACGAAGGCTACGCCGCCCAGCTGTGCGCCGAAGAGCGCGGTCCGCAACTCGGCGTCCCCGCTCGGCAGCTCGCGGTCGACCTGGCCGTTCAGGGTCTTGGAGATGCGTTCGCGCAGCACCTGGGAGGCCTCCTTGTCGGACAGCGCGACCCGGTACAGCTCGACCATCGGGGAGTCCTCCTCGTTGGGCTCCCACAGTGCCAGATAGGTTCGGGCGAGGCGTACGGGAAGGTCCTCGTCGACACCCTCGGTCACCACGGGGCGCAGGATTCCGGCCACCTTGACGGTCCGTTCTATCAGGGCGCCGAAGACCGCGGCCTTGTCGGGCAGCAGCTCGCGGGCGAACTCCTCCGTCAGGCCGGCCGTCGAAGCCAGGTCCGCGAAGTCGGTACGTCGGTAGCCGAGTTGGGTGAAGAGGGTGCGGCCCGCGGAGATCAGGGCCTGGGTCGCCTCGGCCCGGGTCTCGGCCGCGGCCCCTGCGCTGGTGACGGTCATGACTGCAACTCCCGTTGGTGTGAGGCATGTTGACCGGTGTGCGACGGGTGCGGCGCCGCACTGCCGCTCGATTAATTCATACTTTAGTGAACTCTTTCGGTGTTGAATTTGTCAAGCCGCTCTGCGATGATTTCAACGCCTGGTGAGTTAAGTCGTGGCTCGCCGCTGCCCGAGGAGGAATCGTGCAGTCCATCGGCATCATCGGAGTGGGCTCCTACCTGCCCGAGGCCATCATCAGCAACGCGGAGATCGGGCACGGCGCCGGCGTGACCGACGAGTGGATCGTCCGCAAGACCGGAATCCGTGAGCGGCGCCGCGCCGCCCCGCACGAAGCCACCTCGGACCTCGCCGTCTCGGCGGCCCAACGTGCTCTTCACAGCGCCGGTCTGACGGCCGATCAACTCGCATACGTGGTCGTCGCCACGTCCACCCCCGATCATCCGCAACCGGCCACGGCCGCCCTCGTCCAGCACCGCATCGGAGCCCGCCACGCCGCGGCCTTCGACGTCAACGCGGTGTGCAGCGGCTTCGTGTACGCCCTCAAGACGGTGCAGAAGCTGCTGAGCGGCGCGGCCCCCGGCGAACCCCGGCACGGCCTCGTCATCGGCGCCGACATCTACTCCCGCATCCTCGACTACAGCGACCGCCGTACGGCCGCCCTCTTCGGGGACGGCGCCGGGGCGACGGTCCTCGGCCCGGTCGCCCCGGGCCTCGGCCTGCGCGAGATCTCCCTGGTCTCCAGGGGTGACGCCCACCGCCTGATCGAGGTCACCGCGGGAGGCAGCCGCCGCCCGGCCTCGCCGCAGACATTGGCCGACGGCGACCACTACTTCCGCATGGACGGCCGTGGCGTACGCGACTTCGTCACGCGTAGCCTCCCGTACGAGATCGACCGGCTGCTGCGCCGGGCCGCCGTCACGGCAGACGCCGTACAGCACTTCGTCCCGCACCAGGCCAACGGCATCATGCTCGCCGAACTCTGGCCCGACCTCGGCCTGCACCGCGCCGCCCTCCACCTCACCCTGGAGCGCTACGCCAACACAGGCGCCGCCTCGGTCCCGATCACCCTCGCCGAGATGAACCGCAGGCGCGCGGCCGCACCCGGCGACCTGGTCGTACTCGCCGCGTTCGGCGGCGGGATGAGCCTCGGCATCGCGCTGCTGAACTGGTCGATGGACGCCCACGAGGGCGTCGGCGCACTCGGCGCGCACCCCGCGGTCCCGCACCTCCTCACGGCCGGCGACCGCGTCGGCCCGCTGGCGCCGTGACCGCCGACGACGCGGCCGCCCCCGACATCAGGGCACGGGTCGCCCAACTGCACGGGCTCCGCGAGCAGGTCCGCCAGGGACCGGGCGAGAAGGCGACGGCATCCCAGCACGCCAAGGGCAAACTCACGGCCCGCGAACGCATCGAACTCCTCCTCGACGAAGGCTCCTTCAACGAGGTGGAGCCCCTGCGCCGCCACCGCGCCACGGGATTCGGCCTCGAAGACCGCAGGCCGCACACGGACGGCGTGATCACCGGCTGGGGCACGGTCCACGGCCGTACCGTCTTCGTCTACGCGCATGACTTCCGCATCTTCGGGGGCGCCCTCGGCGAGGCACACGCGGAGAAGATCCACCGCATCATGGACCGCGCGATCGCCGCCGGTGCCCCGCTCGTCTCGCTCAACGACGGTGCGGGCGCCCGGATCCAGGAGGGCGTCACCGCGCTCTCCGGCTACGGTGGGATCTTCCGCCGCAACGCCCGCGCCTCCGGAGTGATCCCGCAGATCAGCGTGATGCTCGGCCCGTGCGCGGGCGGCGCGGCCTACAGCCCCGCCCTGACGGACTTCGTGTTCATGGTCCGCGAGACCTCGCAGATGTTCATCACCGGCCCCGACGTGGTCCAGACGGTCACCGGGGAGAAAGTGACCCTGGGCGGCCTGGGCGGTGCGGACGTACACGCCGAGGTGTCGGGCGTGGCGCACTTCGCCTACGACGACGAGGAAACCTGCCTCGAAGAGGTCCGCTACCTCCTCTCGCTCCTCCCGCAGAACAACCGCGAGACCGCCCCCGCCGAGCTCCCCGAGGACCCCCCGGACCGCCCCTGCGACCCGCTCCTCGACCTCGTTCCCGCCGGCGGTCACCGCCCGTACGACATGCGACGGGTCATCGAGGAAATCGTCGACGACAACGAATACCTGGAGATCCACGAACGCTGGGCGGCCAACGTGATCGTCGCGCTGGCCCGGCTCGGCGGCCAGGTGGTCGGCATCGTGGCCAACCAGCCCCTGGTCCTGGCCGGCGTCCTCGACATCGACGCCAGCGAGAAGGCGGCCCGCTTCGTGCAGATGTGCGACGCGTTCAACATCCCGTTGGTCACCCTGGTCGACGTGCCCGGCTTCCTGCCCGGCGTCGATCAGGAGCACAACGGCATCATCCGCCGCGGCGCGAAACTCCTCTACGCCTACTGCAACGCGACCGTCCCCCGGATCTCCCTGATCCTGCGCAAGGCCTACGGCGGCGCGTACATCGTCATGGACTCCCGCTCCGTGGGCGCCGACCTCTCGTACGCCTGGCCCTCCAACGAGATCGCGGTCATGGGCGCCGAGGGTGCCGCCAACGTGATCTTCCGTCGCCGCATCCAGTCGGCCGACGACCCCGAGGCCACCCGCCGCCAGCTCGTCAAGGAGTACCAGGCCGAGCTGATGCACCCGTACTACGCCGCCGAACGCGGCCTGCTCGACGACGTCATCGATCCGGTGGACACCCGCCGAGTCCTCATCGAATCCCTGCGGATGCTGCGAACGAAGCACGCCGACCTGGCGGCCCGCAAACACGGCAACCCGCCTCAATAGACCTGAAGGATCACCATGCCCACAGCCACCGAAGCAGCACCGCCGTTGGTCCGCGTCGTCAAGGGCGGCGAGATCCCCGCCGAGGAACTGGCGGCCCTGACCGCGGTCCTCCTGGCCCGAGCCGCAGCGGCCACCGAGGAATCGAAACCGGCGACGGTAGTACCCCTCTGGGAACGTCCCCTGCCCACCACCCGCTACCGCTCCCCCTTGAGCTGGCGTAACTGACATAGGGAGGGGGCCCGTTGCCGAAAAGCGGCAACGGGCCCCCTCCCTATGTCGGTCAAAGATCGGCCAGCGCAGCCCTCATCGAAGGGGCGACAAGATCGGCCAGGCCCTGCACGGACAACTCGGCGATCGGCTGCAGCCGCAGCAGATACCGGGCGAACGCCACTCCCAACAACTGGGCGGCGACCAGCCCACTTCCCGCAGCAGCGCGTTCGGCGCCCAGCACCCCCTTCAGACTGCTCGTCAGCTGCTCGTGCAGCACGCCGCGCAGCCGCTCCGCGGCCCGCTCGTTGGTCGCGGCCGACCGCAGCAGCAGCCGCAGCGACCCCTCGGCCGCATCCTGCTCCCACGGCGCGAGGAAATGCGAGATGAGAGCATGCGGCAGCCGCTCCACCGGCGTCCCCGTCAGATCGGGAAGCCTCAGCTCGACATCGAGCGCGGCCTCGAACAGCCGCTCCTTGTTCCCGAAATACCGCATGACCATCGAGGGGTCTATGGCCGCGGTAGAGGCGATGGCCCGTATGGTCGCCCGCTGATACCCGTCCGCGGCAAAGTGCACGCGCGCGGCATACAGAATCGCCTCACGCGTACGCAACGACCGAGACGTCACGCGCTGCTCCACAACGCCCTCCTAGTCAGTCACGCCCCACCACCCGCACCCGCGAACGCAAGGGAGGGCCCTGCCGGTACGTCGCGCGCGCGTCGCTCACGTCCGGATCTGGAAGCGCCTCCCACGAACCCGACGTCTGATCGACTCGCGACGGGTGGAGGTACCGGCACGGCCCCGACCCACCACCGACCGGCAGGCGCATCAGGCCTGGTCAACAGAGGCGGGCTCCTGCGAGGCGGCCGGCTCCGGCGCCACGCTCACCACACCGCCCGTCACCTCGGGGGCCGGCTGCGGAGCCGGCCCCTCCACCCCGCACCACTGATGCAGCGCCAGCCGCATCCGCTCCTCCCGCCCGCCCGGGTCCTGGTCGCCATCGACCCAGGCCGCGTAACCATCGGGTCGCACCAACAACGCGCCCACGCCGGGCAGTTCGGGCATCGTGGCACCCACCCGCACCGGACTCACCCGCGACCCCCAGGCCTCGGTGACCGCCGCGCAGCCGCCGTCCTCCCCGAGATCGAGCAGTACGAACCGCCCGTCCCGCATGAGCGAGTACAGCCGCACCGGCGCCGCCCCGACCCGAGGCACCGTCAGATCCGACACCCGCTGCCCCGCCCGTACCGGAAGACCGCGCAGGCCACCACCGGGCACCCGCGCCCCACGCCCCGCCGCGTACCCGTTCCGCAGCCCCGAGATCGACTCCCCGGCGACCTTGCGGATCCGCCGATACGAGAGCGCCTTAGCCATCGCGGTACGACGCAACGCGGTCACCGTCGGCGACGCGGTGGTGGCCACCCGTGTGGCCCGGTCCGTGGCCCGCAGAATCCGCTCCGCCTGTGGCCGCCGCTCCGCCTCGTACGAGTCGAGCAGCCCGACCGGCGCCCACCCCTGCACCTGAGCGGCGAGCTTCCACCCGAGATTCACGGCGTCCTGGATGCCGAGGTTGAGCCCCTGTCCGCCGAGCGGCGAGTGCAGATGCGCCGCGTCCCCGGCCAGCAGCACCCGCCCGAGCCGGTACTGGTCGGCGATCCGCTGATGGATCTTGAACCGGGCCAGCCACTCGGGATCGTGCGGCCCGGGATCGAACCCCAGCGCCCGCGTGAGCACCTCGCCCAGTTCCTCCAGCGTCACGGGTTCCCGTGTCCACGGCCGGTCCCGGCGCGCCACCGCGATCCGGTACAGCCCGTCGCCGTACGGCACCGACACCATGACGCCGCCCCCGCCGGAAAGGATCAGCACATCGTCCGGCGGCGGCTTGCGCAGCCGCACATCGGCGAGGATCGGCGCGATCCCGTACGTACGACCGCGGAACGCGATCCCGGCGAGTTCTCGTACGACGCTGTGGGCGCCGTCGCAGCCGACGACGAAATCGGCGCTCTCCTCCCACTCCCCGCTGCCCGACCGCACCTGGAGTGTGACGCCCGAGCCGTCCTGTGCGAGCCCGTACACCTCGGCGTCGCGCTCGATGGTGACCCCGAGGTCGAGGGCCCGCTGCTGCAGCACCTCCTCGGTGCGGCTCTGCGGGATGACGTTGAGATAGGGGAACCGGGTGTCGAGTTCGGCGAAGTCGACGCGGGCCCCGCGGGCGGGCACCATCCGGCTGACCGGCCGGCCCAGGGCCACCAGCCCGTAGGCGTGACCGCGCAGATCGAGCACCTCCATGGTCCTGCTGTAGAGGCCCATGGCCCGGGACTGCGTGGACGGCACGAGACGGCGTTCGAGGACCGTGCAGGACACACCCCCGGCGGCGAGTTCACAGGCCAGGGCGAGACCGGTGGGCCCGGCCCCGACGACGATCACGGACTGTTCAGGAGCGATGGCCACGGATTCCTCCTTGGACGTGGGGCACGGGTGACGACGACAGGGGAGCGGGTGTGGCGAGCGACCGACTGAACCGGGCCGCCCACGCGCCGGCACCCAGCACCAGCGTCCCGAGCAACAGCCAGCCCACCGCGCCCCGTTGCACCACGAGGAAGGCGATGACCAGCGGCCCGTAGGTATTGCGCGCCGCGTTCCCCAGGCCGAAGAAGGCCAGATACACCTGCCGCCGGTCCTCCGGCGTCAGGTCGTACGAGATCGCCCAGGCCCCGGCCTGCTGATACATCTCGGCGAACGCCTGGAACGCGACGGCGCCCAGCAGCAACGCCACGGCGGCGCCCGTGGGCACCGCCCCGGTGACCGCGAGCCCGCAGCAGCACACGGCGAGCAGCAGACCACTGCGCCGCAGCGCGCGCCCACCGTCCTCGGCGGTCTCGATACCGCGGGTGGCCCGGACCTGGCAGATCACCACGACGACCGTGTTCAGCACCAGGGTCCAGGCGATGGCCGCCCGTGGCATTCGGTCATGGGCCAGCACCCACAGCGGGACACCGGCCGTCAGGACGGTGACATGCAGGCTCACCACCGAGTTCAGGCCGGTGAGCAGGGCGAACCGCCGGTCCCGGAAGACACTGATCCGCTGCTTCCAGGGCAGCGGCCGCCCGCCGCCCGGCGCGGTGTCCGCCGCCGTCCGCAGTCGCGCCACCAGAGCCGCGGCCAGCACGAACGAGAGCGAGTTGGCGTACACGATGCCCACGTACACGCCATGGCTGTCCGGGACCAGCGCCGCACCGGCCACGAGGCCGCCCAGCGCGAGCCCGAGGTTCTGCAGCGACCGCGCGCGCCCCATGGCCCGGACCCGCTGCTCCTTGCCGACCGCCGTACCGAACAGCCCCTGGACCAGTGGGGAGGCCGCGCGGTCGGCCACCGCCAGCAAGGACACCACGAGGAGGAACGGCGCGAAGCCCGACACGAACGGGTAGCAGGTGAGCAGCGCGGCCCGCACCAGATGGGCGCCGATCAGCGTGCGCCGCGGGCCGACCCGGTCCGCCAGGACACCGATCGGCACCAGGGACAGGAAGGACACCGCACCCGCGACGGAGAGCCCGATGCCCACCTCGGCGCCGCTGAGATGCAGATACCGGGTGAAGAAGACGACCGACACGGACATGTACAGACCGCTGCCGAGGGCGTCGATGAACACCGCGACGAGCAGAGCGGCCGCCGCATCGGACAGCGGCCCGCGCCGCGCCCGTTCCGCTGCCTGTGTCATGTCGCCCTCACTCGGTAGGAGTTCAGTAGTAGGTGCGCATCAGGTCGTCCACCCACTCCGGCTGGACGACCTCCTCACGCGGTCCGAACTGCCGCAGATACGGCTTGATGTCGAGCACGGGGGTGCCGTCGACGGCGTCCAGCCCGACGACATGCAGATCGAGGCCGTCCGTCTTGACCAGCCGGCAGCGGGAGACCCCGATGCGGTTGGGCCGGTTCTTGCCGCGCTGGGCGAAGATGCCGGCGAGCGGCCATTCCGGGTTGTTGCGCGGATGGCGGGCGCCTTCCTGCACTTTGTCCAGGGGCACCCGGTGGAAGTGGAAGACGACTTCGAGGTGGGAGAAGGAGTCGAGGGAGAGCAGCGCGTCCGTGGTGAACCGCTCGGCGTCCAGCCGGATGACGGAGGCCACCTCGCCCCAGTTGTCGTCGATGAGTTCACGCCGCTCGTTGTGCACATGGGCGATCGGCACCAGGTCCGTGATCGCGTCACCGGTCATGTCAGTCCCTCCGTCTGCGCCGGCCAGGGCCGTCCCTGCGGCATCTCCGTCCAGAGACCACAGCTGATCCCGTACGAGCAACTCACCTGCGACGGCGCGCTGCACCGTCAGATAGACCTCATCGCGGGGTACGTCGAGAAGATCACCGAGACGGTCCTGGAGCAGCCGCAGCAGCTGTCGCACCTGGGACTTGCTGTAGCTCTCCTTGCACACGACGAAGCCGACCGGGGCCGGGGCCGCCTCGCCCGCGCGCCACTCGGGCCGGTGGAAGCTGTCGGGTCCGAGTGTCTGCCACCAGAGCCAGCAGTGGCCGCGTGGAATTCCGAGCAGCGCGGTCACGGAATCGGCCAACTCACCGAGCACGGCCGCTCCGGGGCTGGGGGCGGGCGAGAAGAGCCTGATCACCGGCATGTCAGCGGACCCCGCCGAGCGGTTTGACGCCGATCACCATGCAGGTGCGCACGGGGATGAAGAACTCGTCGCCGTCCTGACGGATCCCGAGTGCGTCCCGGTACCGCGCGGGCGCCTCGGCGAGCCGTGCCCGGATCGCCCGCTCCGCCTCGGCGCCGGACGAGGCGATCTCGCACCAGCGCTTGACGGGTACCCCGGTACGGCTCTCGGACTGCGAGCCCCTGGCCACCGGGACGTTGAGCCCGGCGCCCTGAAGGAAGCCGATCCATTCCGTGAGGGTGTAGCTGCGCTGGTGCGTCGGATCGTGCAGCATCTCCAACTCGTGGTTCAGCGCGTCGATGTCGGGGTCCTCGTGCCCCTCCAGGTCGATGACGGCGAGCCGTCCGCCGGGGCGCAGCAGCCGGGCCATCTCGCCCACCGCCTTCGCCATGTCACGGAAGTGGTGCGGGGCCAGACGGGACACCACGAGATCGAAGGAGGCGTCGGGGAAGGGGAGTTCCTCGGCGTACGCCTGCGTCGTTTCGACGGTGGCGCCACGTTCGGCGGCGAGCTTGCGGACGGACGCCAGCATGTTGGGCGCGGGATCCACGGCGACCAGACGGGCCGGGAGTTCGTCGGCGAACGACAGCGCCAGATGCCCCGCGCCGCAGGCGACATCGCAGATCTCGCGGCCCGTCTGCGGACCGAGCGTCTCGTGCAGCGCCTCCATCGTGGGGCTCGACCGGTGCACCTCACTGGTCGCGAAGTTTTCGGCGATCTTGTCGAATCGCTGGCTGGAGAGCATGTCCTGCGCCGCCTTCTTCCTCTTCTGGCTTACTGACGATCCGTCATCGAGCGGTGCTCATCAGGGAGGTGAGCGCCGGGAGCGGGTCCCTGGAGGGACCGGGGCCGCACGGGTGGAGGGTGTGTCCGAGCCCTTCGAGCAGATGCACGCGGACCTCGAAGGAGCGCCGGCCGACCAGCCGGCTCGCCGACCACTGGCCGTACATGTCCGGCGCGAACACGGCGGGCGGCAGACTCTCGTCGTCCGAGTCGGTCACGTATCCGACGAGGTCGAGGCTGCCGTAGACCAGATCGATCGAGGAGACGAGGGAGTTGATGAAGACGTCCTCCTCGACCACTGTGCCGACCAGGACCACCCGGTCCGCCTGTCGGGGCTCACCGGAGCGCAGCAGGCGCAGCAGGGCCTGCCCGCCCAGCGAGAACCCCAGCAGGACGAGCGGTGGGACGAGCAAGTGCGCGTGTGCGTCCATGAGCTGGGAGAGTCGTGCGGCCCGCTCGCCTTGATCGTCCGCCGTGGAAGGCGCGTTCGGATCGTAGCCGGGCATGTCGCACGAGAGCACTTGTGCGCCCCCGGCCACGAGCCGCCCGGTCAGTTCGTCGAGGAGGCGGTCGTCGCGACCCTGCCCGTCCAGGATGGAGACCGTGCCGGGCGCGGCGAGCAGCACGGTGGCGTTCGCCGGTTCTGCCGGGAAGGACCGGCGCATCCGGTACCGCGCGCCGTCCGGGTCCTTGCGCCACTGGGTGCGCTGATGCACGTTCATCGGATCACCTGTGGCAGACGGCCTCGGCGAAGCCGCCGATGCGCTGGTGGAAGTAGACGCTGATGATCTCCTCGTGGAGCGCCTCGCCGTCCAGGGTGGGGGCGACGCTCTCCGGGGTGCCGGGCACCGGCTGGACGAGTCCCCGGTCCATGAGTTCGGCGAAGACCCCCGCGAACGGCTCGTCACGAAAGAGCTCGATGCCGAACCGTCGCCGGAATCGGCCCGCGTCGATGGGCTGGTTCGCCTTGAACGCGAAGCCGAGCACCATCCCGATCGCCTGATAGCCCGTGAGTCGCCGTCCGGAGGCGAGCGGCAGCCCCGGGCCTTCCTTGAGGCGGCGTGCGTACCCGGAGATGTCGGCGATGTTGTGGGTCTGCACCACGGTGTCCCCGCCGCCGGTCAGCCAGCCGTACGCGCCGGGGCCGTACGCGATCATCGAATCGTGCCGCTGCCACTTGTTCCGGGAGACCCGGGGGATGTTGCCCTCGGGGTAGACGCCGGGCCGGTTCCACCAGCCGCACGGGCTCGGGTGGTAGCCGCCGTCGAGCAGCAGTTCCACGATGGCCTCGCGCATCGCGTAGGTCTCGCCGAGCGAGGGGAAAAGGTGCTCCTCGCGCAGCCGGGTCTTGACGCTCTCGACGTTCCACAGCGCCCGGTTGCCGATGCCCATCTTGGCCCGGTCGGCGTTGCGCAGTCGGTAGATGGTGATGGTGGGGACGTCGAGGTCGATCAGGCGCCGGATGTCGTCGGCGACCTTGCCGGTCGTCTGGTGCGGCAGCCCGAACATCATGTCGACGTTGAACGGTTTCCCGGTGGCCCGCAGTTTCTCGATGGCCCGCAGCGACATGTCCGCGTCGTGGCCGCGACCCGCGAACGCGTTGACCTCGCTCTGCAGGGACTGCACACCGACGCTGAAGCGGTTGAAGCCGATGCCGCAGGCCTCGGCGAGCTCATCCCGTTGGAAGTTGTCCGGGTTGCCCTCGAGGGATATCTCGCAGTCGTCGGCGAGGGTGTAGTGGGCGCGTATGTGGTCGAGCAGTCGCCGTAATTGCTCCGTGCCGAGCAGCGAGGCCGTGCCGCCGCCCAGATAGACGGACTCGATCGGGGCGTGCGCCAGCCAGGGGGCGTGGGCGAGCCGCCGGCCGGACTCGTCCAGCAGCAGATCCGTCCAGATCCGAGGCGCGGCCTCGCCCTCGGGGCCGTTCGCGACCTTGCGCTTGACGTAGTTGCAGAAGTGACAGATGTACGCGCACAGCGGCACATGGAAGTAGAGATGGGCGGGCCGGCCGGCTCCCGGATGGTTCCGCATCGCGTCGGCGGTGTCCGAAATCGACAGCTGGTCCCCGTAGTTGGCCGTCACGTTGATGTTGTACTCGTCCTGGCCGATCCGCAGCGCGGGGTTCTCCCTGAGCAGCCGCGCGAGTCCCGTACCGGGGCGCGGCGCGGTGTCCGTGCCGGGGCGCAGTGCTGTGATGCCGGCCGAAGCAGCCGTCTTGCTCATCGCGACCTCGTCTCCTGAATCGGGAAGAACGGATGTCGAGCGAGCCTTTGCCGTCGGCGGGCCTTCCCGGCCCGCCCCTCAACGGGCCGGGAAGTGGTACACCGCTTCGTCACCTGCCGGCAAAGGCGTTCGGTCAGATCTCGACCTCGATGACCGTGGCCTCCGTGATGTTGGTGGCCTCCACCAGCGTCTCGGCGGGCGCGGTGGCCGAGGCGGCTCCGACGGCGCTCAGGGTCACGCCCTCCTGCCCCGGCTCCAGGTGAATGCGGATGACCTTCTTCTCTTCGGGCATGGTTGCCTTCCCTTCGGTGGAGGCGGCAGCGGTCGCGCCGCCGTGGGACAGGGACCCGCTCACTTCGTCGGGAGCGGGAGTCGGTTGGGGGCTGACGGGTCGGCCGGGTCCGACTGACGGGGAGTCAGGGTCAGGCGCACATTGCGCTGTTTGCGGGCGCGCCAGTAGCGGCCGGAGCGCAGCGTGAACTCCTGGAGGTACTCGGTGGCGCCGCAGCCCTTGGGGTCACCGGTGATGTTCTTGGCCAGCGGCGGACAGCGGAACTGGCACCAGATGTCCTCCGCGGCCACCGGACACGAGCCGCACACCGAGTGGTCGCTGAAGCGGATGTCACGGAACTCGTCGAAGCCGTGCTCCCAGATCTCGGCAAATGACTTCTCGGTGGTGTTGCCGGCCTTGTAGAGCTGCCCCGACATGCAGTTGCTGCACGGGTACACATCGCCGCGGCTGTTGACGTAGACGACCGAGCGGCCGCACTTCTCCTGGCCCACCGCTCGCTCCAGGCGCTGGCAGAACTGGATGGTGTCGACCCCGCGGATCTCGTCGGCGGCGCGCCGGGCGGGACCGGCGGGCGCCTCGACAGGCTCCTGGTCCGGCTCGGTGGAGTACCGGTCCATGCACCGTTGGTAGACCTCGAACACCTCGTCGACGTCCTCGGGGCGCAGGAGCATGTCGGGGTGGAGCAGGGCCCGGCCCACCGGGTGCGTCTCCAGCCACTGGGGTCGGGGATACCCGCGCTCGGCGCACCACTCGAAGATCTCCTCGGCGTCCTGGATGTTGTTGCGATGGACGGAGATGGCGGTGCGGAACACATGCCCGTGCTTGCGCATCATCTCGAACGCGTGCTGGAGCTTGGGGAAGTCCATCCGCCCGCGGACCGTGCGCTCGGGATCGGCGGTGTCGAAGCTGATGAAGAACGACTGCCCTGCCGGGATCCGGGCCAGTTTCTCCTCGGTGACCAGCAGCCCGTTGGTGAAGATCTGTGTGCTGAAGGGTTTGCTGCGGGCGTGCTGGATGATTTCGACCGCGTCCCGGTGCGAGAAGATCTCACCGCCCGTCAGAAACACTTGGAGCACGCCCATCTCCGCGAAGTCGTCCAGGAGTTGCTTGATTCGGGGCGTGGAGATCTCATCGGGCCGCTTGAGCGCGGAGTCCGCGTAGCAGTGCCGACAGCGCAGGTTGCAGAGGTTCGTGGTCTCCACGAAGGCGATGGCCGGGGCGGGCAGATGGAACCGGTCCAGCGCCACCAGCGGGTCGGCGAGCGCGTGGTGCATCAACTCGGCGGCGGTCACCGCCCGCCCGGAGTTGTGACGCTCGATCAACTCCAGGGCGGATGCGGCGAGGAACTCGACATGGCCGTTCGGCAGCAGAGCGACGATCCCGCCCTCGTTCACCTGGAAGGGAATCTTCTGCACGGGCCCTGCCTCTCCTGGTCATGGGATGGCGGAACATGTAAGTCAACGAATGTTGAACTCATGCTGTGATGAACTCTACGGAGGATGAATACCGTTGGCAAGGTGCGCCGTACGGACCGGAGTGGCGGCCCGTACGGGCGACAGTGGCGGGCGGTGCGGGAGGGGAACGCTCCGGCGGTGCGGCCCGTGCTGACCGGGCCTGCGGTGACCAGGCAACTCCGCGCGCCTGTGGTGCGACCTGCGGAGTGGGTGACACGCTGGGTGTATGAACATCCCTTTCCTGGGCAACTGGCGCAAGAAGCGCGGCCTCGCCTTCGGCGTCGCGGTGTTCTCCGACGGTGAGAGCGATCCCGAGGGCATCGCCGAACTGCTCTCGGAGTGCGAGCTGCTGCGCTCCCAGGCGCACCAGGCGGGAGTCGAACTCGACGATTCCGTGGCCTCGTTGGAGGCCCTGGATCAACTGCTCCCGCGCTGGCGCGACGACGAGGAGAGCCTGCCCTGGCTGGGCAATGACGCCGGCCTCTACCTCGGCACGGTGATGGTGCGTACGGTTCCCGGTGCGGCCTGGGAGATCTGGCCCAACGGCCAGCCCGTGGTGCGGCTGGCCTCGGGTCGCGAGATCGATGTGGTCGCGGGCGGTCATGCGTGGGCGTCCAGCGGTGTACCCGAACTCTCGCAGCTCTACGCGGAGGTCGCCGAGGGGTAGTTCATGAGTTCGACAGCGACCCCATCGTCGTAAATACGGCTAATGCCCGAAAAGTGCGTGTCGCGGACCAAGTCCGTTCTTGCCTGGATAGTTTGCGGCGACGGCGACACAGCTGAGAGTGGGTAGGGCTGGGCATGGCTGTCGATCCTTTGATCGAGCTGCACGACGTGAACAAGTACTTCGGGGAGCTGCATGTCCTGCAGGACATCAACCTCACCGTGGGCAAGGGGGAGGTGGTCGTGATCATCGGCCCGTCGGGGTCGGGCAAGTCGACACTGTGCAGAACGATCAATCGTCTGGAGACCATCGAGTCGGGGGCGATCGAGCTCGACGGTCAGCCGCTCCCCGCCGAGGGCAAGGCCCTGGCCAAGCTTCGCGCCGAGGTCGGCATGGTCTTCCAGTCCTTCAACCTCTTCGCGCACAAGACGGTCCTGCAGAACGTCTCACTGGCCCAGATCAAGGTCCGCGGCCGCAAGAAGGAGCAGGCCGACAAGCGCTCCCTCGAATTGCTCGACCGCGTGGGCCTCGCCTCGCAGGCCCCGAAATACCCGGCGCAGCTCTCCGGCGGACAGCAGCAGCGCGTGGCCATCGCCCGCGCCCTCGCCATGAACCCCAAGGCGCTGCTCTTCGACGAGCCGACCTCGGCGCTCGACCCCGAGATGATCAACGAGGTTCTGGAGGTCATGCAGCAACTCGCGCGCGACGGTATGACCATGGTCGTGGTCACCCACGAAATGGGCTTCGCGCGCTCCGCCGCCAACCGTGTGGTGTTCATGTCGGACGGTCGCATCGTCGAGGACCGCACCCCCGAGGAGTTCTTCACCAACCCGCGCAGCGAACGCGCCAAGGACTTTCTCTCCAAGATTCTCAGGCACTGAGCGGGGGAGCGCACCGCATGATCCGTACGACACGTATGTGCCGTGCCGTCGCGGCGTTCACGGCGTTGATCGCCACGGCCGCCGTCGCCGCCTGCGGCAAGGAGGGCAGCCCGCCCGTCAAGGGCCCCGCCGTCGAAGAACTGCCCAACTATCAAGTGGACCAAGGATTTAAGCTCCCGCAGTCGCCCACCTGGAAGCGGGCCAAGAAGCGCGGCTACCTCACCGTCGGCGCCAAGGAGGACCAGCCGTACCTGGGTGAGAGGGACCCGGCGACCGGCACCTACTCCGGCTTCGACATCGAGATCGCCAAGATGATGTCGGCCTCCTTCGGTTTCGACCCGAAGACGATCCGCTTCAAGACGATCGCCTCCGCCAACCGCGAAACCGCCCTGCGGAACGGCCAGATCGACTACTACGTCGGCACCTACACCATCAACGACCTTCGCAAGAGGCTGGTCGGCTTTGCGGGCCCCTACTACATGGCGGGTCAGTCCCTGCTGGTGCGCAAGGACGAGAACGACATCCACGGACCCCAGGACCTCGCCGGCAAACGCGTCTGCTCGGCGGCCGGTTCGACCCCGTACCAGCGCATCAAGACCGACTATCCGCAAGCGACGCTGGTCGCGTACGACACGTACTCGGTCTGCGTCGACAACCTGCTCACCTACCAGGTCGACGCCGTCACCACCGACGACGCGATTCTGATCGGCTACGCGGCCAAGGTGCCCGACGAACTCAAGGTCGTCGGCAAGCCGTTCTCCGAGGAGCCGTACGGCATCGGTGTACCGCGCAGCGACAACGCGCTTCGGTTCGCGCTCGACGACGCATTGGAGGCCCGCGAGAAGAACGGCGACTGGAAGAAGGCGTACGAGGCGACGCTCGGCCTGTCCGGCGTGCCGGCGCCCACCCCGCCCCCGATCGACCGCTACCCGGCGAGCTGAAGGGACGAGCGGCCGCATGAACGTACTGACAGACAACTTCTCCATCTTCGTCGAAGGATTCCTCGGCACGGTCGAACTCACCGTCTACGCCTCGGCCTTGGCCCTCGCACTCGGCTTCGTGATGGCCTCGTTCCGGGTCGCCCCGGTCGGCTCCCTGCGGGCCTTCGGCACGGTGTGGGTGACCGTGCTGCGCAACACCCCGCTCACCCTGCTGTTCTTCGCGGTGCTGCTCGGCCTGCCGCGCTTCGGGCTCGTGCTGCCCTTCAAGGTGTTCGCGGTCCTGGCGCTCGGCTGCTACACCTCGGCCTTCATCTGCGAGGCGCTGCGCTCCGGGATCAACACCGTGCCCAAGGGGCAGGGTGAGGCCGCCCGCAGTCTCGGTATGAACTTCCATCAGACGCTGTCCCTGGTCGTCCTGCCGCAGGCCTTCCGCTCGGTGATCCCACCTGTCGGTTCCACACTCATCGCGCTCGCCAAGAACTCGGCGATCGCCGGGGCGTTCAGCGTCAACGAGCTGCTCGGCACCTACAAGACACTCAGCGAACTCGGTTACAACATCGTCTGGACCTTCTTCTGGATCGCCGTCGGATACCTGATCATCACCCTCACCATCAGCGCCGTCTTCAACGCCCTCGAAAAGCGCTGGGGAGTACCCCGATGACCGCCAACACCATCGAGTCCACCGCCCTTTACGACGTCCCGGGTCCCAAGACCCGTCAGCGGCACCGGATGTACGGGATCGTGTCCACCGTTCTGATCCTCGCCCTGATCGGCTGGATGCTGTATCTCCTGTTCGACACCGAGCAGTTCACCTACACGAAGTGGATGCCCTTCGAGTACAAGGGCATCCACGAGCTGCTGCTGCGCGGCCTGGGCAACACGCTCAAGGCCTTCGCGATCGCCGCGGTGCTCTCGCTGGCGCTGGGCACCGTGCTCGCGACGGGGCGGCTCTCCGAGCACCGTCCGGTGCGCTGGATCTCCACGCTGGTCGTCGAGTTCTTCCGGGCCATGCCCGTGCTGGTGATGATCTTCTTCATCTTCGTGGCGCTGAAGGTGCAGCCGCTGCCCGCGCTGGTCGCGGGGCTGACGTTCTACAACGGCTCGGTGCTCGCCGAGGTCTTCCGCTCGGGCGTCAACTCCGTCGAACGCGGCCAGGGGGAGGCCGCGTTCGCGCTCGGCATGCGCAAGACCCAGGTCATGTCGTACGTCCTCGTGCCCCAGGCCGCACGGGCCATGCTGCCCGCCATCATCAGCCAGCTCGTGGTGGCCCTGAAGGACACCTCGCTCGGCTATTTGATCACCTATGAGGAGTTCCTCCACGCCGGGAAGCTCATCGCGTCCAACCTCGACTACGATTTGCCGTTCATCCCTGTGGTGATGGTGATCTCACCGATCTACATCGGGATGTGCATGCTGCTCTCCTGGTTCGCCCAGTGGGTGTCCCGGTGGGAGCGGCGCAGTCCCAAGACCGAGGCCGTGGAGGTGGCACCGGCCGAACCAGGGACGCTGCTGCCGGGTGGGGGTCCCCCCACAGCCCCGCGACTGTAGGGGGAAAGCAGCAGCTCACAGGGCCAGACCCGGACGGCGGCAGCCGGAGATCACTGCTCGCGCAGGGGCACCGACACATATGAGGGGTCGTGCTCCGGCGAGGAGAAGGTCAGCTGCGCGCCGGACGGGTTGTGCTCGATGTAGAGCGGGTCGACCGTGTCGACGACCAGAGCGAGTCGATGCCCTGCCGGGACGTCGTAGGCCGTGGAGTACAGCTCCAGGTCGAGGCCGAACGGCTTTCCGGGCGTCTGCCCGTGGAAGGTGTACGGCGCGTTGCTGACCAGCTTGCCGAGGCCGAGCGGGCCCACGTCGTAGAGGTAGGCGACGAGGGTGCCGCTCTCCTTGGTGCCGGTGACCGTGGTGTGCAGCTTGACGGTGCCGCGCACCTGTTGGGCGCTCTGATACTTCTCCGACTGCCACACGGCCGCCCAGTAGCGCGGCAGCAGCGGGATCGACGCCATCGGGGGCAGCTGGGCGAGCTGGTCGAGGATGCTGGAGAGGAAGATGACCCCGCCGTCCGCGCCCGAGTCGACGTTCGTGTGGATGGTCTGGGTGCCGGACAGGGCGATCTTCCTCGTGGTCGGGCCGACGGTCTTCCAGTCCGGGTAGCCCTCGTAGCCGCCCGCGGAACGGGACTTGAGCTGGACCGGCTGCTCGCGATTGATGCCGTTGTCCTCGCCCTTGAGGTAGTGGTCGAACCAGCGGCCGGTGTCCGTCCACACGTCGTTGGGGAGTCCGAAGAGTCCGGTCACCTCGGCCGTGGCGTGGTCGCCGGGCCGGTACTCCAGCCTCTTCGGACCGGTCAACTCCTCGTAGAACTTCACGTACTGGTTCGGCGGGAAGATCGTGTCGCCCCAGCCGTTGGCCAGCATGACCGCCGCCCCGTTGGCATTGAGCTGGTCGATGTAGGTCTCAGGGGAACGTTTCTTCCCCCAGGCGATGATCTCCTGCTCCTTGGAGAGGTCGGAGGCGAAGAAGTCCTTGAAGATCTGCTGGAGTTCGGCGCTGGGGTGGCCGGTGATCGTTCCGGCACCGTCCAGCAGGGCGGCCGCCTGGGCGTGCTGGGTGCGGCCGGAGTAGATCGAGTCGATGAGGTCGGCCCAGCCACTGAGGGCGGCAACCGCCTTGATCCGCTTGTCGTGCGCGGCGGCGAGCAGGCTGATGCCGGCGCCGTACGACATCCCGGCCATGCCGACCTTCTGTGCGTCGGAGGGGGTGTTCGCCAGCGCCCAGTCGATCACCTTGGACGCGTCGGCCACGTCCGGCGGGCCTGCCACTTCTATCTCGCCGCCGGACTGCCAGAAGCCCCGGACGTTGTAACTGACCACCACATAGCCGGAGTTCGCGAGCTTCTGGGCCTGTACGAGGTACTCGGCCTGAGGCAGGCCCCAGCTCGTGGGCAGCACGATGAGCGGGTAGTCGCGGGTGCCATCGGCGCCCGCGGGTGTGACGACGTTGGCCTTGAGGACCGTGCCGCCGTCTCCGGAGATGTCGACGAAGCGAAGCCCCGTCGCGCCGGTGGAGGCTTGGGCGGCGGGGGCCATACCGAGGCCGGCGGTGGCGATCAGCGTCGCGGAGACGGCACCGACGGCGGACGTACGCAGGGCGTTGCGACCGTGTCCCACGGGTCACTCCTCACTCGTGTCAGCGCAAAGTGACCCGACGGTAACCTCGGCCGCTTACCGGAAGTAACCCGTCGGTAAGTTACGTGCGGGTAACGATTGTTGAGGTGTTAATTTCGTGAGTGAAGAGACGTTGAATGGTGTGCCGTGACGCGCTGAAGTACTCATTCCGTGCGCAAGTCGAACCGTTCATTCCAGTGGGCTGTCCGCAGTTTCCCGGATCACATGTGCAGAGGACTTCAGGAGGTCGCCCGGTGTGAATTGCGCGGGTTCGCGGGTGTGGGCAGCGGGGTCTGGGCGGCCCGCGTGACGTCCGCGACGAGTTCGACGACGTCGGGGCCGTACGCCTGGGAGTTCACGACCTTCAGGAGCAGGACGAAGGACTTGTCGCCGTGCTTGCGTGCGAGGCGTTCGTGGTTGCGGGCGAGATAGCGGGTCGCCGCCTGGTTGGTGATCGCGCGCTGGCCGCAGAAGAGGAAGACGGGCCGAGTCAGGCCGGGTTGCCCGGCGGTGAGCCGTGCCAGCAGCACGTACTCGGTCAGGCCGGGCTCCATGCGGTACTGCTCGCTGCCGATCTGGAACGCCAGTCGCTCCGGGCCCGGTTCCGCGTCGGTGTTCACGCGCACGCCGGGCAGCATGGCGTGCATATGGGCAGCCATGCGCCTGTTCGACCCCGGGCCGCCGACGCAGAACTCCGTCCGCTCTCCGAAGCCCTGCCGGGCCGCGTCCTGGGTGATCACCTCGGCGTGCGCGCCGCAGTCCTTGATGAGTGCGGAGAGTTCAAGGAGTGCGAACACGTCGTAGCGGTGCACAGCGAGGTCGGCGCTGCCGGCGTCGCGGTTGACGACGAGCAGTGACTCGGAGTTGTCCGGCAGCCCGAAGAACGCCTGCTTGCGGCGGAGCTTGCGCCTCCACAAATACGTACGGGCGAGCCAGCCGAGCGCGGCACTGATGCCGGCCGCCAGCACGCCGAGGACGATGTTGCGCACGTCGTCAGTCATGGGCGCGCATGCTAGCGGCAAGGCGGAACGGTGTTCGAGGGGGTCCTGACGCGGGCATGGCGGTGAAGTTACGCTGCGCGGACGGCTGTTGACTGGAGGTACGGATGCGTCGCCCTCTTGCGCGGAATCTGGCGGTCTTGGCGGTTTCGGCCGCGGTGGTGTCGGTCGGCGCGGCGGCGCCACCGTCTTCCACCGACGCTTCGGTTGAGAAGGTTCCGGTCGCCGTGGGCTACGGCGGCGCCGTGGCGAGCGTTGACGCGGACGCCTCCGCGGCCGGGATCGAGGTCCTGAAGAAGGGCGGGAACGCCGTGGACGCGGCGGTCGCCACAGCGGCGGCTCTCGGCGTCACCGAGCCCTACTCGTCCGGCATCGGCGGAGGCGGCTACTTCGTCTACTACGACGCCAAGTCCCGCACGGTGCACACGATCGACGGCCGCGAGACGGCCCCGTTGACGGCCGACTCCGGGTTGTTCCTGGAGAACGGCAAGCCGCTCGCCTTCGCGGACGCCGTCACCAGCGGGCTGAGCGTGGGCACACCGGGCACGCCCGCCACCTGGCAGACGGCTCTCGACGAGTGGGGCAGCAAGCGGCTGGGCAGCGTGCTGAAGCCCGCCGAGCGCATCGCCCGCGACGGATTCACGGTCGACGCGACCTTCCGCTCGCAGACCGAGTCCAATCAGGCCCGCTTCAAGAACTTCCCGGACACCGCCGAGCTCTTCCTGCCGGGCGGCGCGCTTCCGGTCGTCGGCTCGACGTTCAAGAATCCCGATCTGGCCCGTACGTACCAGGAGCTGGGCAAGGAGGGTGTCGACGCGATCTACGACGGCGACCTCGGCCAGGAGATCGTCGACACCGTGAACAAGCCGCCGGTGGATCCGGGTTCGGGCTACAACGCCCGCCCGGGCAAGCTGTCCCTGGAGGACCTGGCGGAGTATGAGGCGAAGCAGCAGGCGCCGACCCGGACCACGTACCGGGGCCTGAAGGTGTACTCGATCGCGCCCTCCTCCTCGGGCGGCACCACGGTGGGCGAGGCGCTCAACATCCTTGAGAGGAGCGACCTTGCGAAGGCGAGCGAGGCGCAGTACCTGCACCGCTACATCGAGGCGAGCCGGATCGCGTTCGCGGACCGGGGCCGTTGGGTGGGCGACCCGGCCTTCGAGGACGTACCGACGAAGGGACTTCTCTCACAGAAGTACGCGGACTCGCGGGAATGCCTGATCAAGGACGATGCGGTGCTGACGAGCCCGCTGGCGCCGGGTGACCCGAGCGACCCGGCGGCCTGTTCCACCGCCGGAACGGCCGCCCCGACGACGTACGAGGGCGAGAACACCACGCACCTGACGGTGGCCGACAAGTGGGGCAACGTCGTCGCGTACACGCTGACCATCGAGCAGACCGGCGGCAGCGGCATCACGGTCCCGGGCCGCGGCTTCATCCTCAACAACGAGCTGACGGACTTCTCCTTCGCGCCCGCGAGCCCGGACGTCCACGACCCGAACCTGCCCGGCCCCGGCAAGCGGCCGCGCTCGTCCATCTCGCCGACGATCGTGCTCGACCGCGCCGACCGGCCCGTGGTGGCGCTCGGCTCGCCGGGCGGCGCCACCATCGTCACGACCGTGCTGCAGACGCTGACGGAGTTCCTGGACCGGGGGCTGCCCCTGGTGGACGCGATCGCCGCCCCGCGCGCCAGCCAGCGCAACCAGACCACGACCGAACTCGAACCGGCCCTGTGGAACAGCCCTCTGAAGGCCCAGCTGGAGTCCATCGGCCACGCCTTCCGCCAAAACCCGGAAATCGGCGCGGCGACCGGCATCCAACGCCTCCCGAACGGCAAGTGGCTCGCAGCCGCGGAGAAGGTGCGACGCGGAGGCGGCTCCGCGATGGTGGTGCGGCCCGCGTCGTAACCGTCGGTTTCCGTGCGGGCAGCGTTCTGGCAGTTCAGAGCGCCGCCCGCTCGATTGTCAGTGCCGTACGCCATCCTTGCGGGCATGGATGAGAGCACCTTTTGGCGGCCGATCGGGACGGTCAGCGCGCCGTCAGGATGCGTGGCCCCGCCTCGGTGATCGCCACTGTGTGCTCCGTGTGGGCCGCGCGGGAGCCGTCGTTCGTGCGGAGGGTCCAGCCGTCGGGGGCCGCGTGGTAGCCGTTGGTGCCGCCGCCGATGAGCATGGGCTCGATGGCGAGGACCATGCCGTGGCGGAGGGGGAGGCCGCGGCCGGGGCGGCCCTCGTTCGGGACGGACGGGTCCTCGTGCATGTGGCGGCCCACGCCGTGGCCGCCGAAGCCGTCCGGGATGCCGTACCCCGCCGCGCGGCACACCGTGCCGATGGCGTGCGCGATGTCGCCGATGCGGTTGCCGACGACGGCGGCCTCGATGCCGGCGGCGAGGGCCCGTTCCGCGGTCTCGATCAGGCGCACGTCGGCGGCGCGCGGCCTTCCGACGATGAAGCTGATCGCCGAGTCGCCCACCCAGCCGCCCAGTTCGGCGCCGAAGTCGATGGAGACCAGGTCGCCGTCGCGCAGCCGGTAGCCGTCCGGGATGCCATGCACGATCGCGTTGTTCACGGAGGCGCAGATGACCGCGGGGAAGGGGGTGGGCGCGAAGGAGGGGCGGTAGCCGAGGAAGGGGGAGCCGGCTCCCGCGTCCCGCAGGACCTGGTGCGCCACCTCGTCCAGCTCCAGGAGTGAGACGCCCACGTCGGCCGTTTCCCGCACGGCCGTGAGCGCCCTGCCCACGACCTGGCCCGCCGCGTACATCTCGTCGATCGATGTGTCCGTCTTCAGTTCCACCATGCCAATTACTATACCGGTATTAGAATGGTGGCATGGTACGCACCCCCCTGACCCCCGAAGAGCGCGAACGCGGCGAGCGGCTCGGCCGGTTGCTGCGCGACGCCCGCGGTGACCGCAGCATGGCGGAGATCGCGGCGGTCGCCGGGATCTCCGCCGAGACGCTGCGCAAGATCGAGACCGGGCGGGCGCCCACCCCGGCCTTCTTCACGGTGGCGGCGCTCGCGCGGGTGCTCGGGCTGTCGATGGACGACCTCGTGGTGCGATGCGCGTTGGCGCACGTGGCGTGAGACGCGATCTGGTCGCCCGCCATCGGGCAAGGGAGGCGAGTAGGGTCTCCTGACAGCTGCGTCCCTGGAGGGCCGCACACCGGTGTCATCCATCCCGGAGGTCTCTGCGTCCGGTCCGAAAACTCCCTGTAGCCGTCCCGTAACACGGCTGGTGTTTTCTACCGGAGCAAAGCACTCCAGTCGGGCGGGGAGTCGTGTGATGGCTGTAGAACAACTCCCGGGTCAAGTGAGGGAGTTCGCAAGGTATCTGAACGGGCTGATGGAACGGCTCGATCAGGGCGGCGGCTGGTGCGGAGTGTTCTGGCAGCGCGACCCCGACGGCATGCGGGCCTGCCTGGATGGCTGGGAAGTCCCGCCATGGGATGTCGTGGAGGCGCTCCTCCAGGACCTCGCCGCGCACTACGGCGACCGGGCCGCCGCACAGGAGGCCGAGCGGGCCCGCGCCCTGCACGACGCCTCGCTCGCCGCGTACGACGCCCGGCCCGGAGGCCGCGACGCACTCGGCGACCGCCTCGACGTGATGCTCCGCGAACAGCGCTACGCCGCCGAGCGCCAGGCCGAGCTGGGCCGGCTGCTCCACTCGGCCCGCTCCCAGGAGGAGGCCGAGTCGATCCGGCTCGACCTCGCCTGGGCCCACGACGACCACGAACGCGCCACAGCCCGCTGCACCGAGCTCCACCACCGCATGGAGAACCTCGACCGCCGCCTCCAGCACACCCACGGGCAGGGCGCACTGGACTTCACGGCCGGGCCCGCCGGGGATGTGTTCCGGGTACGCGAGCCCGAGGACGAGGGGCACCCGGTGGGTCGTCCGAGCGCTCGGCGGGGCGCCGGAGAAGGCGCCGCCCCGGGGCCGTCGTCACCCCGCCATCGCTCGACCATTCCCGAGCAGACCGGCCCGCACTCCGCGTTCGCGGACCCGGCGGTGCCGGAGCGGCCCGCCGCGCGCTCCCCCTTCGCCGACCCGGCGTGGCCGGACCGTCCGGCGGCCGCAGGTCGCGACGGGTACGCCCCCGACACTCAGGGTGACCACGAACGGCCCCCGGCCCGGGCCCCGGAGTCGACCCCCGTCACCCCCAAGCAGCGCTCCAAGCGCCGCCCCCGAGGCAGCGCCCGCTTCGCCGGAATGATGGAGCCGGAGGCGGCCCCCATGGTCGTGCCCGAGGCGGCGCCGCGCAGCCCGGCCCCGGCCGCGCAGGGCGGCCGTACCCCCCGGGGCGCCCGTTTCGCGGGAGCGGCCGAGGAGCCCGCGCAGCCGCGCACGGAGCCGGTGGACGACGGCGCGCGGCGGGCCACCGCCGAGACCGTCGGGACGCTGATACGGCTGCGGAGCGAGGGCAGGAGCGGCGAGGCGCACGCCGTCCTCGTCGAGGCCGCGTACTGGCCCGCCGCCCGCTTCCCGCTGCTCGCCGCGGAGCTGCACCGCGCGGGCCTGGACGCGGACTGGGCCACCCTGCTGTGGGAGGCGGCGTCGCTCCCCGCGGACCGGCTGGTCGCCGCCGCGGACGCGCTCGAAGCGGCGGGCCGGACGGCCGACGGGCAGCAGATGCTGCGCCAGGGCGTCGCCCGGCCCGCACCGGAGATCGGGGCCGCCGTACTGAGCCTCGCCGAGGAGGGTCGCCGACGCGAGATCGACGCACTGCTCGACGCGTACGTCCGCGTGCGCACCCCGGAGGAAGCGGCCCGCAGCGCGGAAGCGGATCCGCAGCGGCTCGTGCCGCTCCTCCTGGAGGCCGCCCAGGGCGTCTCGGACGAACGCCACTGGGACCTCGTCCACGCTCTGCGGGTCGCCGGCTTCACCGCGTGACCGGATCCGTCACTCACCCACAGGAGTGCGAAACGTGATCGACTCAGCGGGTTAACGACGATGGTCTTGGCAAGGCTCTTCGGGGGGCTTACTTTCGAGCCTCTACAGCCTTTGTCTACGTGCGTAGAGGCTCTCTGACGTCTCGTCGAAGGAGCAGCTCATGGGCAACGTCGTACGTGCCGCTCTGGTCCAGGCCACCTGGACAGGCGACACCGCATCCATGGTCGCCAAGCACGAGGAACACGCCCGCGAGGCGGCCCGGCAGGGCGCCAAGGTCATCGGATTCCAGGAAGTCTTCAACGCTCCCTATTTCTGCCAGGTCCAGGAGCCCGAGCACTACCGCTGGGCGGAGGCCGTGCCCGACGGGCCCACCGTCACCCGGATGCGGGAACTCGCCCGCGAGACCGGCATGGTCATCGTCGTGCCCGTCTTCGAGGTGGAGCAGTCCGGCTTCTACTTCAACACCGCGGCCGTGATCGACGCCGACGGCACGTACCTCGGCAAGTACCGCAAGCATCACATCCCCCAGGTGAAGGGCTTCTGGGAGAAGTACTACTTCAAACCGGGGAACCTCGGCTGGCCCGTCTTCGACACCGCGGTCGGCAGGATCGGCGTGTACATCTGCTACGACCGCCACTTCCCGGAGGGCTGGCGACAGCTCGGCCTGAACGGCGCCCAGCTCGTCTACAACCCGTCCGCCACCTCCCGCGGGCTGTCCGCCTACCTCTGGCAGTTGGAGCAGCCCGCCGCGGCCGTCGCCAACGAGTACTTCATCGCGGCGATCAACCGGGTGGGCGAGGAGGAGTACGGAGACAACGACTTCTACGGGACGTCCTACTTCGTCGACCCGCGCGGACAGTTCGTGGGGGAGACGGCGAGTGACAAGGCCGAGGAACTCGTCGTCCGCGACCTCGACTTCGGCCTGATCGAGGAAGTCCGGCAGCAGTGGGCGTTCTACCGCGACCGCCGACCCGACGCCTACGAAGGGCTGGTGCAGCCGTGACCGACCTGTACGCACGCCACAAGGCCGTCCTGCCCGACTGGCTCGCCCTCTACTACGAGGACCCGATCGAGATCACCCATGGCGAGGGCCGGCACGTCTGGGACGCCAAGGGCAACAGGTACCTCGACTTCTTCGGCGGCATCCTCACGACGATGACCGCGCACGCGCTGCCCGAGGTGACAAAGGCCGTCAGTGAGCAGGCCGGGCGGATCATCCACTCCTCGACGCTCTACCTCAACCGGCCGATGGTCGACCTCGCCGAGCGGATCGCCCAGCTCTCCGGCATCCCGGACGCCCGCGTCTTCTTCACCACCTCCGGCACCGAGGCCAACGACACGGCCCTGCTGCTCGCCACCGCCTACCGGCAGAGCAACCAGATCCTGGCGATGCGCAACAGCTACCACGGCCGCTCGTTCAGCGCGGTCGGCATCACCGGCAACAAGGGCTGGTCGCCGACCTCCCTCTCGCCGCTCCAGACGCTGTACGTCCACGGTGGCGTCCGCACCCGCGGCCCGTACGCCGGTCTCGGCGACGCCGACTTCATCGCGGCCTGCGTGGACGACCTGAAGGACCTGCTCGGCCACATCCGTCCGCCCGCGGCCCTGATCGCCGAACCCATCCAGGGTGTCGGCGGCTTCACCACGCCGCCCGACGGCCTGTACGCGGCCTTCCGCGAGGTCCTGGACGAGCGCGGCATCCTCTGGATCGCCGACGAGGTGCAGACCGGCTGGGGCCGCACCGGCGAGCACTTCTGGGGCTGGCAGGCGCACGCCGCGGCGGGCCCGCCGGACATGCTGACCTTCGCCAAGGGGATCGGCAACGGCATGTCCATCGGCGGCGTCGTGGCCCGCGCCGAGATCATGAACTGTCTCGACTCCAACTCCATCTCCACCTTCGGCGGCTCGCCGGTCACGATGGCGGCGGGGCTCGCGAACCTCACCTACCTCCTCGAGCACGACCTGCAGGGCAACGCCCGGCGCGTCGGCGGTCTGCTCATCGAGCGGCTGAGGGCGATCGCCGCGCAGCTGGACGGCGTCCGGGAGGTGCGCGGGCGCGGCTTGATGATCGGCGTCGAGCTGGTCAAGCCCGGCACCGACGAGGCGAACCCGGAGGGTGCCACGGCCGTGCAGGAAGCGGCCCGCGAAGAAGGCCTGTTGATCGGCAAGGGCGGCGGTCACAACACCAGCGTGCTGCGCATCGCACCGCCGCTGTCCCTCACCGTGGCGGAGGCGGAGGAGGGCGCGGCGATTCTCGAGCGCGCGCTGAGGTGTACCCGGTAAGAGAACCTGAGCAAGGGAACGTCGCCATGACCACCGCCCTGGAACCCGCCCTGTCGGTACGCCAGGTCCTCACCCTGGACCGGGTGCTCGCCGGAGAGCCCGAGGTGGTGGCCGGCGCGGGCCATCTCGACCGGCCCGTGCGCTGGGTGCACGTCGCCGAGGCCGCCGATGTGGGCGTGATGCTCAGCGGCGGCGAAATGGTGCTCACCACCGGGGTGTTGCTCGCCGGCGATCCCGACGCTCAGGCCGAGTACATCCGCTCGCTGCACCGCGCGGAGGCCGCGGCCGTCGTCCTCGGACTCGGCCGCGCCTTTCCGGCGCCGCCGGACGTGATGCGCCGGGCGGCCGAGCGCTGCGGGCTGCCCATGGTGGTGCTCCACCGGCCCTTCCCCTTCGCCGAGTTGACGGAGGAGGTCCAATCCCGGCTGGTCAGAAGCAAGTTCGCGGCCGTGAGTCTGTCCGAGGCGGTACGGACCGCGCTCACCGGACTCATCACCGCGGGCGCCCCGCTGCAGCGGATGCTCGACGAGATCGCCGGGCACGCCGCCTGTCCCGTCGTCGTCACCAACCTCGCCCACCGGGTCCTCGCCACGGCGGGGGAGCGGTCCGCCGTCGACGACGTGCTGCGCGACTGGGAGCGCATCGCCCGGCAGGCGGGCGGCAGCGAGGGCGACGGCTGGATCCGCGCCGAGCTGGGCGGGCGCGGCGAGCGCTGGGGCCGCATCGTGCTGTGCGGTTACCGCGGCGACGGCGCGACCGGGCGGCTGCTCGCCGACCGGGCCGCCGAGTCCCTGGTCCTGCACCGGATGCTCGGCGGCTCCGTGCACACCTGGGAGGAGGAGTCCGCGCAGAGCCTGCTGACCGACCTGGTGAGCGGTGTCGTACCGGCCCGGCAGCTGCTGCCGAGGGCGCGCGCGGCCGGGCTGCCCGTCAACCGGCGGGCATTCGTGCCGCTGGTGGTGCGCGACGGCGACCCGGCCCAACTGAATCGTGTCCTACGTGTGTTGGGGCTGCCCGGACTCGTCGCCGAGCTGGCCGACGGGGCTACCGCCGTGCTGCTCAGCCTCGCCCGCGACCAGGACGCCGAGGCGCTGGCCACGCACTTCGCGGTGCGGCTGCGCCATGAGACCGGCGCCCGTACGGCGGTGGCCGCGGCCTCTCCCCGTACCGTCTGGGAGGACGTCCCCGGCGGCCTGCGCGAGGCCCTGCACGTCGCCGAGGCTGCCGCCGACGCACCCGCGGACCAGGATCAGCCGGTGCTCATACGCCTGCGGGACGTGCATCTGCGCGGTCTGGTGCGGCTGTTGCGGGACGATCCGCACGTCCAGTCCTTCGCCGAGAGGGAGTTGGACGGTCTGTTGTGCGGTGCCGACGCCGAGGCGGAGCTGCTTCCCGTACTGCGGACATATCTCGCCACCGGCCGCAACAAGTCGCGCACCGCGCAACTCCACCATGTCAGCAGGCCCGCCCTGTACCGGCGTCTGGAGGTCATAGAGGCCCGTCTCGGCGTCGACCTCGACGACTTCGAGCAGGCGGCATCCGTGCACATCGCGCTGCTCGCACACGACGCGCAACAGAGATGAAACGTGGGACGACGCGGGAAAGCGGTGGTGAAACATGGGTCGACGCAGGGGTGACACCGTGGAACGCCACGCGTCCGCAGACGTGACACCGTGCAACTCAAAGCCACCCTCCGGCCTTTCTAGGCTCCTGGGGCGGGCACCGGAAGTGCCGTCTGCCGGGCCACTTCCGGCGCCCGCCCCAGCACACCGAGCGACCGGAGGTCCCGATGAGCAGAGTGATCCGCGCCGCCGTCTTCCAGACCGCATGGACCGGCGACAAGGAATCGATGATCCAGGTCCACGAGCAGGCGGCCCGCGACGCGGCCGCGCAGGGCGCCCAGGTCCTGTGCTTCCAGGAGCTGTTCTACGGGCCCTACTTCTGCCAGGTCCAGGACAAGGCGTTCTACGAGTACGCCGAGCAGATCCCCGAAGGCCCGATCGTCCAGCGATTCCAGGCGCTCGCCAGGGAGTTGGGCATCGTCCTGATCCTGCCGATGTACGAGGAGGAGCAGCCCGGCGTCCTCTACAACACGGCTGCCGTGATCGACGCGGACGGCTCGTACCTCGGCAAGTACCGCAAGCATCACATCCCGCAGGTCGAGGGCTTCTGGGAGAAGTTCTACTTCCGTCCGGGCAACGCCGACTGGCCGGTCTTCGACACCGCTGCCGGGAAGATCGGCGTCTACATCTGCTACGACCGCCACTTCCCGGAGGGCTGGCGTGCGCTGGGTCTCGCGGGTGCCGAGATCGTCTTCAACCCGTCGGCCACCTCGCGCGGTCTGTCCGCCTACCTCTGGCAGCTGGAGCAGCCGGCGGCGGCCGTCGCCAACGAGTACTTCGTGGGCGCGATCAACCGGGTGGGCGTGGAGGAGCTCGGCTCCAACGACTTCTACGGGACGTCGTACTTCGTCGACCCGGAAGCCCAGTTCGTCGGGGAGGTGGCCGGCGACAAGGAGACCGAGCTCGTCGTCCGCGATCTCGACATGGCCAAGCTGCGAGAGGTGCGCGACCGCTGGCAGTTCTACCGGGACCGCCGTCCCGACGCGTACGAGCCGCTGACCGCTCCCTGACCGTCGTCCCGCGCCGTCCACGGGCCCGGTCACGGGGACCGGGCCCGCGGCACCGTCTTCCTTGTAAAGAAACAGCGTTGACCTCAGTTTTCAACAGGAGCGGGATTCCCTCAGTGCACGCACGACCGGAAGGAGAGGGAGCATGAGCCGTACCGTCATCCGTGGTGGCCTCGTCATCACCGCGTCCGACGAGATCCACGCCGACGTCCTGATCGAGGACGGTCGGATCGTGGCTCTCGCCGCGACCGGCACCCCGGCAGCCGAGTCGTGGACGGCCGAGCGGGCCATCGACGCCACCGGCAAGTACGTCATCCCGGGCGGCGTCGACGCCCACACTCATATGGAACTGCCGTTCGGCGGCACCTTCGCCTCCGACACCTTCGAGACGGGCACCCGGGCCGCGGCCTGGGGCGGCACCACCACCATCGTCGACTTCGCGGTGCAGAGCGTCGGCCACTCGCTGCGCGAGGGCCTCGACGCCTGGAATGCCAAGGCCGACGGCAAGTGCGCCATCGACTACGCCTTCCACATGATCGTCTCCGACGTGAACCAGGAGACGCTCAAGGAGATGGACCTGCTGGTCGAGGAGGGCGTCACCTCCTTCAAGCAGTTCATGGCCTACCCCGGCGTCTTCTACAGCGACGACGGCCAGATCCTGCGCGCCATGCAGCGCTCCGCCGAGAACGGCGGTCTGATCATGATGCACGCCGAGAACGGCATCGCGATCGACGTGCTGGTCGAGCAGGCGCTCGCCCGTGGAGAGACCGATCCCCGCTATCACGGGGAGGTCCGCAAGGCGCTGCTCGAAGCCGAGGCCACCCACCGCGCCATCAAGCTCGCTCAGGTCGCGGGCGCCCCGCTGTACGTCGTGCACGTCTCGGCGCAGGAGGCGGTCGCCGAGCTGGCACGGGCGCGCGACGAGGGCCTGAACGTCTTCGGCGAGACCTGCCCGCAGTATCTGTTCCTGTCCACCGACAATCTCGCGGAACCGGACTTCGAGGGATCGAAGTACGTGTGCAGTACGCCCCTTCGGCCCAAGGAGCACCAGGCCGCCCTGTGGCGCGGCCTGCGTACCAACGACCTCCAGGTCGTCTCCACCGACCACTGCCCGTTCTGCTTCGTCGGCCAGAAGGAACTCGGCCGCGGGGACTTCTCGAAGATCCCCAACGGCCTTCCTGGCGTCGAGAACCGCATGGACCTGCTCCATCAGGCCGTCGTCGACGGGCACATCTCGCGCCGCCGCTGGATCGAGATCGCCTGCGCCACCCCGGCCCGAATGTTCGGTCTGTACCCGAAGAAGGGCACCATCGCGCCGGGCGCCGACGCCGACGTCGTCATCTACGACCCGCACGCGGAACAGGTCATGTCGGTCGAGACGCACCACATGAACGTCGACTACTCGGCGTACGAGGGCAAGCGCGTCACCGGCCGTGTCGAGTCCGTGCTGTCGCGCGGCGAACTGGTCATCACCGAGCGGGAGTTCACCGGACGCGCGGGCCACGGCGTCTACACCCCCCGCTCCACCTGTCAGTACCTTCTCTGAGCGACTAGGAGTGGCGCCATGGACTTCGGACTCGTGCTGCAGACCGACCCCCCTGCCTCCCGCGTCATCGACCTGATGAAGCGGGCCGAGGGCAACGGCTTCACCTACGGCTGGACCTTCGACTCCGCCGTGCTGTGGCAGGAACCCTTTGTGATCTACAGTCAGATCCTTGCGAACACAGAGAAGTTGACGGTGGGGCCGATGGTCACCAACCCGGGCACCCGCACCTGGGAGGTCACCGCCTCCACCTTCGCGACGCTCAACGACATGTACGGCAACCGCACGGTGTGCGGCATCGGCCGCGGCGACTCGGCCATGCGCGTCGCCGGCCGCAAGCCCAACACCCTCGCCCGGATCAGCGAGGCGATGAAGGTGATCCGGGCGCTGGGCCGGGGCGACGAGGCCGACCTCGGCGGCACCGTCGTCAAGTTCCCCTGGGTCCGGCCCGGCGCCCAACTCCCGGTCTGGATGGCCGCGTACGGTCCGAAGGCGCTGAAAATGACCGGTGAGGAAGCAGACGGCTTCATCCTGCAGCTCGCGGATCTGTATCTGACCGAGTACATGGTCAAGGCGGTGAAGAACGCTGCCGCCGAGGCCGGGCGTGACCCCTCCGACGTCAAGATCTGCGTCGCCGCGCCCGCGTACATCACCGCGGACGACTCGCCGGAGGCGCTCGCCCACGCGCGCGAGCAGTGCCGCTGGTTCGGCGGCATGGTCGGCAACCACGTCGCCGACCTCGTCGCCAAGTACGGCGAGCACTCGGCCGCCGTACCCGACGAGCTCACCGACTACATCAAGGCCCGCGAGGGCTACGACTACTCCCACCACGGGCGCGCCGACAACCCCGACACCGCCTTCGTGCCCGACGAGATCGTCGACCGGTTCTGCCTCATCGGCCCGGCCGAGAAGCACATCGAGAAGCTCAACGCACTGCGTGAGCTCGGCGTCGACCAGTTCGCGGTCTACGACATGCACGACGCGCAGGAGGCCACCATCGACGCGTACGGGGCGAAGGTCATCCCGGCGATCAACGGCTGACCGCGTACGACAGCCCTACCGCGGCACCCGCTCCCTCCCCGAATCGTCCCCTTCCCGCCGTCCCGGGAAGGGGATCGGCCGCACCCGCACACCCCCCACGGCGTCACCCGCACGGCCTTTCCCGTCCCACTCCTCATCTGATTGGCCTGCCCATGACCGAGACCGTCCCTCCGGACAGCCCGCCCGCCGCTCAAGTCACGCTCCCCGACGGCCGGGTGGAAATCGCGCCCGACGCCCCGGCGCCGACCGGCCCCTACGCCAATGAGGACCTGCTGCCGGTCCCGGTCGAGAGGCGCACCTGGACCACGTACAACTTCTCGGCGCTGTGGGTCGGCATGGCCCACAACACCGCTTCCTGGACGCTGGCCTCCGGTCTGATAGCCGTCGGCATGGACTGGAAGCAGGCCGTCTTCACCATCGCACTGGCCAACCTGATCGTGCTCGTCCCGATGCTGCTCACCGGGCACGCCGGGCCCAAGTACGGCATACCCTTCCCGGTCTTCGCGCGCGCCTCCTTCGGCGTCCGCGGCGCGAACCTGCCCGCTGTCGTACGGGCGTTGGTGGCCTGCGGCTGGTTCGGCATCCAGACCTGGATCGGCGGCGAGGCGATCTACTTCCTCGCCGGGAAGCTCTTCGGCGACGGCTGGAAGAACGCCGCCGAGGTCGGGGGCTACGCCTGGACCATGTGGCTGTCGTTCGCGATCTTCTGGGTGCTCCAGGTCGCCATCATCTACCGGGGCATGGAGACGATCCGCCGCTTCGAGAACTGGGCGGCGCCCTTCGTGCTCATCGGCGCCGGCGTGATGCTGTGGTGGATGAGCAGCAAGGCGGGCGGCTTCGGCCCGCTGCTCGACCAGCCCTCCAAGCTGGGCTGGGGCGGCGACTTCTGGAAGCTGTTCTGGCCCTCGCTCATGGGCATGATCGGCTTCTGGTCCACGCTGTCGCTGAACATCCCGGACTTCACTCGGTACGGCAAGAGCCAGAAGGCGCAGACCTGGGGTCAGGCGCTCGGTCTGCCGACCACGATGACGCTCTTCGCCTTCCTGTCGGTCATGGTCACCTCGGGTTCGCAGGCCGTGTACGGCAAGGCGGTCTGGGACCCGGTCCAGCTGGCGGCCAAGACGGACAACGTCGCCGGCATCCTGTTCGCCCTGGTCACCGTGCTGGTCGCGACCCTGTCCGTGAACATCGCGGCCAACCTGGTCTCGCCGGCGTTCGACTTCTCCAACATCGCGCCACGGAAGATCAATTTCCGCACCGGTGCTCTCGCCACTTGCGTCCTCGGCGTGCTGATCTTCCCCTGGAAGCTGTACTCCGACCCGCAGGGCTACATCTTCACCTGGCTCGGTCTGGTCGGCGGTCTGCTCGGCACGGTCGCGGGCATCCTCATCGCCGACTACTGGATCCTGCGCCGCACCAAGCTGGACCTCGCCGACCTGTACCGCACGGGCGGCCGCTACTGGTACGACGGAGGCTGGAACTGGCGGGCCGTAGTCGCCTTCGCCACCGGCGGCGTCCTGGCCATCGGCGGCGCCGACTTCCATCCGCTGATCGACGGCCGGCCCATCCCGGCGCTGGAGTCGCTGGCCGACTACGGGTGGGCGGTCGGACTCGGAACGTCGATGGTTCTGTACGTGGTGCTGATGCTGCTGCGAGGCAAGGAGAAGGTCACTGTCTGACGTGCCCGACTTAGGTGCCCCTGGGTAGGGCCGACCGCATTGTCCGGGTCGGCTCTACCGCGTTCTGCCGGGCTTGTGCCGGTTCTTCGAGGCCTGTCCCGGTCTTCAGATCCTGTTCCGGCTCCTCCGGACTATTGCCCGCTCTTCTCCAATACTGCCACCGCGTCCTTGGCGGCTTTGATGGCGCCCTTGTTGATCTCGTCCGTACTCGGCGCCTTCTTCGTCTCGAAGTCACTGCCGTTGTACGTGATGACGACCAGCGCGTTGGACACGCGGGCCAGCACCACTCCCTCACGCGTCTGCTGCTTGTCCTCGGTGGTGAGGTTCACGACGGAGTATGCGGTGTCGCCGAGCCCGGGGACCGCCCCGCCGCCGCTCTTGTCCGCCACGCGCCCCTCGTAGGACTTCTGTGCTGCTTCGTCCGTCTCCTTGATCTCGTACGAGACGTCGAGCCAGCGGTAGTCGAACCCCTTCAACGCGTTCCAGGAGCAGGTGCGGCGCACCGACTTGTCGGTCGAAGCGATCTCCTGCCCGGCCGTCTTGGCGCCAGGGACCAGGGACTTGACCGTCGTCTCCGTGACGCCCTCGCAGGGCGCGGGCGATGCGGTGTACGTCTTGGTGGCCGCGGACGTCGAGGGTGCGGATGCCGTATCGGTCGTCTTCGGCGTCGGTTTGTGCTCGGCGGTGGGGGTCGCGGCGAGCGGACCGGACGTCAGAGCCCAGCCGGCCGAGGCGAGCACGGCGACCGGCAGCAGGCGCGCGGTGAGAGCGAGCGGCAGAGGAAGAGAACGCAAGGCGCACTTCTCGTGGGGGACGGTGCGGAGGGAGTCCGCACTGCGGACGGGACGCCAGTGTCACATGAGTCCCTGTGGGGCGGAAGTGCGAACTCGCTCCGTGCCTGTGTGGTGACAATGGCTCACTGTTGACGGGGCGTGGGTCGCCGCGCGGCATCCCGAGCGGTCGCCCTCGCCGTCACCAGCCATACCGCCGCCCGGAGGCGGACGCCGCGATCCGTCTCGTACGGGCGCAGGGTGCCCTCCAGAGCCGCACGCGTGTCTGCGGCGACCGTACGCCCCGGTGTGCGGGAGAGGATGAAGTCGACGGCGTCCGAGGCGTCGCGCCCCCACACGGTCTCCGTCTCGACGGGGGTCACGGTCACGTCGTCGTACCCGCGCAGGACCTCACGGATCCGGGCCGGGTCGGACAGCGACGCCATCGCGACCTGCGCGGCGACGGTGTCGGCGTCCGGCCCCTCCAGCAGTTCGCCGAACAGGCTGAGGGCCCGCGACTCCTCGACATCCGGCCCGGCGGGCCGCGGACACACGAACGCGAGCCGCCCTCCCGGCCGCAACGCCCCTGCCAGATTCCGGAAGGCGGCCGCGTGGTCCGCGAAGAACATCACGCCGCCGCGGCTGATGACCACGTCGTAGCCGGCGGGCGGGAAGGGGTGGATCTGTGCGTCGGCAAGCTCGTACGCGACGTTCGTGACGCCCTCGGTGGCGCTGATCGCCCGTGCCCTGTCGAGCAGGGGCTCCGAGATGTCGACCCCCACGGCATGTCCGCTCGCGGCCAGCCGGGCGGCGATCCGGGTCGTCGCTCCGGCGCCGCAGCCGACGTCGAGGACGCGATCGCCCGCCGCGATGGCCGCGCCCGCGAACAGCGCGTCGTTCACGCCCGACAGCATCGTGTCGTAGCGCTCGCGGTGGGCGGCCCAGTGGGTGCCGACGGGGCCGTTCCAGGCCTGTGCCTGAACGGAGTTGGCGATCCGGGTCATGAGGTCTCCTTCGCGGTGTGGACGGGAAGCGTGCTCTCGATGCGGTCGACGGCGGCGAACGCGCCGTACGCCACGAGGCGTACAAGGCAGTGGTCGGTATGGATAGGTTTGCGCCAAGCCGTCACATCTTCGTCCGTGATGCGGTACGGGGCGAGGGCGGCCAGCAGCGCGAGACGCGCGCCGGGGCGGGAACGGTCCGGGAGCTCGTCCCAAGCGAGCGGCGGATGCGTGCCGTCCCACGCCTGGAGCGCTTCCCGTACGAGGTTCCGGTCGTCCTCGTCCAGGAGCCCCGCCCCGGCCGTGGCGGCGTCGCGCAGTGCGGCGTAGGCCGGGCCGACGGTGGTTCCGTGTGCCCAGTCCGGGCCGGGACCCGGGTCGTCGAGGAGTGCCAAGCCCGCCCCGGTGGGGGGACGTCGGCGCACCGTCCTGGCGAGGGACCGTCCCCCGAGACTCCGGACGGCCCGGAACCGCTGGACGTTGCCCGGCAGCAGGTTCTCGGTCAGCAGGGCCGACACGATCCGGTTGATGAAGTGGAAGGAGAGGACAGTGCCGATGTAGGTGGGAGCGTGGGCACCGGGGAAGGGGTACGGCGTCAACTCGACCGCCCCAGGAATCCGGCTCGCCCTGCCCCACGCCAGCAGGCGCGCGTGCCGCTCGTCGGCGGGGGTCTCACCGCGCACCATGGCTTCGGCGAGAGAGTGGTCCCCGGTGGCGTGCAGCAACATCGTGTGCGCGTCCACACAGAACGGACACCGATTGGCTTGGGAGGTCCCCAGCGCCGCGAGCTCCTTGCCGGTCCTGTCCCCGTCGCCCGCGATGAGGGACTCGCGCATCAATGCCCAGGCGGCGGCCATGATGTCGGGCGCGGAGGAGAGCACGACGAAGGTGACCGCCCGCTCGATCCCGAAGTCTTCGGCGAGTTGGGCGTAGACGGCTGCGGTGACGCCGGTGGCGGATTTGGGTGGGGGAGGGGTGGTGTGGCGGAAGGGGTTGGGCATGAGTTGCCTCCGGGAGGCTGTCGGTGGTTGTTCAGGGCTGTGGGGTGCGGGTTGCGGCCTGTCGGCCGGCGATCGAGGCGGCGGCGGTGGTTGGTTGGTGGCTGAGCGCCGGCCGCGACGGTTGGCCGCCGACCGTGATCGCTCACCGCTGCGGGCAGTCGTTCCGCAGGTCGATGGGGGTACCCCCTTGCTCGAGCAGGGCCGAGAGCTTGGGGGAGGGTGGGGCGCCGTCGGCAGCGCCGGGTGCCATGGCAACCCTGGCCCAGGGGAGGCACCCGAGACGTCGTACACCCGAAGGCAATACCGGCTACCCCCACTGGGCTCGCGCGCAGCCCGACCTACTGCGCCGGGAGTACCCCGGCAGCCATCCACAGGTCTGACGCGGCTGTCGGCCCAGCCGCATATGGTGCCGAACATGCAGCTGGACCAGGCCACCCGCAGGCGCCTGACCGACGCGACCCTCGCGGTTGTGATCGGTGGCCTTGTCGTGACCGCAGCCGCCTTCCATGACGGCACGACCCTCGTCGACTACGCCCTGATCACCCTCGGTTCCCTCACCCTCGCGGCCTACCGCGGAGCGCCCCGCGTCGTACTGGCCATCACCACGGCCACCACGACGGCATACGTCGTCCACGCCCACCCCGGCTCGCTGTCCGCCCTCCCCGTGCTGGCCGCCGTGTACACGGCGGCACGAGCGGGCCACCGAGCCGTGGCGGCGCTCGCAAGTGCCGTGTTCCTGGCCGGATTCGCGGCTACGGGACCCGCGACGCAAGAGATCGTGGAGCGAACCACGCTGCTCACGGGCTGGTTCCTGTGCGCCCTGGTGACAGGCCTCGCCGACCGCAACTGGCAGGCGTACCTGCGCCAGACGGAACAGCGCGCGCTGGAGGCGGAACGCACCCGCGAGGAAGCGGCACTGAGACGTGCGGGCGAGGAACGGCTCAGGATCGCACGGGAGTTGCACGACTCGCTCACGCACAGCATCTCGATCGTCAAGCTCCAGGCGGGCGTCGCCGTCCACCTCGCCCGCAAGCGTGGCGAGGACGTGCCGCCCGCGCTGCTCGCCATCCAGGAGGCGGGCGGCGAGGCGATGCGCGAACTGCGCGCCACGCTGGACGTGCTGCGCACCGACGAGCCGACCGGCACCCCTGCGCTGCTCGTGGAACGTGCCCGCGCCGCCGGCCTCGCCGTGGATCTGAGAGTGACCGGCGAGGAACGCGCGCTCACGGCAACCGTGGACCGTGCCGCGTACCGCATCGTCCAGGAGGCCCTGACGAACGCCGCCCGGCACGCGGGTCCCGCAAAGGTCACCGTCGAACTCGACTACGCACCCTGCGAGTTGACGATCCGAGTGGACGACGACGGTGTCGCCAGGCCGGCCCGGCAGCTCAGACCCGGCATCGGTCTCACCGGTATGCGCGAACGGGTCACGGCCCTCGGTGGCACCCTGCAGGCGGGACCGCGCGCGGAGGGCGGCTTCTCGGTAAGGGCCGAACTGCCGCTGGGCATACCGGAGGACGTGTCGTGATCAGGGTCGCGCTCGTCGACGACCAGGCCCTCATGCGGGCCGGTTTCCGCGCCCTGCTCGACGCCGAGGAAGGCATCGAGGTGGTGGGCGAGGCCGCCGACGGTGAACAGGGGCTGGCCCTCGTGCGGGCCGAGGTGCCCGACGTCGCCCTCGTGGACGTACAGATGCCCGTGATGACGGGCATCGAGGCGACCCGCCGTATAGCCGCCGACCCCGAACTGTCCGGCGTGCGCGTCGTCATCCTCACCAACTACGGCCTGGACGAGTACGTCTTCGAGGCGCTGCGCGCCGGTGCCAGCGGCTTTCTGCTCAAGGACACCGAGCCCGCCGACCTGCTGCAGGCCATCGAGGTCGTCGCCCAAGGCGAGGCGCTGCTGTCTCCGTCCGTGACGCGTACCCTGATCGGCGAGTTCGTCGCGCGGCCGCCGGACCGGACGACCGCGCGTGGCCTGGAGCACCTCACGCGCCGCGAACGCGAGGTCACGGCACTTGCCGCACGCGGCCTCACCAATGAGGAGATCGCCGTGCACATGGTCATCAGCCCCTTCACGGCCAAGACCCATATCAGCAGGGCGATGACGAAGCTGGGTGCTCGCGACCGGGCCCAACTGGTGGTGTTCGCCTACGAGTCGGGTCTGGTGACGGCCCGCGGGCATACAAAGTGACGGCTTCCGCCGGGACCCGTGCCATCATCGGCGCGTGATCGCGATACGGCTCAAGTGGACCCGCCCCGCTGCTCTCGCCTGCCTGTTGGCGCTGGCCACGAGCGGTTGCGGACTCTCCGCCGAACTGGACCGCGAACGCAACCCCGAACGCAAGCCCACCCCGACGCAGGCCCGGGCCGCCCCGCCGCCCGCGTCCGCCTCCGCGACCCCCGAGCCGTCACCGACCGTTCCCGTCCAACAGGCGCGCGGCTGCCCGTCGTCCGGCGTGCGCATCGACGCCGGACGCGTCGACGCGGCCATGGGACTGCGCGGCATGACGCTCACCCTGATCAACTGCGGCAAGACGAGCCGCATCGTGAACGGCTATCCCTCTGTCCGTGTCCTCGACGAGACGGGCGCCCCGCTCACCGGCGTACACACCGTCGAGGGGACGGACCAGGTGCCCATGGCGCCGGACAGCCCCCGACCCGAACCGTTCAAGCTCGCCCCGGGCGGGACCGCGCACGCGGTCCTGTACTGGCGGATGGCAGCCGAGGACGGCACGTACCTCCGCGTCGCCCCGGACAAGGGGCGCGACACTGTGAACATACGTCCTCAGGAGCCCCTCGACATCGGTCCGGAGAACACGCTCGGGACGACGGCCTGGACACTTCCCTCATGAGCCCCTCAGGGCACACCCGTCGGCCGCGAGTTACGGCACCCGCGCCGTCCACTCCGGAGCGCCGAACTTCGACCGCGCCAACTCCTCCGCCCGGCCCAGCTCTTCCGGTGTCACCTTGCCGTCCGTCAGCCCGTACCGCCCGCGGAAGGAGTCGATCATCCGCTCGATGACCGCCTCACGTGCGAGCCCCGTCTGCCGACGCAGCGGATCCACCCGCTTCTTCGCGCTCTTCGTGCCCTTGTCGGAGAGCTTTTCCCGGCCGATGCGCAGCACTTCGAGCATCTTGTCGGCGTCGATGTCGTACGACATGGTCACGTGGTGCAGCACGGCGCCGGGGCCGGCGCCGGGCCCGACCACACGCTTCTGGGCGGCGCCCGCGATCTTGCCCTGGTCCGTGGCGATGTCGTTCAGCGGCTGGTACCAGGCCTTGATCCCCATGTCGCCGAGGGCGCCCAGCACCCAGTCGTCGAGATACGCGTAGCTGTCCTGGAAGGACAGTCCCTGGACGAGCGCCTCGGGCACGGAGAGCGAGTATGTGATGGTGTTGCCCGGCTCCACGAACATCGCGCCGCCGCCGGAGATCCGGCGCACGACCTCTATGCCGTGGCGCGCGGCGCCCTCCGGGTCGACCTCGTTGCGCAACGACTGGAAGCTGCCGATGATCACGGACGGGGCGGCCCACTCCCACACGCGCAGCGTCGGCGGGCGCCGGCCCGCGGCGACCTCGGCGGTCAGCACCTCGTCCAGAGCCATGTGCAACGCCGGGGACTGCGGGCCTTCGTGGATCAGCTGCCAGTCGTAGTCCGTCCAGTCGGTGGCGTGCGCGAGCGCCCGGCGCACCGCGATCCCGATGCCCTCCGAGGTCAGCCCGTACATGACCGTGGCCTCGGGCAGTGCGGCGTCGATGCGGGCGGCCAGGCCCGTCGCGTCGGTGTCGGCCGGGGCGCCGTTCAGCGCGTGATTGACGGCGTCCAGCGCTTCGTCCGGTTCGAGGAAGAAATCGCCCGCCACGCGCGCGTGGCACAGCACTCCGCGCTCCACCTCCAGATCCACCACGACGAGCTTGCCGCCGGGGATCTTGTACTCACCGTGCACCGATCCGCCTCCGTTCCGTTCCACGAGGACCAACGCCCATCCCTGGTGAATGATTCCGATCATTCCGGTCCTTCCGGGCCGGGTCCGCGTGGTGCTGGGCTGCCGCTCTGCACTCCCGTGAGCGCAAGTGCCATAGTCGGGCCCGAGGTTGATCGCTCCGCACAGCGAGGTGGCAGGCATGTTCACGACCCGACCCACGCTCCAGGGCACCTTCGGCATGGTGTCCTCCACGCACTGGCTCGCCTCCCAGTCGGCGATGGCAGTCCTGGAGGACGGCGGCAACGCGTATGACGCCGCCGTCGCCGCGGGATTCGTTCTGCACGTCGTCGAGCCCCACCTCAACGGACCCGCGGGCGAGGTCCCGATCATCCTTGCTCCGGCGGGCGGCGAGGTGCGGGTCCTGTGCGGACAGGGCGTCGCGCCCGCGGGAGCGACGATCGCCCACTACAGGGGACTCGGTTTGGATCTCGTACCCGGCACAGGGCCGCTCGCAGCCGCCGTGCCGGGTGCGTTCGACGCCTGGATGCTCCTGCTGCGCGACCACGGAACCAAGTCGCTCGCCGACGTCCTCAGGTACGCCATCGGGTACGCCGAGGAGGGACACGCGCCCGTGGAGCGCCTCGGCCAGACGGTCGAGACCGTGCGCGAGCTGTTCGAGACGGAGTGGACCTCGTCGGCGGAGGCGTATCTGCCGGGCGGCGAGGCACCGCGCCCCGGCGAGCTCTTCCGCAACCCCTCCCTCGCGGCGACCTGGCGACGGCTTCTCGCCGAGGTCTCTGAAGAGACGGACCGCGTGGCGCAGATCGAGGCCGCCCGGAGGGTCTGGCGCTCGGGCTTCATCGCCGAGGCCCTGGTGCGGCAGGCCGAGCGGCCCACCATGGACACCAGCGGCGAGCGCCACGCCGGCACCCTGACGGCCGCCGACCTGGCGGCCTGGTCCGCGACCTACGAGGCCCCGGCGACGTACGACTGGCGGGGCTGGACCCTGTGCAAGGCGGGCCCCTGGAGCCAGGGCCCGGTCCTCCTGCAGCAGCTGGCGCTGCTCCCGCCCGAGCTGCCGCGCTACGGCTCCGCCGACTACGTCCACCTCCTCGTCGAGGGCTGCAAGCTCGCCATGGCCGATCGGGAGGCCTGGTACGGGGACGCCTCCGAGGTGCCGCTCGACGAGCTGCTCTCGGAGCCGTACAACGCCGCCCGCCGTGCGCTCGTCGGCGACAAGGCGTCGTACGAGCTGCGCCCCGGCAGCCCCGGAGGGCGCACTCCGCGGATGAGCGGGCACGCGCGCGTGGTGGCCGCCGGGGAGCCGGGCTTCGACGCCCTGGCGGTCCCGGGCGCCGGTGAACCGACCGTGGCCCGGACGACCCCGGAACCCGACGTGGCGCCGGACGGCGGCACCCGGGGTGACACCTGCCACCTCGACGTCGTCGACCGCTGGGGCAACATGGTCGCCGCCACCCCGAGCGGCGGCTGGCTGCAGTCCAACCCGGTCGTGCCCGAGCTGGGCTTCCCGCTCGGCACCCGACTCCAGATGGCCTGGCTGGATGAGGGACTGCCCAACTCTCTGACGCCGGGACGCCGCCCGCGCACCACGCTGACCCCCTCGCTGGCGCTGCGCGACGGCGTGCCGGTCATGGCGTTCGGCACCCCGGGCGGCGACCAGCAGGACCAGTGGCAGACGCACTTCTTCCTGTCCGTGGCACTGCGCTCCGAGGTGCGCGGCAGCCTCGACCTCCAGGGCGCGATCGACGCCCCGAACTGGCACAACGACAGTTTCCCCGGTTCCTTCTACCCCCGCGGTATGCGCCCCGGCAGCCTCACCGTCGAGTCCCGCATGGACGCGGGGGTCGTCGAGGAGCTGCGCCGCCGCGGCCACGACGTCCTGGTCGCCGACGCCTGGTCCGAGGGCCGGCTGTGCGCGGTCGCCCGGGACCCGCGGACGGGCGTGTTGTCGGCGGCGGCGAATCCGCGCGGGATGCAGGGGTACGCGGTCGGACGCTGATCTCCGACTCGTCGGCGTCGCCGATGACCCCCTGGCATCGCTGATCCCAGGAACCGGCATTGCCGATCTCCGATCCCCGGTATTCATGGCGATTCCACCCGGAGTACACCGGGCGGGCGGGGATTGTCAGTGGCGCGTGTTGTCATGGAGCCATGATCGAAGACATCGAAACCATCGACGAGTTTCTCGCCCACCGCACGTCCGACGTCGAAGAAGCAGTCCGCGAGGCGGCCGCCGCCGAGATCATGCCCCGTTTCAGGCAGCTCGCCGCGCACGAGATAGACCAGAAGTCCGGCCCGCACGACCTGGTGACGGACGCCGACCGCAAGGCCGAGCAGTACCTCACCGAGGCCCTCACCAAGCTGCTGCCCGGCTCGGTCGTGGTCGGCGAGGAAGCGGTGCACGCCAACCCGGCGACATATGACGCCGTACGCGGCACGGCGCCGGTCTGGATCGTCGACCCCGTCGACGGGACGCGCCAGTTCGTGCACGGCGATTCCGGCTTCTGCACGCTGGTCGCGCTGGCGCTGGACGGCGTCGTGCTCGCCTCCTGGACGTACGCTCCCGCGCGGGGCGAGTTCGCCACGGCGATACGGGGCCGGGGCGCCGTACTCGACGGTGTACCGCTGCGCTCCGGCTCGCCCGAGCCGGGCCGCGACCTGGACATCGCCACGTCCCACCCCGACTACACCACGGACGAGCAGAAGCGCGCGCTCCTCGGGCTGTACGTCGAGGGAGTCGTCCCGCGCCCGTGCGGCTCGGCAGGGCTGGAGTATCTGGCCATCGCCCGCGGCGAGTTGGATGCCACGGCCTTCTCCTGGGAAGCCGCCTGGGACCACGCTGCGGGCCTGCTGCTGGTCGAGGAGGCGGGCGGCGCCCACCTGACCCTCACGGGCGAGCCGTTCCGCGTGACAGGGGGCAATACACTGCCGTTCACGGCGGCCCGCGACGAGGCCACGGCTCGCCGGGTGGCGGCACTGCTGGCGGCCGGAGCCTGATCGAATGGCGGGCCGGGCCTGATCAAGAGATCACGCGCCCGTTCCGAGGTGGGGGAGGGATCGCGCCCCGGCGAGGCCTTCGCCCTCAACCACCCGCGCCGCCAAGGCTGTCAGTCCTCCGGCATATCCTGATCCTCAGTGGCCGTCGGCTGACAAAGGAGTCCGAAGGTGCCGTCGATGCTCGATGCGGTCGTAGTGGGTGCGGGGCCGAACGGACTGACGGCTGCCGTGGAGCTGGCCCGCCGGGGCTTCTCCGTGGCCGTGTTCGAGGCGCGGGACACCGTGGGCGGGGGAGCGCGCACCGAGGAGCTGACGCTGCCCGGTTTCCGGCACGATCCGTGTTCGGCGGCACACCCGCTGGGCATAAATTCGCCCGCGTTCAAGGCGATGCCCCTGGAGCGGTACGGGCTGCAGTGGCTGCACGCCGAGCTGCCCATGGCGCACCCGTTCCTCGACGGTACGGCTGCGGTGCTCTCGCGGTCGGTGGCCGAGACCGCCGCCTCGTTCGGACCGCGTGACGCCGGCACGTACCGCAGGCTCGTCGCGCCGTTCCTGCCGAGGTGGGACACGCTGGTGCACGACTTCATGTCGCTGCCGCTGACCGCGCTGCCCCGCGACCCGGTCACCCTGGCCCGCTTCGGCCTGGCCGGACTGCCGCCGTCGACATGGCTGACCCGCCGCTTCCGTGACGAGCGGGCCAAGGCCCTGTTCGCCGGGCTCGTGGCGCACGTGATCGCTCCGCTCGACGGCATCGCCACCAGCGCCGTCGGCCTGGTCTTCGCGCTGGCCGCGCATGCGCGTGGCTGGCCCGTCGCGCGCGGCGGCTCCCAGTCCGTCTCCGACGCGCTCACCGCGTACCTCAAGGACCTCGGCGGCACCGTCCACACCGACTACGAGGTCAAGCGCCTGGACGACCTGCCCCCCGCGCGCGCGTATGTCTTCGACACCTCGCCCGCCGCCCTGGCCCGGATCGCGGGCTTCGGGCGGTACTACGAGCGCTACCGGTACGGGGCGAGCGTCTTCAAGATCGACTACGCGCTGGACGGGCCCGTGCCCTGGACGGCCAAGGAGGCGCGCACCGCCGGGACCGTGCAGATCGGGGCGAGCAGGGCGGAGATCAGTACCGCGCTGCGGGCGGCCTCCCGCGAGGGCCGGGCCCCCGACGCGCCCTTCCTGATCACCGTGCAGCCCAGCGTCGTGGACCCCTCCAGAGCACCCGACGGCAAGCAAGTCTTCTGGGCGTACGGGCATGTTCCGAACGGCTGGACCGGGGACCTCACGGACGCCATGGAGCGGCAGCTGGAGCGGTTCGCGCCGGGCTTCCGCGACCGCGTACTGGCGCGCGCGACCGCCGGCCCGCCCGAGCTCGCCTCCCGCAACGCCAACTACGTGGGCGGAGACATCGCCTGCGGCGCCGCCTCCGGGCTCCAGCTCCTGCTGCGCCCCAAACTGTCCCTGTTCCCGTACAGCACCCCGCATCCGGCCGTCTTCCTCTGCTCGGCGGCCACCCCGCCGGGGCCCGGCGTGCACGGCATGTCGGGGCACAACGCGGCGAAGGCCGTCTGGAGGAGGCTGAGGCAGTCATGACCACGATCACGCTGGTCCAGGGCGACATCACCCGGCAGTCCGCGGACGCCATCGTCAACGCGGCGAACTCCTCGCTGCTCGGCGGCGGAGGCGTCGATGGAGCCATCCACCGTCGTGGCGGCCCCGCCATCCTCGCCGAGTGCCGCAAACTCCGTGCCGGCCACTACGGCAAGGGCCTGTCCACCGGACAGGCGGTCGCCACCACCGCGGGCGAGCTGGACGCGCGCTGGGTCATCCACACCGTCGGCCCCCGATATGCCCAGGGAGAGGACCGGTCGGAGCTGCTGGCCTCCTGCTACCGGGAATCGCTGCGGGTGGCCGACGAGCTCGGCGCTCGTACGGTCGCGTTTCCCGCCGTCTCCGCCGGTATCTACGGGTGGCCGATGGACGACGCCGCTCGTATTGCGGTGGAGACGGTGCGGGCCGCCGGGACGGCGGTCGAGGAGGTCAGATTCGTCCTCTTCGACGAGCCGGCGTACGAGGCGTTTGCCGCACAGGTCGGCTGAGCGGGGAGAGTCAGTCGAGCTTGGAGACCTGGTAGTGGCTGATGTACCAGCCTTCCTCCAGGCGTTTCACCAGTACGCCGAGCTTGACGCTGAGGGTGGGCCGGTCGGTGAACGAGAACTCGACGCCCAGGTAGCCCAGGACGAGGTCGTCGGCGGGGCGTCGGGTCTCGAGAATCCGGTACTCGGCCGTCATCCCGAGGGGCTGGGAGTCGTAGTAGGCGGCGATGCCGGGCCTTCCGACGCTGTAGGGGTGCAGTCCCTGGAAGATCGCGTCCTCGGTGAACCGGGAGGCGACCTGCTGCGGCTCGTGCCGGTCGACGCCGGCCTTCCACTGGTCGAGGACGCCCCGCAGGATCGCTTCGCTGTCTGTCGTGCTGTTCATCAGGATTCTCCTGTCGGTGGAATCGGAGGCGCGGCCTTGTGGCCGCGCCTCACGAGCGATGCCGTGCGGGTCAGTGACCGGCGCTCATGCCACCGTCGACGTGGAGGATCTCGCCGGTGACGAACGGGGCGTTCTCGAGGTAGATCACCGCGTCGACGATGTCGCTCGGCTCACCCATCCGGCCGACCGGATGCAGGGCGGCGAGAGCCTCATGCGTGTCCTCGGAGTGCATGGGGGTCTTGATGGTGCCCGGTGAGACCGCGTTGCTGCGGATGCCGCGCTTCGCGTACTCGATGGCGAGGGACTTGGTGGCGGACTGCAGGCCGCCCTTGGTCAACGACGCAAGCACGGAGGGGACGTTGGAATCGGCGTTGTCGACCAGGCTGGTGGTGACGTTGACGATATGGCCGCCGCCCTGGGCGAGCATGTGCTCGATGGCCAGCTGAGTGATGCGGAAGAAGCCCGCGAGGTTCACACCGGTCACCGTGGCGTAGTCGTCCTGGGTGTAGTCGGTGAAGGGCTTGGCGACGAAGATGCCCGCATTGTTGACCAGGGTGTCGATACGGCCGAACCGCTCGACGCCGGCGGCGATGACGCGTTCGGCGGTGGCGGGGTCGGCGATGTCTCCCTGGACGGTCAGGATGCCCTCGTCGTTGGAGGGGGCGATCCCGCGCGAGGTGGCGACGACTGCGTAGCCGAGCTTGCGATAGGCGTCGACGAGGGCGGCGCCGATGCCCTGCGAAGCGCCGGTGATGACTGCGACCTTCTGGTCCTGAGAGCTCATGATGACCTTTTTCGAGATGAGGCGGGGTTTCTCGATCGGCTACTAGGTGACCGGTCGACTATTTGAAGGTAGACGGCTCTCCCGACAAAAGTCAAAGCTCATCGGGACCAGGACGGGACCGGCTTCCTCCCACCTGGTAGGCGCAGCCTCCCAGTCCATGTCGGCGCGGCTGTACCGGGCCGGGAGCTTGCCGCGAGGACGGGAGGAGTGGCGCAGTTGCCGGCGGGGGAGGCCGTCCCTTGGGGGCGATCGGTCAGGCGTCGGCCACGGCCGCGCGTGGCGCGCGAGCACCGAGCAGGGCCAGGCAGTTCACCCACAGAGGGCTGAGCTGCTGGGTGTTGTTGTAGAGCTTGGCGAACAGCACCTGGCCCTCCAGTTGGGCGACCACCGCCCGTGCGGCTTGCCGGGTGTCGGGCGTGGTCACCTCATCGCGCTCGAGAGCCTCGGCTACGACCGCCTCGACCATCTCGACCTGCGCGTCGAAGATCTCCTGCAGCCGTGTGCGGATCGCCTCGGTCTGGTTGCTCATCTCCAGGGTGAGGTTCCCGAACAGGCAGCCCGAGACCGTGCCGCAGCTCTGCTGGCCTGCGTGCTGGTCGGCCTCCGTCTCCTGGAACAGCCGGAACAGGCGGCGCAGTGGTTCCTCGTCGCTGCTCAGGATGCGTGTCCAGGTGCGCTTCTGGTCGGCCCAGTGCTCGTCGAGCACAGCAAGGGCGAGCGATTCCTTGGATTCGAAGAAGTAGTAGAAGCTGCCCTTGGGCACACCGGCCGCCTTGCAGATCTCGGCCACCCCCAAGGCCGAGTAGCCGCGCAGCTCGATGAGCGATTGCGCGGCGCTGAGGATCTTCTCCCTGGCGTCGCTGGTCCGTCCCATGGTGCGAGTGTACGACCGGTCGACTATTACCCGCGTACCAGACCGGTCGGGCGTTGGCCAAGGGCTGATCCCACGCGTTCAGGATGCGTTCAGGAAGCGGCTGCCACGTTGATGATCACGCCTCTCAGCGTGCGCACCGTTACCCCCCACGGGAGAACTGAACAAATGGACAAGTCGGAACTCGTGACGGATCCGAGTGTCACCGATCCGCACGTCGCCGATCCCGGCACGTATGCGATGAAGAAGCTGCCCGAGGTGACCCTGGCCTTCTGGGTCATGAAGATCGCCGCGACGACTCTCGGCGAGACGGCGGGTGACCTCTTTGCCCAGACCCTCAAGCTCGGCTACTTCCTCACCACCATCCTGCTGTTCCTGATTTTCGTGCTCACTCTGGTCGTGCAGCTCAGGTCGCGGCGGTACAACCCGTTCTTCTACTGGACCGTGATCCTGTCGACCAGCATGGCCGGCACCACGATGTCCGACTTCATGAACCGGGACGCCAGCGCCAAGTACCTCTCCGGCGGCGCCACCTCGCTCGGCTGGGGTCCGCAGGGCCTCGGGCTCGGCTACCCCGCGGGTGCCGCGATCCTGATCTCGCTGCTGATCGCCATCTTCGCGGTCTGGAAGCTGACCGGGCAGACGTTCGTCATCCGCGACATCGTGACCTTCCGGGGCGAGGCCCTCTTCTGGTCGGCGATCCTCGTGTCGAACACGCTCGGCACGTCCATGGGTGACTTCCTGTCCGACAGCTCCGGACTCGGCTACGCGGGCGGCGCGCTGCTCGTGGGCGGGGTGCTCGCGGGACTCCTCGCGCTGACGCGCGTGCCGGTCGTGCCGAATGTCCTGCTGTTCTGGTTCGCCTTCGTGCTCACCCGCCCGCTCGGGGCCACCGCGGGCGACTTCCTGACCAAGCCGGTCGCCAAGGGCGGCCTCGACCTCGGGACCGTGGGCTCCTCCGGCGTGCTCCTCGCGATCCTCGTCGGCCTCATGGGCTACGCCCACCTCAAGGAGCGACGGTCGTAGCCGGCTGGGTGGCTACCGCGGCTGGTGAACTGCCGACCGAGGCTTTACTGCACATGCATTGCCCGTTGACCGAGCCCACGGCCCGTGCCTACCAGCCGGGCACTGTCTCGGCCAGCAGTCGCAGCAGGTCACCGGTCGCGTCGACCGCACCGAACGCGGGCAGCGCGCCCAGTGCGAGGACGGCCGCCCCGATGGGCCACAGGTCGGGCGGCGGAGCCGTCTGCAGCGCCGCGATCCGGCGGGTGACGGCGTGCTCGGAGAAGTGCAGGGCGCATCCCGTGCGGGCGCGCTGGGAGACGAGGGCGGCGCGTGCCAGGGCGAGCGCGGTGGTGCGACGGTCGCCGACGCTGCCCGCGGCCACCTCGTCGGCCCAGCGCTCCAGCAGGAATGTGACGGTGGTGCGCACGGGCACGAGCAGCGGGTTGGCCGCGGCCGCCAGCGCGACGGCGGTTGCCAGCGCCGAGTGCCGGTGGACGAGATGAGCGCGTTCGTGGGCCAGCAGGACCCGCCGCTCCGCGGGCTCCAGCGCGCCGAGCATGGCGGCCGTGACCAGGATCCGGCCCGGCGTACCGGGGATCGCGAAGGCGTGCGGGGTCGAGGATGCGGCGACGATGAGTTCACTGTCGGGCGGGTGCCCTTCGCACAGCCGAAGCAGGACCCGGCGGGTCGTGTAGTGCGCTCGTACGGCATGGCAGAGCCGGAAGGCGATCACGCCGAGCACGGCGACCGCCACGACGGCAATGGCCTCCGGGACCGGCTCGGGCAGCGACCGACCGTCCTCGCTGGCCTCCGCGGCCACTGACGGTGCCCTGTCGATCAGCGTGGCGGCGAGCAGGAACAGTGCCCAGGTGGAGGCGGCCGCGGCCAGTGCGGCAGCGACGGTGAGGACGCGGGCCGCCAGCGCCGGCGACACTCGCCTGCCCACCTGCGGCGCGACCGCTGGGAGCAGCAGCGACAGAACGAGCGGAACGTAGACGTCGATCCTCATGACGGGTTCCCCCCGAGGAGGTCGCGTAGTGCCTCTTCCTCCCGGGGGCTCAGCCCGGTGACGAACTGCTGGAGGGCCGCGATCGGGTCGGGGCCGCGGTCGAGGGCCTCGTGCATGGCCTCGGCGGTCAGCTCGGCCGCGTTCTTGGCGGGCCGGTACGCGCCGCGCCGGCCGTCCACGTCACGGAGTACCAGGCCTTTGTCGTACAGGCGCTTGAGGATGGTGTGCACGGTGTTGTAGGCGAGACCGCCGCCGATCTCGGCATGGATCTCGGCGGGCGTCAGGGCGTCGTCGGTGGCCCACAGGGCGGCGAGGACTTCGCTCTCCAACTCGCCGGCGCTGCGCCGTTCCGCTCTGCCGTGGGCGCCTGTGCCAGCCATGCCCGTCACCTTACAGCGCGTAGGGGCGCGACCACGGGGGCCGGACTCCGGATGTCACTGTTGGACTGCAACCATGTCCGGTGCACGGTAACTTGTCCATGTTTTCCCGACTCTCTGTTGTTTCCCGAGACTCCGCGTTGTTTCCTGAGACTCCGCTCTTCACCCTACGTCTTGTAGGGTGAAGCAACCCTACAGCTTGTAGGGGTGAAGGGTGGACGATGGCCAAGACCTCGAACGTCCCGCTCGTCGGCGCCAGGCGCCACGGCCCGTCCTCGACTGCCCGCGCATCGAGACGCACCGGCGACGCGCGGTGGCCGGCACTGGTGGCCGCCGCCTTCACCCTGGCCCAACTCATCCTTGTGCGCCCCGGAATGGGCCTCGGCTGGGACGAGGCCGTGTATGTCAGCCAGGTCAGCCCGCACGTTCCCGCCGCGTTCTTCAGCGCACCGCGCGCCCGCGGAGTCCCGCTGCTCGTGGCGCCGATCGCCTCCTGGTCGTCGTCCACGACGCTGCTGCGCATCTACCTCGCCCTGCTGTCCGGACTCGGTCTGTACCTGGCGCTGCGCGTCTGGCGAGGGCTGTTCCCGGTTCGGGTGCTGGCTTCGGCGGGCGCCCTGTTCGCGACGCTCTGGGTGACCCTGTTCTACGGTCCGCAGGCCATGCCCAACTACTGGGTCGCGATCGGCGCTTTGGCCTGCGTCGGCTGCTTCCTGCGCGCCCGGGCGGACCGCTCCGACCGGGCGGCACTGTGGGGGGTGGGCCTGAGCGCCGCGCTGATGGCGTGGATGCGGCCCACTGACGCGGTCTGGGTGACCCTGCCGCTCCTCGTCCTCGGCGTGGCCGTCGGGCGATGGCGCCGCCCCCGGGTGCTGGTCGCGCTCGTCGCGGGTCTGGTGGCCGGAGCGGGCGAGTGGGTCGTCGAGGCCTACGTCGCTTACGGCGGCCTGGACCAACGGCTCGCGGACGCCTCCCGCATCCAGGGCGGCCTGGGCTGGAACTTCGCCGTCGGCGACCAGCTGCGCAGCCTGGGCGGACGCGCCCTGTGCCGCCCGTGCACCGGGTCGATGCCGAACCCGGCGGTGATGGTCTGGTGGTTCGTGCTGCCGCTGCTCGCCGTCCTCGGTCTGGTCGTCGCCGTCAAGGCCCGGCGCACCGCGCGCACGCTGCTGCTCCTGGCCTGCGCCACGACGGCGGGCATCCCGTATCTGTTCATGATCGGATACGCCGCCCCGCGCTTTCTGCTCCCCGTCTATGCGCTCCTCGCGATCCCCGTCGCCGACGCCCTCGTCCACCTGGTCACCGCTCCGAGCCGAGCCTGGCGCCCGGTGGCCGTGACCTTGGTGGCGCTCGGCCTCGCCGGGCACCTGGCGGTCCAGTTCGCGGTCCTGCAAGCCACCGTGCAGCGCACCACCGCCTCCCACCGGGCCTGGGCGGCCACGGCGGCGGAGCTGCACCGGCTCGGCGTACGGCCGCCCTGCAAGCTGACCGGGCACGAGGCCGTCCCCATCGCCTACTACGCCGGCTGCGCCTCCGTCGCGACCAGTGGCCACAACGCCAACACCACCGAGACGGAGATCGTGCGGTCCGGACGGCACGAGCCGGTCGGCGTGCTCACCACCCCGGGAGGACGGCCGCCCGCGTACGCCCGCGACTGGGCCCCGCACCCTGCCGGTGACCTGCGTGTCTATATCGCACCAGGGGCGGGAGGCGGAGCGGTATGACAGTCCCGCCCGGTGCCCCTTCGACAACCGTCGAGGGGCCGGCGTCCACCAGGAGGCCGATGTCCGTCGGTAGACGCGTCTCCTGGCACGCCGGAGTCACCCTCGTCGTGGTGGTGTGCGCGGGGTATCTCGCCCGGAGCCACTGGCCGGTGATCGAGACCGGAGCCGGCCGGCTCCGCGCCGCCGACCGCGGCTGGCTGCTCGTGGCGACCGTCGCCACCCTGGCGACCTGGGTGTGTTCGGCCCTCGCCCAGCAGGGGGCGGTGGCCCGGCCGCTGCCCGCCCGGCGCCTGGTAGCGGTGCAGTTCGCGGCCTCCGCCGCCAACCACGTCCTGCCCGCCGGTCTGGGGGCGGGCGCCGTCAACCTGCGCTTCCTGACCCGGTGCGGGCTGCCCGTCACCCGGTCGGCCACCGCGCTCGCGGTCAAGGCCACCGCGGGGACCGTAATCAGAGGCTGCCTGATCGCCGCGCTCGCGCCGGCCTGCCCCGGCGCCCTCCGCTTCCCGCACTTCTCCGTGGCGGCATGGGCGGTGGCCGTCGCGGTGGTCGCCACCGCCGTGGTCCTGGTGTCGGGGCCGCTGCGGCGCGCACTCCGAGCCGTGCTGACAGACATCCGCGCCGTGCACGACGTCCCCGCGCGGGCGGCCGCGTTGTGGTGCGGCTCGCTCGCCTTCGCCGCGCTGCACGCCGCCGTGGTCATCGCCGTCACGCAGGCCATCGACCTGCCGCTCCCTCCGGCTCAGGTGGCACTGGCGTACCTCGCCGCGAGCAGTGCCGCCGTCCTGCTGCCCACCCCCGGCGGCCTCGGCTCCCTGGACGCCGCACTCGCCCTCGCTCTCACCCTCGCCGGAGCACCGGGCAGCGCGGCGGCATCGGCGGTCCTCGGCTACCGGCTGCTGACGGTATGGCTGCCGCTGCTTCCGGGGCTGGTCGCGCTGGGGGTGCTGGTGCGCCGCCGGGTGCTGTGAACCGCCGTACGGCTCACGTGAGTTCGAGGCGGTAGCCGTGTCCCGGCGCGTGGTGATCCGTCCGCCGCCAGGTCCCGGACGGCCGGGGTGACCTCGGCGCCGGTGCCGGACAGGGCGCGGGCCGGCTCTGCTCCGAGGCCGGACGAGGCGCCCGTGACCGTCACGCGGCGGCCGGTGAGGTCGATCCCTTGCGTGACGTCGGCGGCCGTGCGGGCGAAACCGAACGGGGTGGTGACGGCACTCATGAGTGACCTCCTCGCTGTGTGCTGAAGCGTGCGTGACGGCGTTCAGGGCCGGAGCATTCGGTCCTGTTCCACCGGAGGTGTGCCGTCGTGCCAGGGCAGGGCCTTGCCGAAGCGGACAAGCTCGCCGTAGAGGGCGGGATCGACGTGCTCAGCGGAGATCAGGTCGAGCACGGCTTCGGCGGCCTGGGCCGGCGACTGCGCCTGGCTGAAGTCGCTGAACCAGGGGCGCGAGGTGGCGGTGTCGACCATGCCGGGGCACACGGCCGCGACCAGAGTGCCGGTGGCGAGGTCGTATTCGCGGCGTTCGGCGGCGACCGCGCGGACGGCGGCGACCTGAGCGACCTTCGAGGGCACATTCAGCCAGCGAGGCCAGCCCGCCTCTTCCGCGGTCTTGTTGTGGATGGCGCTGCGCCAGGACTCGATGGCGTACTCGACCTGGTCGAGGCTCGCGCCGTCGAACAATTGGTGCAGCCGTGGGGTGAGGTGGCCGAGGGTGCCCAGGCTGCTGGCCACGACGAGCAGTCGGCCGCCCGGGCGTAGGGCAGGACCGAAGGAGCGCAGGACCGCGTGAGTGGCGGTGTTCGAGACGTCGATGAACTCGTCGGCCCGCTCGGCCTGTGACTCCTCCGGCAGCAGGCGGGCGATCGCGTTGGAGATGACGACGTCAACCCCTCCGTAGCAGGCCCGGAGGTCCTCGGCGAGGTGAGCGATGGCATCAGTGTCTGTGACGTCAAGGACCCGGCCCTCGACGTGGGCGCGAGTACCGGGCAGTTGGGTGACCTCGCGGGCGGCGTCCGCCACGCGCTGGTGGCTGCGGCCGGTGAGCAGGACCAGGTCGTCCGGGTCCATACGGGCCGCCAGTCCCTCGACGAGGGCTCGGCCGAGTCCTTGGTTGGCGCCCGTGACGAGCGCGATGCGTGAAGCGTTCATGCCTGCCACGCTAGAAACGCGGCATCCATGAGTCCAACGAAAGTTCGGCACGGTCGGTATGCGTGAATGTCATGGACTTCACGGATGTGTCGCTCACCGCGCTGCGTCTTCCACGCCGTGGCCGAACAGGGAACCCTTTGCTGCGGCCGCCGCGTCGCTGGGCTGCACCCGGTCGGCGGTGTTACGGGCATCGGTCTCGCCCTCTCCCGCGATCTGGCGGCTCGCTCGGCGGCAGGCCGTTCCTGGCGAGCGGCGACCCAACGACGTTCACCCTCGTTTCCCGGTCCGCCAGGAGGAGCCGGTCGGGTAGCCAAGATCGGGGTCCAGGACCGGGCCAGGGCCGGGGGCCAGGACCGGGCGGGTGGCCAGGACCGCAGCCAGGGCCGGTCGGGTAGTCAGGATGTATTCAGATATCCGCTGGCAGGGTCCGGTCCCATGACATCTGAGACTTCCGAGACGTCCGTTGCATACGGCCGGACCGAGGCCGCCCCCGGCCGCCGCCTGCGCTGGAACAAGGTTGCCGAAGTCACCGCGTACTTCTGGATCATCAAGGTGCTGTGCACGACGGTCGGCGAGACCGCCGCGGACCTCTTGAACGAGAAGCTGGGCATGGGCCTGACCGGTGTGTCGCTGCTGATGAGCGCGCTGCTGGCGGTGGTCCTCGTCGTCCAGTTCCGCACGAAGGCCTACAAGGCAGGCGTCTACTGGCTCGCCGTGGCCCTGATCAGCGTCGTCGGCACCCTGATCAGCGACAACCTCACCGACAACCTGGGCGTGCCGCTGGAGACCAGCACCGCCGTGTTCGCCGTCGCCCTCGCCGTCGTCTTCTTCGTCTGGTACCGCCGCGAGCGCACCCTGTCCATCCACAGCATCGACACCCTGTCCCGCGAGGCCTACTACTGGCTGGCCGTGCTGTTCACCTTCGCACTGGGCACCGCGGCCGGTGACCTGGTGGCCGAGCGCATGGCCCTCGGCTACTGGGTCTCCGCCGTCCTGTTCGGCCTCGCCATCGCCGCGGTCGCCGTCGCGCACTTCGCGCTCGGTCTGAACGCCGTACTGAGCTTCTGGATCGCGTACATCCTCACCCGTCCGCTGGGCGCCTCGATCGGCGACTACCTCTCGCAGCCGACCGGCGACGGCGGCCTGGGCTTCGGCACCGTGGTCACCAGCGTGCTGTTCCTCGCGGTCATCCTCGGTCTGGTCGTGTATCTCGCGGTGACGCGCCGGGACGTCGCCGACGCCGAGCGGCTCACCCCGCAGGGAGACTGACCACGAACCTCGCGCCCGAGGTGTGCCGCTCGTCGTGCTGCACCTCGCCGCCGGCGGAGCGGGCCAGGCGTCGCGAGAGCGGCAGCCCCAGGCCCGCTCCGCCGTGTCCGTCCCCCGGATCGGCGCGGCGTCCCGGCTGGAAGAGCTGCGGTGCGAACGACGCGGGTACGCCGGGTCCGTCGTCCGTGACCTCGACGCGCACGCCGCCGGGCCGCGCGCAGGCCCTGACCTCGACCCGCGCCCGCGCGTGCCGCAGCGCGTTGTCGAGCAGGGGACTGACGATGCGCTCCAGGAAAGCGTCCGGCACCCCGGCCGACAGCTCGTCGTCCCGTCCCGTGACGACGACCTCCACCTTCTCGGTCGCGGCGGCGCGATCCGCGAGCCGCCGCAGCACGGGCAGTACATCGGTGGTGCCGGGCGCGGTGGCCGCGCCGTCGCGCGCGTCGTCGAGGAGGGTGTCGCAGATCGTGCGCATGGACCGGGCGGCGTCGGCGATGGCCTCGTGCGTGCTCCGGGTGTCGGCGGCGGAACGGGGACGGGCCTGCCACCAGTCGAGCTCGGCGACGATCCGGGCGAGCGGATTGCGCAGCTCGTGCGACAGCTCCCGGGTGAGCTGCTGCTCATGGCGCAGCAGCGCGCGGATGCGGTCCAGGAGCGCGTCCAACGACCCGCCCAGCTGGGCCAGTTCGGCGGGCCGGGCCACGCTCCCGAAGCGTTCCGCGGAGGTTATGGCGCTCCACTGCGTGGCGTGCTCGGTCATGGTGCGTACGGGCCGCAGCGCGCGTCCCACCGCCAGGCGCGTCAGCGCGTACGTGCAGGCGAGCATGACGGCGTCGAGCGCGATCGAGGCGAGGAGCAGGGCGTCGGCCGAGCTGCGGTAGGGCGACAGGTCCAGGGCCGTGACGACGGTCGCGGCACCCTTGTCGCCGGGCACCGGTCGTGAGCACAGCCGGACGGGGCCGTGGCTGTCGGCGGTGACGCACTGTCCGCCGCTCCGCGATGCGACCCGGTCGGCGGCGCGGGTCAGCGGGCCGGAGGCGGTGGCAGAAGCAGGCTTTTCGAGGAGCCGGTCGCCCGCGTAGATCCATACGTTCGTGTCGAGCAACTCCTCGCCCGGCGTCTCCAGGACGCGCACCCGGGATCCGCTGGTGTCGACGGTCGCGGCGACGGCGGCGGCCCGTGTGCGCAGTTCGTCGTCCGCCTGGTGCTGGAGGTGGCGCTGCACGACGGCGTTGAACGCGACGGTGAGGATCACCATCAGCAGCGTGGCGGTGGTCAGCGCGACCAGCGAGAGCCGGCCGCGCAGCGTACGCGGCCACCATCGGGAGCACAGCCGCCAGGGGGAGTGCGGCCACGACCGGGAGACGAACACGCTCGGGGAGACGAACACGCTCGGGGAGACGGATGCGCTTCGGGAGATGGACGCCCTCATGACAGGCGGTGCCCGATACCGCGCGCGGTCGTGACGGTCAGCTCGCTGTCGCTGTCCCGGAGCTTGCGGCGCAGCCGGGTCAGATACTGGTCGAGCGTGTTGTCACTGACCTGGGCGCCCTCGGGCCAGCCCGCCCTGATCAGCTCCCGCCGGCGCACGATGTCCCCGGACGCCGCCATCAGCGCCGCCAGCAGGCGGAACTCCGTGGGAGTCAGGCCGACTCGGGTGCCCCGGACGGTGAGGCTGTGCCCCACCGGGTCGAGGACCAGGTCGCCGGCGGTCGCGGCCGGAACCGAGCCGGTGCGCCTCAGGGCCGCCCGCAGCCGGGCGGCCAGCTCCGTCAGATGAAAGGGCTTGGGCAGATAGTCGTCGCCCCCGGCCGAGAAGCCGGCCAGCCGGTCCGTGAGGTGATGATGGGCCGTCAGGAAAATGACGGGGGAGAGGAAGCCGTTGGCCCGGATCGCCTGACACACGTCCCGTCCGTCCGCGTCGGGCAGCCCGACGTCCAGCACGGCCGCGTCGACGTCGTCCCCGGCCAGCCGCAGCGCGGTCGCACCGTCCTGCGCGGGCACGGTGTCGAAGCCCTCGTCCCGAAGGCCGCGCAGCAGGACATCACGCAGGGCGTGATCGTCCTCGACGACCAGGATTCGGTGCCGCATACCTCTCCTTCACTCGGTCTCGTACGGCGTCGCCTCTGCGAGTTGCGGTGCTATCAGCAGAGGCCTCAGCCGCGAGCCGGTGAGCCGGTGAGCCAGCGTCTCGGGGACACGGTGCAGGCCCGCCGCCGGCAGCATCGCGAGCAGCGTGCCGACGAGGACTCCGGCCACGACGTCGTGCGGGTAGTGCACGCCCACCCAGACACGGGACGCGGCGAGCATGCAGGCGGCCACCACCGCGACGGTGCCGAGGCGGCGGGAGACGAAGAGCAGGGCCACCGCGGCCGCGGCGGCGATCACCGCGTGATTGCTCGGGAACGACCAGTCGCCGGGGGCCGGACACGCCTCCAGCGTCTTCACATGAAGGCTCTGACAGGGTCGGTCCTCGCGCACCAACAGCTTGAACACCGAGTTCACCGCGTACGCCACGACCACGATCACCGGCGCGGCAAGTGCCATCAGCGCGGCCCGGGCGCTCACCCGCCGCGCCTGCCACCAGCCCAGGAGCATGAGAACGGCGAACAGCCCGAGCCCGTACGCCGCCCAGGTGGAGACCAGGCTGTCCAGCCACGAGGGGGAGTCCTGGGCGAGGTCCACCACATACGTGTAGGCGGAGCCGTCGATCGAGGAGCCGTCGAAGGCCAGGATCATCCCTGAGCCCCCTTCTCCGCGGCGGTCGCCCGGCGGGAGCGGTACAGCTCGGCGGCGAGCGGGATCAGGGACACGACGACGATCAGGGCGATCATCGGGAGCAGATACCGGTCCACGTTCGGAATGGACGAGCCCAGTGCGTACCCGCCGAGGGTCAGGCCCAGGCTCCAGACGAGGCCGCCGATCACCTGCCAGAGGGTGAAGGTCCGCACGGGTACGTGCAGGGCGCCCGCCATGGGATTCAGCACCGTACGCACCACGGGCACGAAGCGGGCCAGCACGATGGCCTTCGCGTGTCCGTAGCGCTCCAGCAACTCTTCGGCGCGCTGGGCGCCCGCGAGCAGCCGGGGCGAGCCGCTGCGGGCGAGCAGGGCGCCGCCGGCCTTCCGCCCGATCAGGTAACCGGTCTGCGCGCCGGCCAGCGCGCCCACGGCGGCGGCGACCAGGAGCGGGGCCAGCGACAACTTCAGACCGCCGTGACCCGACCCGGTGCACAACAGACCCGCCGTGAACAGCAGTGAGTCACCGGGCAGGAAGAAGCCGATCAGCAGTCCGGTCTCCGCGAACATCACCACGCCCACCCCCAGTACACCGAAGGCGGCGAGCAGGGACTGCGCGCTGAGAATATTCACGGCGAGCTGTGACGCTGTGAACAAAGGAGCGGTCATTGTCGCGGTCCCTCTCATACTGGATGGGCGGGTACGGTCGAGACGCACCCGAGTGACTACAATCCTGTAGACGGTCTACTGAACTGTAGACGATGGCGGGGTGAGGATCGTTCCCATGACCAGCGCGAAGGACGAACGCCGACCGGCGGGCGAGCTCGAAGCCAGTGTGATGGCCGCACTGTGGGCTGCCGGGGCACCGCTGACGCCCGGGCGTGTACAGCTGGAGCTGGACTCCGGACTGGCGCGTACGACCGTGACGACGATCTTGTCCCGACTGCACGAGAAGGGCATCGTCGGCCGCGAGCGGCAGGGCCGGGGCTATGCGTACTTCCCCGTCCAGGACCCGCACGGTCTCACCGCCCGGCGCATGCACAGCGAACTCGACCGGGACCACGACCGCGAGACGGCCCTGGCCCGGTTCGTCGCCCAGCTCAGCCCCGACGACGAGCGTCTCCTGCGCGATCTGCTGGAATCGGGTGAGGAATGACGGCGCTGCTGCTGATCCCGCTGCTGGTGCCCTTCGCGGTGCCGGTGCTGGCCCGCCGCTGCCTCGACCGTCTCGTACCCGTGACCGCGCTGTGGGCCCTGACCCTCGCGGTCGTGGTGCTCGCCGGGGCCTCCGTGGCCGCGCTCGGCGCGTTGCTTCTGACCGGCGTGCTCAAGCTGCCGGTGTTCGCCGGCCTCGGTGACCTCATCCACCCCCTGCGCACCGCGTCCGACCTGGTCGTTCTGCCCACCGCGGCCGCCGCCACCGGCGCTTTGACCGTCGGCGCCTGGACCCTCGGACGCTCCGCCCTGCGCCAGCTCCGCGCCTTCCGCACCGCCCGCACCCAGGCCGACCGCCGGCCCGCCGCGGGCGACCTGTGCGTCATCGAGTCGCCGCACCCGGACGCGTACGCCCTGCCGGGCCGACCGCACCGCATCGTCGTCACCACCGCGATGCTCCGCAGCCTCGGCCCCGACGAACGCGAGGCGCTCTTCGCCCACGAGCGGGCCCACAACGCGGGCGGCCACCACCGCTTCCTCGTCGCGGCCGAACTCGCGGCGCACTGCCACCCCGGTCTGCGCCCGGTCCGCGCGGCCATCGCGCTCGCCGCCGAGCGCGCCGCCGACGAGGCCGCCGCCGTCGCGCTGGGGGACCGTCGTCTGATCGCCCGCGCCATCGCCCGCGCCGCCCTGGCCACCCGGGCGTCCCGATCCACCCGCCCGGACTTCGCCCCCGCGGCCACCACCGGGCCCGTCCCCCAGCGCGTCGCCGCCCTCCTCGCCGCGCCCCCGAGCCACCCCCGCGCCGCCTCCTGGATCGCCCTCCTCCTCGCAATCTGCGCGGCCCTCTCGGCCGGCGCCTCCGCGGCCGGCGTGCTCGCCTTCCACCACGAGGTGGAGGTCGCACAGGGCGAAGAGCCCCGCTGACGCCTCCGGCGGTCGGCGGGGCGAGCCGCCTCGAGGCGAGGGTGAGCCACCTGAAGGCGTGCAGGGGGCACGGTGCCACCCGGGGTCGATGGGCAATGCTCGAAGACCTCCGTGCGAGGAGACTCGACACCTCCACCACACCGGAGGTCTTCGTCATGAGCGAGCCGGCGAGTGTCGACAACGTGCGTGACCGGTACACCAAGACCCGCTCCCGACGCCGCCCCCCTAGACCGGCTCCCGTCGCCGCCCTCCTAGACCCGCTCCCGTCGCCGACCCCCCGCACCGCCCCCCAGCAGCACCCCCACGACCGGCCCGACCGCCAGCAGCACGGCGAGCACCGCGTACCCGTACGGAAGTGTCGCCGCCGTGGCAACGCCCGCGACGAGCAACGGCCCGCCCGCGTCCCCCAGTTCACGCCCCAACTCGGCGGCTCCCATCGTCTGTCCGAGCCGTTCGCGAGGTGTGCCCGACGCCAGGGCGGCGAAGGCCAGCGGGGTGATCAGACCGGTGCCGACACCGATCAGGGCCGCCGCGAGCAGCACGCCCGTCAGCCCGGGGATCGTCGCACAGGCGAGCCCCGCGGCGGCGGTCAGCAGCCCGGCGCCGACGCCTGTACGGGCGGTCAGCCGGCCCGCGTCCAACGCCCGCCCGGCGCGCGGCTGGACGAGGGCTGCGCAAGCCGCGAGGACGGACACGGCGGCGCCGGTCGCCACGGTGCCGAGGCCGGCGCCCGCGCCGGAGACCGGCAGGAAGCCCACCCCGACGGAGAGTGCGGCGGTCGCGCCCGCGAGCGCCGCCGTCGGGGCGAGGAAGGCGGGGTCGGCCAGGCGGCGCGCCAGGTCGAGCACGGTCTGCCGGGCACGCGGCAGCGGCGGCGCGTGCGGCACGCCGAGCAGAGCCCATACGGCGACCACCGCGCCCAGCCCCGTGAGCACTGCGAACAGCAGCCGCAGTCCGCCCGCCCACACGAGCACACCGCCCAACAGCGGTCCCAGCGTGTAGCCGATGGACTTGTAGAAGCCGTAACTCCCGTACGCCCGCCCGTGCTTGGCGGCCGGATTGAGCCGGGCCACCAGTGCGGAGGCCGCGGGCGAGAATGCCGAGGCCGCCGCACCCTGACCGAGCCGGGCGGCCCACAGCAGGCCGGGGCTGTCCACCACGACGTACAGCGCGGACGCGGCGGCGAAGGCGACGAGCCCGCCGAGCAGCACGGGCCGGGCGCCGATCCGGTCGGCGATCGTGCCGAACACCGGCTTGAGCAGCACCTCGGCCCCGTCATAGAGAGCAAGCAGCCCGCCCAGGACGAGCAGCGAGGTGACCCGGTCCGCCGAGTGCCCGCCCAGGTTCGCCGCGATGCCGTGCGCTCCGAACGCGGTGGTGAACCCGGCGGCGTACAGCGGCCACATCTGTCGCGCGGGCACCGCTTTCACCTCACTCGGCCTTGGCGCTGAGGCCGAACCGCAGATGCTCCACGTGGTAGACCGCCTGGTCGAGGAGTTCGGCGACATGGTGGTCGTGCAGCGCGTACACGACCGAGCGGCCGCTGCGCTCGCCGACGACCAGTCCCAGGTTGCGCAGCAGACGCAGCTGGTGCGAGCAAGCGGACTGCTCCATGCCGACCGCGGCGGCCAACTCCGTTGCCGGGAGCGGACCTTGGCGCAGCCGCGCGAGGATCAACAGGCGGGACGGGGTCGACAGCGCCTGGAGCGTGGTGGCCACCTTGGCGACGTTGGCCGCGTCCAGACGTACGCGCTCGGTGGCGTCCCGCACGGTGGTGACGAGTCCATGACCCATGTCGGGATGGTATCCACCTGATGTGGATGTATGAATAAGTTTTCATATATCTCAACGCTGCCTCGCGGGGTGGATGGCGGACGTGGGCCGGCCGCAGGCCGAGCCTCACAAGGGAAAGAAGACGGACGGGCGGCCGACCGCAGGCCCGGCGAGGTACATGTCGTATTCTCGCCAGCCCTGCCCCCGTGCGTGCCCGATGCTTGAGGCATGCGGAATGGGATGCACATGGACACCGAGCGCTGCGTGCGCGCCGTCCAGGCCAAGGACGCGCGCTTCGACGGATGGTTCTTCACGGCGGTGCTGACCACACGGATCTACTGTCGGCCCAGCTGCCCGGTCGTGCCGCCGAAGCCGGAGAACATGACCTTCTATCCGAGCGCGGCAGCCTGCCAGCAGGCCGGTTTCCGGGCCTGCAAGCGATGCCGCCCGGACACCAGCCCCGGCTCGCCCGAGTGGAACCAGCGCGCCGACCTGGTGGCCCGGGCGATGCGGCTGATCAGCGACGGGGTCGTGGACCGCGAGGGTGTCCCCGGCCTGGCCATCCGGCTCGGATACAGCACCCGCCAGGTCGAACGCCAGCTCCTGGCCGAGCTGGGCGCGGGACCGCTGGCGCTCGCCCGGGCCCAGCGCGCCCAGACCGCGCGGCTGCTCATCGAGACCACCCCGCTGCCGATGGCGGAGATCGCCTTCGCGGCCGGGTTCTCCTCCATCCGGACCTTCAACGACACCGTGCGCGAGGTCTTCGCACTGTCGCCGAGCGAGCTGCGTGCCCGCCTGCCCAAGAAGCGGGCGGGGGCCACGCCCGGCGTGCTGAGCCTCCGGCTCCCCTTCCGTGCCCCGCTCAACCCCGACAACCTCTTCGGCCACCTGGCGGCGACCGCCGTACCCGGCGTCGAGGAGTGGCGCGACGGGGCGTACCGACGGACCCTGCGGCTTCCGTACGGGCACGGGATCGTCGCCCTGACGCCGCAACCGGACCACATCGCTTGCCGCCTCACCCTCAGTGACCTGCGCGACCTGCCCGTCGCCATCAGCCGCTGCCGCCGCATGCTCGACCTGGACGCCGACCCCGTCGCGGTCGACGACCAGCTGCGCACCGACCCGCTGCTCGCCCCACTCATCGACAAGGCCCCCGGCCGCCGGGTGCCGCGCACGGTCGACGAGGCCGAGTTCGCCGCACGAGCCGTGCTGGGCCAGCAGGTCTCCACGGCCGCCGCACGCACCCACGCGGCCCGCCTGGTCACCGCGCACGGCGAACCGGTCGACGATCCGGAGGGCGGCCTCACCCACCTCTTCCCCTCGGCCGCGGCGCTCGCCGCACTCGACCCCGAGTCTCTCGCGATGCCGCGTACCCGCCGCGCCACGTTCACCACGCTGGTACGTCAACTGGCCGATGGAACACTTCACTTGGGGGTGGAGAGCGACTGGGCGGAGGCACGCGTCAGGCTGCTGGCGCTCCCAGGCTTCGGCCCCTGGACGGTCGACGTCATCGCCATGCGCGCCCTGGGCGACCCCGACGCCTTCCTCGCCACCGACCTCGGAATCCGGCGCGCGGCCCAGGAGTTGGGTCTCCCGTCCACTCCGGCCGCCCTCACGGCACGCGCCGCGGCCTGGCGCCCCTGGCGCGCGTACGCGGTCCAGTACCTGTGGGCGACCGACAGCCACCCCATCAACTTCCTTCCCGTATGAGCTCGTTCAAGGACATCCAGTGAAACAGCACACGGTCATCGACAGCCCCTACGGCCCTCTGACACTCGTCGCCGACGACGGCGTCCTGTGCGGCCTCTACATGGTCGGCCAGCGCCACCGCCCGCCCGAGGAGACCTTCGGCGAACGCGACGACACGCTCTTCAACGAGGCGAACGACCAGCTACGGGCCTATTTCGCAGGCGAGTTGAAGGAATTCACACTCGAACTGCGCCTGGCCGGCACGACCTTCCAGCGCGGCGTCTGGGAACAGCTCCGGAAGATCCCGTACGGCGAGATCCGTTCGTACGGCGAACTGGCCGAGGCACTCGGCAACCCGGGCGCCTCCCGCGCGGTCGGTCTCGCCAACGGCAAGAACCCGATCGGCATCATCGTGCCCTGCCACCGCGTCGTCGGCGCGAACGGCAGCCTCACGGGATACGGCGGCGGCCTGGACCGAAAGAAGCGGCTGCTGGACTTCGAGAGCGGAGCGGCCCTCTTCTAGTGCCGGCCGGTCCGTTCCGCCTGCCAGGGCCTGCCCGGCGGATCACGCCGAAGACGCGCATCAGGAGCCGTCGCCTTCCTTCGGCTTCCTTCGACCTGACCCGCCGGACAGTCCCTAGGCGCTCAGCTTGCGCAGGAGTTCGGGCAGGGCGGTGCCGATCGGCTCCCGTACGACCTCGTCGGCCCGCTCGTCGTACGGCGTCGGCTCGGCGTTGACGATGATCAGCCGCGCCCCGTGATCAGCGGCGACGCCGGCGAGCCCGGCGGCGGGCTGTACCTGCAGACTGCTCCCGACGGCGATGAACACCTGGCAGGCCTTGGTGATGGCGACCGCCTCACCGAGCACCACCGGGTCGAGCCGCTCGCCGAACATCACCGTCGCCGACTTGAGGATCCCGCCGCACTCCAGGCACGGCGGGTCCACCTCGCCGGCCTCGACCCGCGCGAGCGCGTCCTCCATCGGCTGCCTGGCGTGGCACTTCGTGCAGATGACGCTCCGCACGGTCCCGTGCAGTTCCAGCACCTTCCGCGCCGGCATCCCGGCGAGCTGGTGCAGCCCGTCCACGTTCTGTGTGATCACCCGCACCGGAACCCCGGACCGCTCCAGCTCGGCCACCGCCCGATGCGCCGCGTTCGGCTCCGCCTTCAGCGTCCGGTTCTTCCGCCGCATCTGCCACGACCGCCGCCGGATCTCCGGATCCCCCATGTAGTACTCGTACGTGACGAGCTTCTCGGCCTCGGGATCCTTCCGCCACAGCCCGTTGGGACCGCGGTAGTCCGGGATGCCGGAGTCCGTGGAGATCCCGGCCCCGCTGAGGATGGCGACGAGCGGCTTGGTCATGGTGCCGAGGGTAGGTCGCGCGGGGGCGGGACGGCGAACGAAAATGCGCGGGGAGTCAGGGGAACATCGAGCGTGGTCCCAACAGCAGGGAGGCAAGGCGCAGATACGCCTTGTAGGCGTCGGGAGTCAGCCAGGACAGTTCGACCGTGCTGCCCATGGTGAGATGGCCGTCGCGCGGCACGTTCACGACGCCGCGGCAGCGTGAGCTCAGGCCCATGATGCTGACGGAGTCGAGTGTCCAGCCGGCCGCAGGGCGGCTGTGGTTGAGGACGACGACCGCCTCGCGCACCTTGTCGGGCATGTTGAGGGTCACCAGGCGGTCCATGGCCTGCTGCGCTTGTGTCACCCCCGCGGGATCCGCACGCGAGACGATGACCACACGGTCGGCCTCCTTGAGTACCGCCGGTGTGAACTTGTCCGAGTCGACCAAGGTCAGGTCGAAATACGTCTGGGTCGTGCGTGCCACCCGGCGGAAATCGTAGTCCGTGTACTGGCCGACGGCCGACGTGCGGGACACGGAGTCGTTGGCGAGCACATGGAGCCCCGAGCGGTGGGGCGACAGGAAGAGCTGGAGATCCTCGAAGTGGCGTACGTCGTGCAGTGACTCGGCCAGGTCGGACAGGCTGGCCAGAGTGTTGCGGAACACGCGGTTGCCGATCCGGACCTGGCTGCCCGTGTGCCGGTCGGCGTCGATGGCGAGCACCCGCTCCTGGCGCTGATCGGCCAGTACGGCACCGAGCACCATGGTTGTCGTGGTGCAGCCGACGCCGTCCTTGACTCCCACGAGCGCGATGCGCAAGGGGTGCGGCAGGGGCGCCCGGATGGTCTCGATCCACTGCTCGCGGTGGTCCTCCTCGTACTCCGCGACCTCCGGTTCGGGCGCGACGGCGTCATCGGAGGCGTCCGCGTCCCGCTCGACGTCCTCCCACTCCACGCCGTTCGGCAGCAGCTCCCCGAAGGCGTCCGCCACCTCACGGGCGGTCGGCCGCCCCGCCGGCTCAGGCTCGACGCAGCGCAGCAACAGCTCGGTGATCGACTCGTCGAGTTCCGCGAGCTCCGGGCTCCGCCTCAGCGCCTCGCCCTCGTACCAGGGCCACGCCCGGCCGGTCGCGGCCTGCAGCAGGATGCAGCCAAGGGAGTACACGTCACCCGCCGCGATCCGGGACTCCCCCCAGTACGTCACCTCGGGGGCGCGATAGGGGGAGCCGGCGGGCGTGGACGGCGTGGACGCGCTCCACGCGCCGTCGATGCGTGCCGACGTCCAGCCGATGAGGTGCAGCGTCGACTCGGTGACCAGCACGGTGCCCGGGGTCAGGGCACCGTGCACGATGCCCTTGTGGTGGCAGCGGGTCAGCGCCCGCGCCAGATTCCAGCCCAGCCATGTGAACAGCGGGGTACCGGGCTGTACCCCGGCCGTCTCGAGCACGGCACGGAGTGTCGGCGCGGGCAGACCGCTGCTCAGCGTGTCCAGGCGCAGGGCGAGCCACGGAGTGGGGCCGTCCAGGTCACTGCGGACCACGGCGGGCGCGTACATCCCGTCCATTCGGCGCAGCGCGCGCCGCTCCACATCGAGCAGCTCCCGTGCCACAGGAGAGGCGAAGGAGTAGGACACGCGCAGCAGAACCCGTTGCCCGTCCTCGTCCTCCCCGATGTACGCGGTGGGTTTGCCGCCCGTTCCGTCGCGTTGCAGCAGGGTGTAGGGGCCCAGGGAATGCAGGTCCTGGAGCCGCAGTGGCAGCCAGGACGGGGCCGTCTCCAGGCCCGACGGCAGCCGCACCGGCTCGTACTCGGTGGTCTGCGGCGGCGCGGGGGCCATCGGCTTTGCGCCGAGGTGGGTGAGGAGACGGTCCTCCAGCCATGCGAACGGCCGGGTTCCGGGCAGCAGTTCACCGGTGCCGGAAGGATGGGCGAGCCAGGCGGGGAAGTCGGGAGAGCGGCCCACCAGGGTACGCAGCCGCTCGGTGACGGCCCGGGTGGTGCGCAGCAGATCGATCGGGGACGCGGTGTCGAGCAGGATCTCCTGGGCGTCGCTGGGGAAGCCGAACCTGCGGTGCTGAGCCGGCATCCGCTCGTCGACCGGATCGACCTGGCGCATCAGGCCGCCCAGGAACACTTCGGCCAGGTGCGCGGTGTCGGCCCGCCACGGCACGGCGGCCTGGACCAGCCGCATCACGGGCACCGTGAGCGGGGACACGGCGGCGAGATGGGCGGCCAGCCGGTAGGCCTGGGGCGACGCGGCGTCCCGGAATCTGAGCACGGCGTCCGCCGCGCCGCCGCCCCGGGTGTCGGCACCGTGCCGCGGTGCCTTGGCCTGCAAGGGGGCCAGCAGCGGCAGTTCCGCGCTGCCGCCCGGCGAGGCCACGAGCCGCGCCCACGCGGCGACCGCGGGGGGATACGGTTCGAGCACGGGTACCGGGACTCCGGGGAACTCGTCACCGAGTCCCGGCGGCAGCAGTGGGTCCGCCACCTCCCAGGTATCGTTCGCCGCGCCCCGCCGCCGGGTCGTCACCAGCCACGGCTCCGAGCGGATGCCCGACCCGTCCCACATGTGGGAGGGCAGCGCGTGCATGATCGCCGTCGGTCCCTGGTGCGCCCAGCGATCCAGCGCCGCGTGCAGCCGACCGTCCCGGCAGCAGGCGCCGACGCCATCGCTGATCACCAGCACCAGCGTGCCGCCCGAGGGATCGACGACCGATGCGGGGGAGAGCAATGGGGAGTGCGGATCGAAGGGGCGGGAGCGCAGTAGCGGGGCCCCCGCCGATCTGGTGTCCAGACCGTGCACACGGATGTCACGAAACGCGCCCAGGCGTTCCAGGAGCGCTCGCAACTCCATCGCGAGCCGCCGCCACAGCAGCATGGAGATGCCGTCGTCGATCAGCAGGGTGAGATCGAGCCAGCGCTGCCGGGCCGGGCGGGTCACCACATCGGGCAGTCCTGTCTCGGCCATAGCGGCCGCCGTCGCCTCCTCGTCGAACTCCCGCTTCAATGGGCCCGGTTGGGGCTGCTTCAGCAGGCGCAGCGAACGGCTGAGGCGGAGTTCGTCCGACCCGAGCGCCTTCTCCTCAGGAACCCGGACGGGCAGCGCCCCCTCGCCGGGCGCGCCGCGCGGCACCGGCGCGGCGAGGTCGGCGAACTCGGGCGCGCTCCGCGCCGCCGCGGCCGCGTGCAGCGCGCCCAGGAGCTGGGCGGGCGGCGGCGGCTGGGCCGGCGCCGCGGGCGCCGGGGAGCCCCGCTCCGCCGGGGCGGGGCCGTTCGCGGGGCGCGAGGTATCCGCAGCGCCCGCGCCCGACGGGGCCGCGGAATCCGCGGCCAGCGCGTTCGAGAGCGGCGCGTCGGCCCCCGGGGGAAGCCGGGTCGCCAGCCACAGGGTGTCGAGCAGCTCATGGATCGACAGCTCGTGCCCGGCCAGCCGACCGAGCCCGCTGAGCGGAGGGAGGACCGACGGCTCGCCGCGACCCCTTTGTCCGCCCGGAGTCCCCGGGCGGGGGTCGTCGGACAGGCTGTCGCTCCAGGCATGCGGGTCGCCCGGGTGGCTCGGGCTGCCTCCGTCGCCCGGCCCGCCGTGGCCACCGTCCCCGTCGTCCTCCGGACCGGAACTGCCCGGTTTCCAGCCGCCCCCCGGCACGCTAGACCATCCCGCCAAGGCGGTGCAGTACGGCGTCCAGCAGACCTTCGGCGTCCAGATCGACTCCGCCCTTGCGCAGGAACACGGCGTTAAGCAGCTGATCCGTGGCGAGCTCACCGGGTGCCCTGCGGTTGAGGAAGGCGTGCAGCAGGTCGTCCACGTCGGCCAGCGCTCCCTCACCGAGGTGCGCGGCGACAATGTCCCGCAGCCGGGCCTCGTCCGGGTCGGGCAGATCGAGCCGTACGCAGCGGCGCATGAAGGCGGGTGGGAAGTCCCGTTCGCCGTTGCTGGTGATTACCACGACGGGGAACTCCCGGCACCGCACCACCCCGCGGGTCACCGTGACCCGCTCGCCGCCCGAACCATGGGTCAGCACCGGCACCTCGGACTGGGTCTCCGGCAACCGGGACAGCTCCGGGATCTCGAACTCGCCTTCCTCGAACACGGTCAGCAGATCGTTCGGCAGGTCGACGTCGCCCTTGTCCAGCTCGTCCACGAGCAGCAGCCGCGGCCGGTCCCGTGGCACCAAGGCGGTGCCCAGCGGGCCGAGCCGGACATAGGTACCGATGTCCGGCTCGGCCTCCCCACGCTCCTGGCGCAGATGTGTCTCGCGCAGCCTGCCGATCGCGTCGTACCCGTACAGCGCGTCCTTGAGGACGGAACGGCTGTTGACGGGCCATTGGAGGACCGGGCCGAGGGACAGCTCGTGGGCGATGGCGTGTGCCAACGAGGACTTGCCGGTGCCGGGGTGCCCGGTGACCAGCAGCGGACGGCGCAGATGCAGGGCGGCGCTCACCACATCGGCCTCCGTGCGCCCGATCAGATACGGGCGGTGCCGCGTGCGGCTGCCCGCCCCGTCGCCGAACTGCCGCCAGGGCGGCGCCTCGGGGAACTCCACCTGCCGGGCAACGCGGTCACCGCGGAACAGCCGCCACCCGTCGGTCTGCTGCGTCATCCTGTGCGCTCCGTTCCTTCCGAGGGGTCGGCGAGCTGGAGTTCGTCCGGCAACGGCAGTCCGATGTCCTCCCACACCAGGGCGGGACGAGCGGACACCGCCCGGTTCGCGTAGGCATGGACCCTGAAGTGCCGTACGCGCTCCGGGAGTTCGTCGACAGGGCCACGCGGGGCCAGTGCGTCGAGCAGGGCACCATCGTCCGGACCGGGGGCGGCCCGGTCCCACAGCACCACCGGAACCCCCATCACCAGGCACACGGGCAGCAGCTCACCGCGGTGCTCGGTGCTCCCCTGCACAAGGACGCGGGCGGTGTCCCGATGGGTTGTCTTGAGCAGCCCGATCAGTCCCGCTCTGCCACCGATCCTGTGGTCCGCGAGAAGAATGTCGCTCTGGTGACGCGAGTTCCATCGCCGCTCGAGGTCCGTGTGGCCGGTGCGCGAGCGCCGCCGGATCTTCGGGCACCGCAGCACGAGGTGGAAGTCCTCGCCGAGCGGCGCGGGGATGTACTCGTCGGTGCCGGCACCGTCCCACTCGTCCAGCGCGAGCTCCAGGTTGTCCGGCGGCACGGACACGGCGACCAGTGCGACTCCGCCACCGGCACCCTCCGCGCCACCGGCCACCTCCCGGATCAGCCGGGCGATCTCCCGGCCGGTACGCGGCCGCTCGGAGTCCGTGGCGGCGCGCGCGGGTGTGCCGTCGGGGCGCAGCCGCCACACCGAGCACCGGTAGTGGTCGAGCGGATCCTTGGAGTACCGGTCCAGCTCCACCAGCACCCGGACGCCGGGTGGCGCTGTCCGCCGGGACCAGCGGTCCGCGTCGCCCCGCCGCTCCTGCAACGCCGACGAATGAATGCCGAGGCGGGTGGCGACCCGGCTGCTCCACTCCCGCAGTGCCTGCCGGGCCAGTTCGCCGGACGTCTCGGCGGCCACGTACTCGACGACCCGTAGCAGAGCCGGCAGGCGGGGCGTCTCGTCGGGGACCGGCGACCCGTCCCCGTACCAGCTCTCCAGCTCGCGTACGACCGCGGGCACGGCGGAGGGCATGAGCCGGGCCGCCTGCAGCGAGCGCGGCAGGTCGACGTAGGGCAGCGCGGCGGTGGCGGCGCGGCACAGCAGGCCCGGATCGTGCTCGGTGAGATGCTCCAACTTGCCGACCAACGCTCGGTGTTCGGCCACCGACAGCAGACGAGCGGCTTCCGTGAGCCGGCCCAGGGCCAGCAGCCGGTCGAGTTCGGCCCGGCCGCGCGCGTCGTCCGTCACCTTGGGCGCGAGCGACTCGGCGAGCGTGGGCAGCGCCCGCTCGGCGCCGCTGAGCAGATGCGCCAGCTCCTCCACGGTCGGTGCGCTCCCGTCGGCCGGCGCCCGCAGGCCGAGCTGGGCGGCGAGCACGGTGGCGTGGTCGGCGCGCGCCCGAGGATCGCCGAGCAGACCGTGCAGCGGGCCGACCATCATGTCGCGCACCGACTCGGCCTCGGCGAGCGTGTCGACGGATCGCTCCCGCGAGCCGTTCATGTGTCCTTCGGGTGCCGCACCCACCCGCGCCAGCTCCCGAAGCACCGACTGCCAGCCGAGCCCCCAGCTCCGCCGCACAGTGTGCTGCGCCGACAGGGCCCCCTCGGGCGCGGTGATTCGGCCCATGACCAGCCCGACGGCCGCCTGGTCGGTCACCGACCACAGGGGCCCGCCGCTGTAGCCCTCGTCGACGGCGGCGCCCGACAACTGCCCGTCGAGATAACAGATCCGGCCGTCGTACGCCCCCACCCGGGCGTCGGCGTACGAGAACGGCTGCCCGCCCCCGTACCAGGCCCGGACCTGCTGGCCGCGCTCCATCTCCAGCCAGCGCACCGGGCTCACGGGCGGCGGCGGTTCCTCGTTCAGCTCGAGGACGGCCAGATCGCCGTCCCACTCCAGGGAACCGTCGGGGACCGCGCCGTACTGCGGAGAGCGCGGCGGTACCCAGGCCACCAGCCGAGCCGGGTGCAGGTCCGAGGCGGACAGCACCGGGAAGGACACGTCGAGTGTGACCTTCCCCGGGTGGTGCGGGCTGAGGCTGCGCAGCCCGAGCGCAGCATTGATGACATGGGCACAGGTCAGCAGCCTGCGGCCGGCGAGGTAGACGCCCGCGCCCGCGGTACGGCCGCGATCCGTGGACAGGACGCGCACCAGCGCACCGCGGGCATCCGCGGACGAGGGGCTGTCCGGCGACTTGAACCAGGTCGTCACGGCTCGGTCCGGCGGGGAAGTTGCCAGGTCGCCGAAATGGTCATGCTGGCCTGGCCGTTGGCGCCGACGATGCCGATCTTGAGGTCCTGTCCGATCTGGATGCCGAAGTCGACGGAGATCTCGTGAGGCGGGTCGGTCATTCCGCGTATGGAGTCGTGCACCTGCTGCAGTACGGGCCCCAGGGGACTCAGCACGCTGCGCAGGCCGTCCGTGGCCAGCGACGCGACACGCGCGCCACGGCCGACCGGCACCACACCGGAGATGCCGCCCGGGAGATCGGCTTCCGCCGCCGGGCCGGCCGACTCCTCTCCCGCGGCAGCGAGTTCGAGCCTCACGTGAGCCCCGTCGTCGAGGGTGAACTCCATGTAGTCGTAGTGCGGCACAGAGGCATTGTGCCGTTCAATGCCCCTTGAAGGTAGGTGAGTTGACGAATCGGGGCGAGCCGGTGGCATGCCTGGACGGGGCTGATGCGCCGGGCGGAAGACGTCGGGTACCAGGCCGTGTCCTACGATCGCGCGTCCGCCGCCCGAGGGGGCCGACGCCGCGTCGACCGCTCGACGCGACCTGACGACCCCTGCCTAGCCCACCCGATGGCCGTTCTCCAGTTCCGCCGTCCCCGTGCCCTCCGCCAGCACGTCGAGCCCGGCGAGAACGCGCCTGCCCAGGGCGCCCGGCAGATATTCGCCCAGCTCCTCGCGCGGCACCAGCCGCCAGGACAGGAGCTCCTCCTCCTGGAGGCGGATCGACTTGAAGTCGTCCTCGCCGAGGACCCCGCCGTCGTACAGGTAGGCCACCAGCGGCGGCCGCGCCGTACCGTGCACCCAGTCGACCGCGAGGAGCCGGCCGAGTTCGACGTCGAGGCCGATCTCCTCGGCCGTCTCGCGGCGCGCGCCCTGTCGCGGTGTCTCCCCGTCGTCCGACTCGACGGTGCCGCCCGGAAGGGCCCAGCCCTCGCGATAGTTCGGCTCGACGAGCAGCACCCGCCCACCGGTGTCGCGGAAGAGGGCGGCGGCTCCGGCGAGCACGCGGGGCAGGCCCGCGATGTACGTGGCGAAATCAGGAGTGGTCACCCACGAAGGGTAGCGAGACGTGTCATTCGCCAAGGGTCGTGAGCTTGCGCAGCCGTTCCTCGGACGTGCTGCCCGGCTCGGCGAAGTGGCAGATCAGGCTGAGCCGGGGTGCTTCCTCCACCGCCAGGCGTACGTAAGTGACTTCGAGTTCGCCGACCTCCGGGTGCCGGTAGCGGCGTACGGAGGAGCGGAACTCCACGACGTCATGGGTCTCCCAGGACTCGGCGAAGTACGGGCTGGTGTCGATGAGTTCGGCGATCAGTTCGGGCAAGCGCGGGTTGTCGAGTTCGTACGCCGCCTGCTGGCGCAGCAGTCCGGCCATCCAGCGGGCTTCCCGCTCCCACTCCGGCATCAGCGCGCGGATCTCCGGGACGCGGAACAGCATCCAGGCGCTGTTGAGTTCGCGGCGCGGGCGGTCCAGCAGGGCCGGGCCGAGGATGCGCTCCTGCGCCGGGTTCCAGGCGAGGATGTCGAAGCAGCGGTCGATGACGAACGCGGGGTTGGGCATCAGCTTGTCCAGGAAGGCGCGGACGGCGTCAGGGACCTCCAGGGAGCGTTCGGCGGGCTCGGGCGCCGGAAGGCCCGCGAGCCGGAAGAGGTGGGCCCGCTCCACCTCGTCGAGTCGCAGGGCGCGGGCCAGGGCGAGCAGGATCTGCGGGGAGACATGGATGTCCCGGCCCTGTTCGAGCCAGGTGTACCAGGTCAGGCTCACGCCGGAGAGCAGCGAGACCTCCTCGCGGCGCAGCCCGGGGGTACGGCGGCGGCCACCCGGTGGCAGCCCGGTCCCCGCGGGGTCGGCGCGCTCGCGGCGGGAGCGCAGGAACGCGGCGAGGGCCTTGCGGCCGTGATCGTCCGGCACCGGGGCGAGCGCCTCGCGAGCCTGGTCGCCGGTGCCGGGTGCTGATCCTGGTGTCGCTGCCACCAGTAAATTCTGCACTCTTCAACGCGGATGCGGCCTGACGGAGGGTGGAAGGGAAAGCGAACCCCCTTGTGAAAGGCGGCCCTTGTGGCTGAGCTGACCCCTCCCCGAACCGTTCTGATCACCGGCGCCACCGGCGGTGTGGGTGGCGCACTCGCACGCAGGCTGAGCGGCGACGGCTGGATCGTCTACGCCGCGCACCGCAAACCTACGGACACGGAAGCGCTGCGCGGCGCCGGCCTGACCCCCGTCCTCCTCGACGTGACCGACGAGGAGTCCGTCGCGGCGGCCGCGGACATCGTGGGGCCCCGTCTCGACGCCCTGGTGAACAGCGCGGGCATCATGGGGCAGGGCCCCGTCGAACTGGTGCCGGCCGAGGCCTGGCGCCGCCAGTTCGAGATCAATGTGATCGGACAGGCGGCGGTGATCCGCGCCTTCCTGCCCGCACTGCGCGCGGCCGGCGGCCGGATCGTGAACCTCGGTGCCGTGTCCGCCCGCGTCACACCGCCCTTCTTCGGCCCGATCGCCGCCTCCAAGGCCGCCCTGTCGGCGCTCACCCAGGCCCTGCGGATGGAACTGCGCCACCAAGGCGTCAAGGTCTCCCTGGTCGAGCCGGGAGCCATGGACACCGCCATCTTCACCACGGCGGACAAGGCGAGCGCCGGCATGGGCTGGGCCGGCTCGCCCGAGACCCTGCACCGGTACGCGGGCGTCCTGGACGCCGTACGGACCGCTGCGGCCCGCCAGCCGCTGGGGCCGGTCGCCCCGGCCGTCAACGCCGTCGTACGAGCCCTGACCGCCCGCCGGCCCGACACGCTCTACACCACCGGACGCGACGGGCGAGCGCTCGCCCTGCTGCGCTTCCTCCCGGACGGTGTGCGCGACCGGCTGCTGCTGCGGGCGATGGGTGTGAGGGCCGAGGCGTTCAAGACCGGGCCGCCGGTACGGGTGGGCTAGGCCTCGGCCCCGACCAGCGCGACCGTGCGCGAGGCCAGCTCGCTGATCCGCACCCCGTCGAAGCCGAACACCGCACTGCGGACGGTGTCCTCCAGGGGATCCTTCCACTGCGAGGGGACTGCCGATGCGCCGCATAGGACGCCCGCGACCGAGCCCGCGGTCGCGCCGTTCGAGTCGGTGTCCAGGCCGCCGCGGACGGTCAACGTGATGGTGCGGGTGAAGTCGCCGTCGCCGTACAGGAGCCCCGCCGTGAGGACCGCGGCGTTCGGGATGGTGTGGATCCAGCCGAGGCCCGCGGTCTCCTCGGCCACCGTGCTGAGCGTGTCCTCCCAGGTCATCCGGGTCTCGTGAAGTGTGAGCACGCGATGCACCGTGCGTGCGAGACGGCTGCTCGCGGGGATGACGGTCAGCGCCGTGTCCAGGGCGTGCCGCACGGTGGGAGCGGTGAACGCCGCCGAGATCAGCGCGGCCGCCCACATCGCTCCGTACACGCCGTTGCCGGTGTGCGAGAGGACGGCGTCCCGGCGGGCCAGGGAGGCCGCGCGGCGCGGCAGCCCCGGGGAGGTCCAGCCGTAGACGTCGGCGCGGATGAGCGCGCCGATCCACTCCTGGTAGGGATTGTCGTACGTCGCCGTCAGTGGCGGTTTCAGCCCGTTGGCGAGGTTGCGGTACGCCGCCCGCTCGGCCGTGAACGTCTGCAGATACGGCAGCCGCAGCAGCCACAGGTCGCCGACCTGCTCGGTGCTGAAGGAGAAACCGTGCGTCTCCAGGAGGTCGAGGCCGAGGATCGCGTAGTCGACGTCGTCGTCACGGCAGCTGCCGTGGATGCGGCCCCGGACGCACTGGCGCCACTCGGGCCGCAGCTCGAACTCGTCGTTCTGAGCGCTGTCGCCGGAGGGTTCGGGGAGGTAGTCGGTGAGCGGCAGGGCCGCGGCCTGCCGCAGATAACGGTCGATCCGGTCCCGCGTCCAGTGGTCGCCCTGCTCGACCGGCTTGCCGAGCATGTTGCCCGCGATCCGGCCCAGCCAGCCCCCGAGGATGCGGTCGGCGAGCTCAGTGCCCACAGGGGTCATAGCTCCGGTTTACCCAATTCCGGGCGGGTACGCGCGGCATTGGGCGAGCCGGGTGCTTCCGGAGGCCGGGTGATTCCGAGAGCTCGGCACTTCCGGGGGCCGGGTGATTCCGCGAGCTGGGCGGGGCATGACGGCGGGGGCTTCCTCCGGTTAAGGTCGCAGCGGCGCGACTGCCTTGACGTGAGCAAGGCCCGGAAAGCAAGGGGAATGCAAGGTGGCGGACGCTGCTGTGGATCGGACCCCGCGTGTGCTCATCGCCGCGGACAAGTTCAAGGGATCGCTGACGGCCGTGCAGGTCGCGGAGCGGGTGACGGCCGGACTGCGCCGGGTCGCGCCGCGCGTCGAGGTCGAGGCGCTGCCCGTGGCCGACGGCGGCGACGGCACCGTCGACGCGGCGGTAGCGGCCGGATTCGAGCGGTGTGAGGTGCGGGTCGCCGGGCCGCTGGGCGAGGAGCTCACGGCCGCGTACGCGCTGCGCGGGGACACCGCGGTCGTGGAGATGGCCGAGGCGAGCGGGCTGCAGCGGCTGCCCGCCGGGGTCTTCGCGCCGCTGACGTCCTCGACGTACGGGTCCGGGGAGCTGCTGCGCGCCGCGCTGGACGCCGGTGCGCGCACGATCGTGTTCGGCGTCGGCGGCAGCGCCACGACGGACGGCGGAGCCGGCATGCTGTCCGCGCTCGGCGCGCGCTTCCTGGACGCGGACGGGGAGCCGGTGGCGCCCGGTGGTGCCGCGCTGCGTGACGTCGTGACCGCCGATCTGTCCGACCTGGACTCCCGGCTGTCCTCGATCGACTTCGTCCTCGCAAGCGACGTGGACAACCCGCTGACGGGTCCCAAGGGCGCCCCGGCCGTGTACGGCCCCCAGAAGGGCGCCAGTCCCGAGGACGTGGCGACCCTGGACTCCGCCCTCGCCCACTTCGCCACCATCCTGGAGAAGGCGATCGGTGCCAAGGCCGCCGAGTACGCGGCAGCGCCGGGTGCGGGCGCCGCGGGAGGCATCGGGTACGGGGCCCTCGTGCTCGGCGCCCGGTTCCGCCCCGGTATCGAGGTCATGCTCGATGTCCTCGGGTTCGCGCCCGCGCTGGACCGTGCCACGTTGGTGATCACCGGCGAGGGGTCTCTCGACGAGCAGACCCTCCATGGCAAGGCACCCGCCGGTGTCGCCGCCGCCGCCCGCGCGGCGGGCAAGGAGGTCGTCGCGGTCTGCGGGCGGCTCGCCCTGCGCCCCGAGGCCCTCGGCAAGGCGGGTATCCGCCGCGCCTACCCTCTCACCGACGTCGAGCCCGACGTCGCGAAGTGCATCGCCGACGCCGGGCCGATCCTGGAGCGGGTGGCGGAGAACGTCGCGCGCGACTTCCTGACGGTCTGAGCGGGTTTTCTTCGCCCCCGCCCCTGCCCGTCCCGTACCTGGGGGCTCTGCCCCCGGGCCCCCAAAAGACTGAGCAGTTCCCCGCGCCCCTTTTCAGGGGCGCGGGGAACTGCGCGAACAACCCCCACCCACCCGCAGCCGACAGAGCATCCATAGGCAAAGGGCCCCGAACCGTCAGGTTCGGGGCCCTTTGATCACGTCCAACGAACGCGCTACGGCAGCTGCGCCGCTCGCGCCTCCCGGCGATTGTCCCGGAAGTTGTTCACCCTGCGGGCGGTGGCGAAGAGGGGAATCACCGCACCCATGACGAGCTGCAGCGCACAGCCCGTCTGAAGGAGCAGCTGGCCACTCGGCGCGTCGAAGGCCCACGCCGCCAGCAGACCCATGCTGAGCACGATCCAGGAGAGCATCGCCACCGCGAGGCGCCCTCGCGGCTTCGGGTACTCGACCCGGCTCACCATCAGCCACGCGGTACCGGTGATCGCCATGAGCGTGGCGACGAACGGAAGCTCCAGCAGGACGATGGAGACCACGGTCAGCGCACCGAACGGCGATGGCATGCCCTGGAACGTGCCGTCCTTCACCGTGACGCAGGAGAACCGCGCCAGGCGGAGTACGACCGCGAGCAGGACCACGATCGCCCCGACCGCCGCCACCCGCTGATGCGCGTCGTCCGCGACCATGCCGTAGACCAGCACGAAGTACGCCGGTGCGAGACCGAAGCTGATCAGGTCGGACAGGTTGTCCAGTTCCGCGCCCATGGGGGAGGAGCGCAGCTTGCGGGCGACCAGGCCGTCGAACAGGTCGAAGACCGCCGCGCAGAGCATCAGGATGACGGCCGTGGCGGCGCTGTGCCGCGCCATGCCCGTCTCCTGGCTGCCGGTGAGGTGTGGGATCAGGATGCCGGTGGTGGTGAAGTACACCGCCATGAAGCCGCACGTGGCGTTGCCGAGGGTGAGGGTGTCCGCTATTGAGAGGCGGAGCGAGAGGGGCATCTCCTCCTCGTCGTCCACCTCGTCGGCCTCCGGCACCCAGCCGGCCTGGGTCTCAGGATCAATCACGGTCAATTCGAGTCACCCCAGCCACGGTCTTCTGACCGACCTCCACATCGACCTCGACACCCTCGGGGAGGTAGATGTCGACACGCGAGCCGAAGCGGATCAGACCGATCCGGTCGCCCTGCTCGACCTTGGTGCCCTGGGGGATGTACGGAACGATACGACGGGCGACCGCGCCGGCGATCTGGATCATCTCAATGTCGCCGAGCTCGGTGTCGAAGTGCCAGACGACACGCTCGTTGTTCTCGCTCTCCTTGTTGAACGCCGGAACGAACCCACCGGGGATGTGCTCGACCGAGGTCACCGTGCCGGAGAGCGGCGCGCGGTTGACGTGGACGTTGAGCGGGCTCATGAAGATCGCGACGCGGGTGCGTCCGTCCTTCCACGGCATGATGCTCTGCACCACACCGTCGGCGGGCGAGATGACCCGGCCCTGGGCGATCTCGCGCTCGGGGTCGCGGAAGAACCACAGCATGCCCGCCGCGAGCGCGGTGGCGGGTACGGCCACGGCCTTGGCGGCGCCGGAGCGGCGCGCCCGGGCCAGGCTGAGTGCTGCGGTGGCAACGGTCGGGAGAAGCCACGGCGATGCTCCGCGCGCGAGGCGGACCCGGCCGCGTGGTGCAGAGGTTTGGCTGTGGGGCATGGATGACCTTCGTAGCGGATGATGCCGCGCTGTAACGGGGGACGGCGGCTTTCCGGGATCGTACCGGTCGCGGGCCACAACTGGGCAAGCCAGGAAGCCGAGTCGGAGGCCGAAGAGTGTTGACGGGGTGTGATCTTCTTCTCGAAGAAAACACCCCGAACCCGGACATCTAACCCTGGAGTCGATACTCTTCGAGCAACCTGCGCCCGATGATCATTTTCTGGATTTCGGCGGTACCTTCACCGATCAACAGCATCGGAGCCTCACGGTAGAGGCGCTCGATCTCGTACTCCTTGGAGAAGCCGTAGCCGCCGTGGATCCGGAAAGCATCCTCCACGACCTCCTTGCAGTACTCGGAGGCGAGGTACTTCGCCATCCCTGCTTCGAGGTCGTTTCGTTCCCCAGAGTCCTTTTTGCGTGCCGCGTTCACCATCATGGCATGGGCGGCCTCGACCTTGGTAGCCATCTCGGCCAGCTTGAACTGGATGGCCTGGTGCTGGGCGATCGGCTTGCCGAAAGTGTGACGCTGCTGGGCATAGGAGACACCCAGCTCGAACGCACGCTGTGCGACGCCGCAGCCACGTGCCGCCACATTGACGCGGCCGACCTCCACTCCGTCCATCATTTGGTAAAACCCTCGCCCGGTGGTCCCGCCGAGCACACGATTGGCCGGAATGCGCAGTCCGTCCATGATGAGCTCGGTGGTGTCGACACCCTTGTAACCCATCTTGTCGATCTTCCCGGGGATGGTGAGGCCGGGGCGGACCTCTCCGAAGCCGGGCTCCTTCTCGACCAGGAAGGTCGTCATCGACTTGTGGGGCGCGGTGCCCTCGGGGTGTCCTTCGTCACTTCGGACGAGAACGGCCACCAGGGTCGAAGAGCCGCCGTTCGTCAGCCACATCTTCTGACCGTTCAGGACGTACTCGTCGCCGTCCTTGACCGCCTTCGACGTGATCGCCGACACGTCCGAGCCAAGAGCCGGCTCCGACATCGAGAAGGCCCCACGCACCTCGCCGAGCGCCATGCGCGGCAGGAAGTAGTCCTTCTGCTCCTGCGTGCCGTGCTGCTTGAGCATGTACGCCACGATGAAGTGCGTGTTGATGATGCCGGACACCGACATCCAGCCGCGGGCGATCTCCTCCACGCACAGCGCGTAGGTGAGGAGCGACTCGCCCAGGCCCCCGTACTCCTCGGGGATCATCAGCCCGAAGAGGCCCAGCTCCTTGAGGCCGTCGACGATCTGCTGCGGGTACTCGTCGCGGTGCTCCAGCTCGGTGGCGACCGGGATGATCTCCTTGTCCACGAAGTCGCGGACGGTGGAGAGGATCTCCTGCTGGATGTCGGTCAGACCGGCGGTCTGGGCGAGTCGCGCCATGGCTACTTCTCCTGCTGCTTCAGCTCCGGGCGGCCGGGCTGTTCGCCGCCGCGCTCCTTGATGTACGTCTCGGTGGGGACCATCACCTTGCGGCGGAACACGCAGACCAGCGTGCCGTCCTGCTTGTAGCCCTTGGTCTCGACGTAGACGATGCCGCGGTCGTTCTTCGACTTCGAGGGCGTCTTGTCGAGGACCGTCGTCTCGCCGTAGATCGTGTCGCCGTGGAAGGTCGGCGCCACGTGCCGCAGCGACTCGATCTCCAGGTTGGCGATCGCCTTGCCCGACACGTCCGGCACGGACATGCCGAGCAGCAGCGAGTAGATGTAGTTCCCTACGACGACGTTCTTGCCGAAGTCCGTCGTGTTCTCCGCATAGTTCGTGTCCATGTGGAGCGGGTGGTGGTTCATCGTCAGGAGACAGAAGAGGTGGTCGTCGTACTCGGTGACCGTTTTTCCGGGCCAGTGCTTGTAGACCGCGCCGACCTCGAACTCCTCGTAGGTGCGTCCGAACTGCATGGTGCTCAGGCCTCCGGGGCTTCGAACTTGGAAGTGCGCTGCATGCCGGCGGCCCGGCCCTTGCCCGAGATGACGAGCGCCATCTTGCGGCTGGCCTCGTCGATCATCTCGTCGCCGAGCATCGCGGAGCCCTTCTTGCCGCCCGCCTCGGACGTGTAGTAGTCGTACGCGTCCAGGATCAGCTCGGCGTGGTCGAAGTCCTCCTGGGAGGGCGAGAAGATCTCGTTGGACGCCTCGACCTGGCCCGGGTGGAGCACCCACTTGCCGTCGAAGCCGAGCGCCGCGGCGCGCTGGGCGACCTCGCGGTAGCCGTCGATGTTGCGGATCTGCAGGTAGGGGCCGTCGATCGCCTGGAGGTTGTTGGCGCGGGCGGCCATCAGGATCTTCATCAGGATGTAGTGGTAGGCGTCCGCCGGGTAGCCGGGCGGCTGCTCGCCCACGACCAGCGACTTCATGTTGATCGACGCCATGAAGTCGGCCGGGCCGAAGATGATCGTCTCGACACGCTGGGAAGCCGTGGCGATCTCGTTGACGTTGTTCAGACCCTGGGCGTTCTCGATCTGCGCCTCAATACCGATCTTGCCGACCTCGAAGCCCATCGTCTTCTCGATCTGGGTCAGCAGCAGGTCCAGCGCCACGACCTGCTGGGCGTCCTGAACCTTCGGCAGCATGATGCAGTCGAGGTTCTGGCCCGCACCCTCGACCACGGTCACGACATCGCGGTACGTCCACTCGGTCGTCCAGTCGTTGACGCGCACGACCCTCGTCTTGCCGGTCCAGTCGCCCTCGTTGAGGAACTTGACGATGGTGTGCCGGGCCCCGGGCTTGGCCAGTGGGGCACACGCGTCCTCCAGGTCGAGGAAGACCTGGTCCGCGGGGAGGCCCTGGGCCTTCTCCAGGAAGCGGGGGTTGCTTCCCGGCACCGCGAGGCAGGAGCGACGCGGACGCAGACGGTTGACGGGCGTGGTCATGCGGGGACCTCCAGGGGGTCGAGCTTGTTCGCTTTGCGGATCTCGTCGACGATACGGCCGATGATTCCGGTGATGTCGAAGTCCTTCGGGGTGAAGACCGCGGCCACTCCCGCGGCCCGCAGCTGTTCGGCGTCGGCGTTCGGGATGATCCCGCCCGCGATCACCGGAATGTCGGCCGCGCCGGCCGCGCGCAGCCTCTCCAGCACGTCCGGCACCAACTGGGCGTGCGAACCGGACAGGATGGACAGACCGACACCGTGCACGTCCTCGGCGACCGCGGCGTCCACAATCTGCTCGGGCGTCAGCCGGATGCCCTGGTAGACCACCTCGAACCCGGCGTCGCGGGCCCGCACGGCGATCTGCTCGGCGCCGTTGGAGTGCCCGTCCAGGCCCGGCTTGCCGACCAGGAAGCGGAGCTTGCCGACGCCGAGGTCCTTCGCCGTCAGCTCCACCTTGCGGCGGACCAGTGCGAGCGCGGTGCCCTCCTCGGCGGTGACCGCGACGGGCGCGGACGAGACACCGGTGGGGGCGCGGAACTCGCCGAACACCTCGCGCAGCGCACCGGACCACTCACCGGTCGTGACGCCGGCGCGGGCGCACTCCAGGGTGGCCTCCATGAGGTTGTCGGTGCCCTTGGCGGCCTCCTTCAGCCGCTCCAGCGCCTTGCACGGGCGCGGGTGGTTGAAGGGCGGCTGGTACCGCGTGTCGCGCCAGTGCTGGAGCGCGGAGATCACCCGGGCCTCGACCGCAGGGTCGACCGTCTGGATCGCCGCGTCGAGGTCGGCCGTCAGCGGGTTCGGCTCGGTCGACTCGAAGATGTTGACGCCGACGATCTTCTCCTGACCGGACTCGATGCGGCCGCGGCGCTCGGCATGCGAGGAGACGAGCTGCGACTTCAGGTAGCCCGACTCGACGGCGGCCATCGCGCCGCCCATCTCCTGGATCCGCTCGATCTCGGCCAGCGACTCCTCGACGAGAGCCGACACCTTGGCCTCGATCACGTGCGAGCCCTCGAAGATGTCCTCGTACTCCAGCAGGTCGCTCTCGTGCGCGAGCACCTGCTGGATGCGCAGCGACCACTGCTGGTCCCAGGGCCGGGGCAGGCCCAGCGCCTCGTTCCAGGCGGGCAGCTGGACGGCACGCGCGCGTGCGTCCTTCGAGAGCGTCACGGCCAGCATCTCGAGCACGATCCGCTGGACGTTGTTCTCCGGCTGCGCCTCGGTCAGACCGAGGGAGTTGACCTGGACGCCGTACCTGAAGCGCCGCTGCTTGGCGTCCTCGATGCCGTACCGCTCGCGCGTGATCTTGTCCCAGATCCGCCCGAACGCCCGCATCTTGCACATCTCCTCGATGAAGCGGACGCCCGCGTTCACGAAGAAGGAGATGCGTGCGACGACGTCGCCCTTGCGGTCCTCGGCGATCTGGCCGGAGGCGAACACCGCGTCCAGGACGGCGATCGCGGTGGACATCGCGTACGCGATCTCCTGGACCGGGGTGGCTCCCGCCTCCTGCAGGTGATAGCTGCAGATGTTGATGGGGTTCCACTTCGGGATGTGGTTCACCGTGTACGTGATCATGTCCGTCGTCAGACGGAGCGAGGGACCCGGCGGGAAGACATGCGTCCCCCTCGACAGGTACTCCTTCACGATGTCGTTCTGGGTCGTTCCCTGGAGCTTGGTGATGTCCGCACCCTGCTCCTCGGCGACGACCTGATAGAGCGCCAGCAGCCACATGGCGGTGGCGTTGATGGTCATCGAGGTGTTCATCTGCTCCAGGGGTATGTCCTGGAACAGCCGGCGCATGTCACCGAGGTGTGAGACCGGCACCCCGACCCGGCCGACCTCGCCGCGGGCGAGGATGTGGTCGGGGTCGTAGCCGGTCTGCGTCGGCAGGTCGAACGCGACCGACAGACCGGTCTGGCCCTTGGCGAGGTTGCGCCGGTACAACTCGTTGGACGCCTCGGCGGTGGAGTGACCGGCGTAGGTCCGCATGAGCCACGGCCGGTCCTTCTGGCGCTCTGTCATCTGGGGGACCTCAGACGTTCCGGAAGCGGTTGATGGCGTCGATGTGCTGGGCGCGCTTCTCTTCGTCGCGCACACCCAGGCCCTCGCGGGGCGCCAGCGTGAGCACGCCGACCTTGCCCTGGTGGAGGTTGCGGTGCACGTCGTACGCGGCCTGCCCGGTCTCCTCCAGGGAGTAGACCTTGGAGAGCGTCGGGTGGATCTTGCCCTTGGCGACGAGCCGGTTGGCCTCCCAGGCCTCACGGTAGTTCGCGAAGTGCGAGCCGACGATCCGCTTCAGCGACATCCACAGGTAGCGGTTGTCGTACTCGTGGTTGTAGCCCGAGGTCGAGGCGCAGGTGACGATGGTGCCGCCCTTGCGGGTCACGTACACACTCGCGCCGAAGGTCTCGCGCCCGGGGTGCTCGAAGACGATGTCGACGTCCTCGCCGTCGGTCAGCTCGCGGATGCGCTTGCCGAAGCGCTTCCACTCCTTCGGGTCCTGGGTGTGCTCGTCCTTCCAGAACTTGTAGCCCTCGGCGTTGCGGTCGATGATCGCCTCGGCGCCCATCGCCCGGCAGATGTCCGCCTTCTGCTCGCTGCTCACTACACAGATCGGGTTGGCGCCACCGGCGAGCGCGAACTGCGTGGCGTACGAGCCGAGTCCACCGCTCGCGCCCCAGATGAGCACGTTGTCGCCCTGCTTCATGCCGGCGCCGTTCCGCGACACCAGCTGGCGGTAGGCGGTGGAGTTCACCAGGCCCGGGGCGGCAGCCTCTTCCCACGACAGGTGGTCGGGCTTCGGCATCAGCTGGTTGGACTTGACGAGCGCGATCTCGGCGAGACCGCCGAAGTTCGTCTCGAAGCCCCAGATGCGCTGCTCGGGGTCGAGCATCGTGTCGTTGTGGCCGTCGGAGGACTCCAGCTCGACGGACAGACAGTGCGCGACGACCTCGTCACCGGGCTGCCAGGCGTTGACGCCCGGGCCGGTGCGCAGGACGACGCCCGCGAGGTCGGAGCCGATGATGTGGTACGGCAGGTCATGGCGCTTGGTCAGCTCGCTCAGCCGGCCGTAGCGCTCCAGGAACCCGAAGGTGGCCATCGGCTCGAAGATCGAGGTCCAGACCGAGTTGTAGTTGACGGAGGAGGCCATCACGGCCACCAGGGCCTCGCCCGGGCCGAGCTCCGGCACCGGCACGTCGTCCAGGTGGATCGACTTGCGGGGGTCCTTGTCGCGGGTGGTGAGCCCGGCGAACATCTCCGTCTCGTCCTTGTGCACGGTGATCGCGCGGTACGACTCGGGGAGCGGAAGAGCGGCGAAGTCGGCAGACGTGGCAGTCTGCGACTGAATCGCGTCCAGGATTTCCTTCACGGTGTTGCCTCCGGCGATGAGCGTCCGAGGGAAGACGCTGAGGGTTACGTCGGTGCTGCTGCTGGGGGTGAGGGGTGTGCCGTCGGTTCGGCGGAGGTGGTGCTGTGGCAGCGCTTTGTGGCGCAGGAGGTTGCCTGTGACGCAGGCGTCCGGGCGCGCAGACCAGTGGTTTGCGGGGACAGCCGGCGTACGAAAGGTCTCTGCACGCCGGCCGCCCGGACACCTTCAACGTATGGCACGCCGTGTCACCCCGCAAGGCACGGAGTGCCAGAAGTTGCGCTCAGGTGAAATCTTTACGCAACACGTGAGCGATGATCGATCAGAGTGCGCGATGATCGATCGAATTCGGGGTGCAAAAACGCCGGACGCGCTCAAATCGAGCCCGTCCGGCGATGGAGACAAGCGGCCAGAGCCGCCGTTCTGTGAGGGAAGTTACGACCGTTCCTTGAGCGCCTGCTCGATGGTGCGCATCACCTGATCCAGCGGGGCATCGACCCGGGCCACGGTCACCAGCACGTCTCCCTCCGTGAAAGAGGATGCCGGCGCCGGCCGAGGCGCGGGCTCGCGCCCGGCACCGATTCCGGTGCCGAACGTCTTGCGGACGATGGCGAAGGCGTGGTCCAACTGGGCCTCGACGTCCCCCTGGCCGCCGGCCCGCAGCCAGCGCCGTAGGACATGGTTGTGCGCCGTCACCACGGCCGACGCGGCGACCTCGGCGAGCAGCGGATCGTCGTTGGCGTCGTCGTCGTGCGCGTGCTCGTCGAAGTGACCCAGGAGATAGCGGGTGAAGAGCCGTTCGTAGCGGGCCACCGAGGCGATCTCGGCCTCCCGCAGGGTCGGCACCTCGCGCGTCAGCTTGTAGCGCGAGACGGAGATCTCGGGCCGGGCCGCGTACATCTTCATGACTTCCTTGATGCCACGGCACACGGTGTCGAGCGGGTGCTCGTGCGCGGGCGCCGCGTTGAGCACCGCCTCCGCCCGGATCAAGGTGTCGTCGTGGTCGGGAAAGATCGCCTCTTCCTTGGAGCGGAAGTGGCGGAAGAACGTGCGGCGGGCCACCCCGGCCTGGGCTGCGATCTCATCGACCGTGGTCGCCTCGTACCCCTTGGTCGCGAACAGCTCCATGGCCGCGGCCGCCAGCTCTCGGCGCATCTTGAGCCGTTGTGCGGCCGCGCGACTGCCTGCGGCACTCTCCGGTGCGTCGGGCGTGGCTGGTGTACGTGAGGACTTGGCGGGCTGGGGCATGACCCGAACGTACTGCATGTGCGCAGGAGAGCGCGCATGTCCGGGAATCCCCCCGCCCTCGACGGGCGGGGGGGTTCCGGTCGGGTCGAGCAGTCCGCCCCAGTCGGCGCTGTCTGCGAACCAGTCGCCCGGTCGCTCAGCGCCGGGCATATTCGCGGAAGCCGCGGCCCGTCTTGCGGCCGAGGCAGCCCGCGGCCACCAGATGCTCCAGGAGCGGCGCCGGGGCCAGACCCGGGTCGCGGAACTCGCGGTGCAGAACCTTCTCGATGGCCAGGGAGACGTCCAGCCCGACCACGTCCAGGAGCTCGAACGGGCCCATCGGGTACCCGCCGCCCAGCTTCATCGCCGCGTCGATGTCGTCCAGGGACGCATAGTGCTCCTGCACCATCTTGATCGCGTTGTTCAGGTACGGGAACAGCAGTGCGTTCACGATGAAACCGGCGCGGTCGCCGCAGTCGACCGGGTGCTTGCGGATCTTGGCGCAGACCTCGCGCACGGTGGCGTGCACGTCGTCGGCGGTCAGCACGGTCCGCACGACCTCGACGAGCTTCATCGCCGGGGCCGGGTTGAAGAAGTGCATGCCGATCACGTCCTGCGGGCGCGAGGTGGCGCGGGCGCAGGCGACGACGGGCAGCGAGGAGGTGGTGGTGGCGAGGATCGCGCCGGGCTTGCAGACCTTGTCGAACGTGGCGAACAGCTGCTGCTTGATCTCCAGGTCCTCCGCGACCGCCTCCAGCGCCAGATCGACCTCGGCGAAGGCGTCGTACGAGCCCGCCGGGGTGATCCGCTCCAGGGTCTGCGCCGCCGCCTCGGCCGTCATCCGGCCCTTGTCGACAGAGCGCGAAAGCGACTTGCCGATACGGGCCTTGGCGGCCTGTGCCTTCTCCTCGCTGCGGGCGGCGAGAACGACCTCGTACCCGGCCTTCGCGAAGACCTCGGCGATACCAGACGCCATCGTGCCGGAGCCCGCCACGCCGACGGAGCGCACCGTGCGGCCCGGGGCCAGAGCGGCCCCCTCCAGCGGCGTCAGGGCGTCCCGCACGACAGTGGTGCTGCCAGGTGCCTCGTACGAGTAGAAGCCGCGCCCCGACTTGCGGCCGGTCAGGCCCGCCTCGCTGAGCTGCTTGAGGATGGGGGCGGGGGCGTGCAGCCGGTCGTGCGACTCGGCGTACATGGCCTCCAGGACGGTCCGCGCGGTGTCCACGCCGATCAGGTCGAGCAGCGCCAGCGGGCCCATCGGGAGTCCGCAGCCCAGCTTCATCGCGGCGTCGATGTCCTCGCGGGAGGCGTACTTCGCCTCGTACATCGCGGCGGCCTGGTTGAGATAGCCGAACAGCAGCCCGTCGGCGACGAATCCGGGCCGGTCGCCGACCGCGACGGGCTCCTTGCCGAGCTCGACGGCGAGATCGGTGACCGCGGCCACCGCGCTCGGCGCGGTGAGCACCGACGAGACGACCTCGACCAGCTTCATCGCGGGCGCCGGGTTGAAGAAGTGCAGACCGAGAACGCGCTCGGGGTGGGCCGAGTCGGCGGCGAGGCGCGTCACGGACAGCGCGTTGGTGCCTGTCGCCAGGATCGTCTCCGGGCGCACGATGTCGTCGAGCGCGCGGAAGACCTGCTGCTTGATGTCGTACGACTCCGGGGTCACCTCGATGACCAGGTCGGCGTCGGCCGCGGCCGAGAGATCGGTGAACGTGCGGAAGCGGGAGAGGACGTCGGCACGCTCCTGCTCGGTGCAGCGCCCGCGCTGCACACCGCGGGCGGTGGACGCTTCGAGCGCCGTGACGGCCTGGGTGGTGGCGGCTTCGCTGATGTCGATGCCGATGACCTCGCGGCCGGCCCGGGCGAGGACCTCGGCGATGCCGGTGCCCATGGTGCCGAGGCCGACGACGGCGACGGTCTTGAGCGGGGACAGAGGGGTGTCGGACAGGGGAGTGGCCATCGCGGGACTCCAGGGAGAGGGTGACGACTGAGGAGCGCACGTGGGTACGCCAACAGGCGCACACAGTGCGGAGGTTGCGGGTGTTGCCGGGCTGACGAGCGCACACGCCCGATGCCGTCCGAGGGCGTCGACGAACAGACGCCGCGCGGAACGGTGCTGACCGACCGGCCCTGTCCCGGAGCCGTGTCGTACACAGGTACCTGAAGTACCGAACCGACTGCTCTCACGGCGGCTGCGTCACCAGGCCACCGCAAGTACGACGCGAGTGGGTAACTCGCTCGTCTGAGCTTAACCCGCCAGTAACGAGCACGCCAGCCCCCGACTTTGTGATGTACGTCCCCGCGCCTCACAGGCTTCTCTAGGCTCGGCGCATGGACGAAGCGTTGCGATCACTCACGGAGCGTGTACGGGCCGAGGCCGGAGCCTCGACGGAGTACGACCGTCTGCTGGCGACCGATGACCTCGACGGGCTGGCGGCGGAGCTGAGCGCTCCGGGGCAGCCGTTGTGGGCCCGGGAGCTGGTCGCCTTCCGGCTCGGGGTCGCCGGGGACCGGCGGGCCTTCGAGGCGCTCGTTCTGCTGCTCAACCACCGCGACCCGCAGCGCTGCGCGTCCGCCGCGTACGCCCTGGCCCGCCTCGGCGACTCCCGCACCGCCCGCGCGGCGGCCGCGCTCGCCACGAACGAGCTGCGCGTGGCCTATGCACTCCACCCGATACGGCTCCTGGTCGAGCTGCGCGCTCCCGAGGCCGTGCCCGCGCTGATCACCACCCTGGGGCGCAGGCTGCGCCCGCACGACCCGTACCGCAGGGTCGCGCTCGCGTGCGTGGAGGGCCTGGGTGCGCTAGGGGACCCGCGCGCGAGACTTGTCCTGAACGAGGCGCTGGCACACCCGGCACTCGCGGAGGCGGCCGTGCATGCGCTGGCGCGGCTGCCGAGGGACGGGGTGTAGGCCGACGCCTGTCCCGAGGGGACGGCGTGGGCGCGCGCCTGTCTCAAGACGAAGGTGCGGCTGGACGCCTCCCCGGGGGAGACGACGCAGGCAGGCCTATGTCCGACCCGAGGAGACGGCGTGGGCGCGCGCGCCCCAAGACCCAGGTGCGGCTGGACGCCCCCGAGGTGACCGCGCAGGCGGTCAGTCCACTGCGGCGTCGGCCAGCACACGCACGTACCGCACCTCGGGCACGGCGACCCCGTCCACGTCGAAAGGCTCCTCGGCGCCGTCGGTGGCGAAGCCGGCGCGTTCGTAGAAGCGGCGGGCCGGAGTGTTCTCCTTGAGCACCCACAGCAGCATCCGCGCGTGCCCGGCCGCCGCGCAGCGATCGGCCGACTCCCGCAGCAGCGCGCGCCCCACCCCCTCGCCGACGCGATCGGGATGCACGTAGATCGCGTACAACTCGACGTCGCCCGCACGGACTTCATCGTCCCGGTACGGTCCGTGGCAGGCCCAGCCGACTACCTCGCCGTGCCGCTCAGCGACCAGGTTCACGACCTCGCCGCCGCCCAGCTCGAAGTACGCGCGCCGCCGTGCCGCGTCCCTCTCCACGCTGAGCGCGTCGAGGTACGGCTGCGGTATCAGGCCCTTGTACGCGATCTGCCAGCCTCGGATACGGATCTCGGCAACGCGGTCGCAGTCGGCGAGGGTCATCTCGCGGACCAGGAGCCCGCTCACTCGGCCACCACCGCGTACGCCTCGATCTCCATGAGGAACTCGGGGCGGACCAGCCCGGCGACCTGGACGGCGGAAGCGGCCGGGAGCCGGTCGGCGGGTATGTGCGCGTCCCGGGCCGCGCGGATCGCGGGCATGTGGGCCATGTCCGTGACGAAGAAGGTGAGTTTGACGACGTCGTCGAACGTGGCTCCGGCGGCGGCGAGACACCGGCGCAGATTCTCGAAGACCTGACGGGCCTGGGCGGCCGGGTCGCCCTCGCCGACGAGCTTGCCGTCCTCGTCGAGGGCGAGCTGGCCCGAGACCGCCACGAAGCGGCCGGTACCCATCACGACGTGGGTGTACGCGGCGGCGGGGGCGACCCCGTCGGGGGCGGAGATGCGCGTCAACTCACTCATGCGTCCATGGTGGACCATGGGTCTGACAACGCCCCCGACGGGGCACTGCTCGGCGGGGGTTCAGCCTCGGAAGCCGAGCAGCCCGTGCAGCGCCGAGCCGCGCGAGGTGGTCGAAGCCGCCTTGGTGGTGGTCAGCGGCTTCGGGTCGGGCAGTTTCTCGCACATCGCGTCGATCTCGCCGCCGCTGTGCGGCACCTTGCCGTTCGTCAGATACGTCGCCAGGTACTTGTCCAGGCAGGCGTTTCCGCTCAACGTGATGCCGTGGTTCCCGCCGCCCTGCTCGACCACCAGGCTGGAGCCGCGCAACAGGTGGTGGACGGTGACACCGCCCTCGTACGGGGTGGCCGCGTCGTTCGTGGCCTGGAAGAGCAGCGTCGGGGGCAGGGCCTTGTTGGAGATGTCCATCGGCTGGAGCGAGCTCGTCGGCCAGAAGGCGCACGGCGCGTTGTACCAGGCGTTGCTCCAGACCATGAAGGGCGCCTTGTCGTACACCGCCCAGTTGTCGTTGCGCCACTGGTTCCAGTCGCGCGGCCAGGACGTGTCACGGCACTGCACCGCGGTGTAGACGCTGTATCCGTTGTCGCCCGAGGCATCGGCGGCGCCGAAATTGCCGTACGCCTTGATCAGCGGGTCCGAGTCCTTGTCGTTCACATACGCCGCGAACGCCTCGGCGAGGTGGGGCCAGTAGCCGTCGTAGTAGGCGCCGGGGATGAAGGTGTCCTCCAGTTCGGAGGCGCCCACCTTCTTCTGCGCGGGCTTCTTGGCGAGCGCCGCGCGCATCGCATACCACTTCGCCTCGACCTCCGCCGGGTCGGTGCCGAGCCGGTACGTGGCGTTGTGCTTGGCGACCCAGGCCAGGAACGCCTGGTGGCGGTCGTCGAAGGCGTAGTCCTGTTGGATGTTGTTGTCGTACCAGACGCCGGTGGGGTCGACGATGGAGTCCAGGACCAGTCGGCGTACGCGGTTCGGGTAGAGCTTCGCGTACATGGCGCCCAGGTAGGTGCCGTACGAGTACCCGAAGTAGTTGATCTTCTCTGCGCCCAGCGCGCTCCGGATCGAATCCATGTCCCGGACCGCGCTCACCGTGTCGATGTACGGCAGCAGGCTCGCGTACTTGGTGCCGCAGGCCTGGGCGAAGGCCTTGGCGCGATCGAGGTTGGCCTTCTCCACGGCCGGCGTGCTGGGGACGGTGTCGGGGCGGGCCGGGTTGAACTGCCCGGGCTTGCAGTCCAGGGCCGGCTTGCTGGCGCCGACGCCGCGTGGGTCGAAGCCGATGACGTCGTACTGCGCGGCCACCTGCTTCGGCAGCGACGACGCCACGAATCCGGCCAGTGTGAGACCGCTGCCGCCGGGTCCGCCAGGGTTGACCAGCAGCGGCCCCTGGTACGTCTCCGCGGTGTGCGGGACGCGGGACAGGGCGAGGGCGATCAGCCGGCTGTGCGGGTTCGAGTGGTCCAGCGGCACCGGCAGGGACGCGCACTCGAGCCTCGGATAGTCGCTGGTGCCGCACTTCTTCCAGGTGAGCTTTGTGGTCTGGGTGGTGCGCGGCGCGGTCGCGGAGCCGGCGCTCGCGTCGGCGGGGATCGACGTGATCATCCCGGCCATCACGGCGGCTGCTCCGCACAGAGCAGCTGCGCGTTTCTTCATAAAGCCTCCCCAGGACGGAGGATTTTGAGCCGTGCAGGCCACGGCCCTCGCCGCATCGTCCCGGGAAGGGAGGCCGGAGGAACTCGTTCTGAGGAGACTTGACCCGATTGAGTCGCGGGATGCGCTCGGATGCCGTCAGAGATGCCTCGGAGGCGCTTCAGAGCAGCGTGAGCTGAGTCGGCTCCGCGGGCGCGGGCGGCTCGGCGGGGGTGGTGATCCTGCGGGGCATCCCTGCGCGCGTGGGGCCGATGCCGTACTCCTCTGCCAGCTCGTGGACCTGACGGGTGATCCGCCGCTGGTACCACTTCGGGGCGTAAGCGCCCTCCGCGTACAGCCGCTCGTAACGCCGTACGAGATACGGGTGATGGCGCTCCAGCCAGGCCATGAACCACTCGCGGGCGCCCGGCCGCAGGTGCAGCACGAGCGGGGTCACCGAGGTGGCGCCGGAGGCCGCGATCGCCCGTACCGTGGCGCGCAACTGGGCCGGGTGGTCGCCCAGGAAGGGGATCACCGGGGCCATCAGGACACCGCAGCCGATGCCGTGGTCCGTCAGGGTACGGACGACGTCCAGCCGGCGCTCCGGGGCCGGTGTGCCCGGCTCGACGGTGCGCCACAGGTCGGGGTCGGTGAAGCCCACGGAGACGGAGATGCCGACGTCGGTGGCCTCGGACGCCTGCTTCAGGAGGTCGAGGTCGCGCAGGATCAGAGTGCCCTTCGTGAGGATCGAGAAGGGGTTCGCGTGGTCGCGCAGCGCGGAGATGATGCCGGGCATCAGGCGGTAGCGGCCCTCCGCGCGCTGGTAGCAGTCGACATTGGTGCCCATCGCGATGTGCTCGCCCTGCCAGCGGCGTGAGGCGAGCTGGCGGCGCAGCAGGTCGGGCGCGTTGACCTTCACCACGATCTGGGAGTCGAAGTCGAGTCCCGTGTCGAGGTCCAGATAGCTGTGCGTCTTGCGCGCGAAGCAGTACACGCACGCGTGCGTGCACCCCCGATAAGGGTTGACCGTCCACTCGAAGGGCATGCGGGAAGCTCCCGGCACCCGGTTCACGATCGAGCGCGCCCGGATCTCGTGGAAGGTGATCCCGCGGAACTCCGGAGTGTCGAAGGTGCGGGTGGTCACCGCTTCCGCGCCGAACAGCGCGGCGTCCCGGGCGGGGTCCCCGGCGGGGTCCACTGTGAGGTTCTCCCAGCGCATGACGCCTCCTCGATAGCACTGCGGCACAGAATAGAACACATGTTCCCTTGATCGTGCGACCTCCTTTTCCGTGACACCCGTGAGGGGCTCCCGGTGGCCGGTCCATGCCGCTCGGGGGCCCCGATTTGGGCGGCCGGGTCGCCTGGTGGTTGGCTGGCGGCACACCCCCGAGGAACCAATTGCTGGAGGAAGTGCCATGGCGCAGGTCGAGGCCACGACGGAGCGGGTCATCGCGGCGGACGCGGAGGCGGTGTTCGACGCCCTGGCCGACTACAGCGGCACGCGCGCGAAGCTGCTGCCCGAGCACTTCAGCGAGTACGAGGTGCGCGAGGGCGGCGACGGCGAGGGCACCCTCGTCCACTGGAAGCTCCAGGCCACCAGCAAGCGCGTCCGCGACTGCCTGCTCGAGGTGAGCGAGCCCACCGACGGCGAGCTCGTCGAGAAGGACCGCAACTCCTCGATGGTCACCACCTGGCGGGTCACCCCGGCCGGCGAGGGCAGGTCGCGCGTCGTGATCACCACCGTCTGGAACGGCGCGGGCGGCATCGGCGGCTTCTTCGAGAAGACCTTCGCGCCCAAGGGCCTCGCCCGGATCTACGACGCGGTGCTCGCCAAGCTCGCCACCGAGGTGGAGAAGTAGTTCCACGCGGTCCGCTCGCCAAGGGGTAACCGCGCAGGGCCCGTTGGCGCCTCACCGTTTCGAGTGGATCCCCCCGTCACGCGACGGTACGCCGTAACTCGTCGCGCTTACTCGCAGTTGTCGCGATAAGCGGGAATTGTGCAGTGGGCGCGACGAGGGGAGCGGTACGTGGGCGGGATCACTCTGGTGAAGGACCAACCGGCTGCCGCGCCCCCGCAGGACTCCACTGAGGCGGCGGTCGAGCCCGTCCAACTCGGCCCACGCCAGGTGCGGTTGGTCTTCTTCGGGCTCATGCTCGCCCTGCTGCTCGCCGCGCTGGACCAGATGATCGTGGCCACGGCGCTCCCGAAGATCGTCGGGGAGCTGCACGGTCTGGACAAGATGTCCTGGGCGATCACCGCCTACTTGCTCACCTCCACCGTCGGACTCCCGGTCTACGGCAAGTTCGGTGATCTCTTCGGCCGCAAGGGTGTCTTCCAGTTCGCGATCGCCGTCTTCGTCGTCGGCTCGGCGCTCGCCGGATGGTCGCGCACCATGGACGAGTTGATCGCCTTCCGTGCCGTCCAGGGCGTCGGAGCGGGCGGCCTCATGATCGGTGTGCAGGCGATCATCGCGGACATCGTGCCGCCGCGCCAACGCGGGCGCTTCATGGGCCTGATCGGCGCCGCCTTCGGCCTCGCCTCGGTTGCCGGGCCGCTCCTGGGCGGCTACTTCACGGACCACCTCTCCTGGAGGTGGTGTTTCTACATCAACGTGCCCTTCGGCCTGGTCACGCTGGCCGTCGTCACCGTCGTACTGAAGCTGCCGAAGCCCAGCGCCAGGGGCCGCCTCGACCTGCTCGGGGTACTGCTCCTCGCCGCCGCGTCAACGTGTCTGGTGCTGCTGACCAGTTGGGGCGGCACCGAGTATCCGTGGGGCTCGCGGGTCATCCTGGGGCTCGGGGCGGGCGCGCTCGCCGCGACCGTCCTCTTCTTCGTCGCCGAGCACTTCGCGGCCGAACCCCTCATCCCGCTACGGCTGTTCAAGGACGGCGTCTTCAACACCACCGCTCTGGTAGGCCTGGTCATCGGCGTCGCCCTCTTCGGGGCCGCCAGCTACCTGCCGACCTTCCTGCAGATGGTCGACGGGGCCAGCGCCACCGAGTCCGGATTGCTGATGCTCCCCATGATGGGCGGCATCGTCGGCGCCTCCGTGATCTCCGGGCAGCTCATCAGCCGCACCGGCCGCTACAAGGTCTATCCGGTCCTCGGCAGCGCCCTCTCCGCCCTCGGCATGTGGCTGTTGTCGCGCCTCGAAGCGGACACCCCCCGGCTGCACTACAGCATCTGGATGGCGGTGCTGGGCACGGGCATCGGCATGGTGATGCCGGTCCTGATCCTCGCCGTGCAGAACTCCGTACGACCGGCCGACCTCGGCACCGCGACCAGCGCCAACAACTACTTCCGGCAGATCGGCGGCAGCGTCGGAGCCGCCATCTTCGGCACCCTGTTCGCCCATCGGCTCACCGACGCGCTCGCCGATCGTCTCCCCCCGCGCGCGGGGGCCGGTCTTCCGGACTCCGAGTCCCTCACACCACAGCTCGTCCACGCGATGCCCGCCGCCCTGCGCGACGACTACATCGGGGCCTACGCGGACGCCATGCCGCGGATCTTCCTCTACCTCGTGCCCGTGCTCGTCCTGGGCCTGCTCATCGCCTTCTTCCTCAAGGAGAAACCTCTGGTGTCCCACCACACCCCCACCGCCGACCCGGAGTCCGCCCGGGTGAACGCCCAGATTCCGCAGGCCCGTTCGGGCTACGCGGCCGGAGTTCCCGTCTGCGGCACGGTGCAGCACCCCGACGGCACCGTCGTGCCACGAGCCGCGCTCACCCTCATCGACGTCGCGGGACAGCAGATCGGGCGAGGCGCCAGCGGCGAGGACGGGCGATACGCGCTCTCCACGCCCGGCTCGGGGTCGTACGTCCTGATCGCCGCGGCGGGCGGCCACCAGCCGCAGGCCGTCTCGGTGACGGTCGGTGAACGCCCCGTGGAGCTGGACGTCGTCCTCGGCGGCGCGGGACGCCTCGCCGGAAGCGTGCTGACCGCCGACGGCACCCCGGTTCGCGACGCCACTGTCACGCTCACCAATGTGCACGGTGAGGTGGTGGCCACCACGCGCAGCGGGCGCGAAGGCGGCTATGTGATCACGGAGTTGGTGGCCGGCGAGTACACCCTCGCCGCCAGCGCGCCCGCGTTCCGCCCGGCCGCGCTCCCCGTCACCGTCCAGGCCGCGCGCGAGACCCGCCAGGACGTCGAACTGGCCGGGGGCGCCGTACTGCGCGGCACTGTGCGGGCGGGCGGCGGACGTCCTGTCGAGGACGCGCGCGTGACACTCCTGGACGCCGCGGGAAACGTGGTGGATACGCTGACCACCGGCGCAGACGGAACGTTCCGGTTCGTCGACCTGTCCTCCGGTGAGTACACCGTCATCGCGGCGGGCTATCCGCCCGTGGCCACTGTGCTTCAGGTCGCCGGGGGCGGCAGGACGGAACGGGACTTGCAATTGGGTCACGAAGACTAGACAGATGGGGTGTTGTGCGGCCGCCGTGCGCCGGAGCCGCCCCTGGAGAGGTCAATTCCCGTGTTGCCACACATGGCGACGGGCCGCCGCCGTACGGTAGTGGAGGCGGCACAGATCTTGCGGAGCCGTGGGGAGGAAGGGCCTGGGCCATGGAGAGCGATACAGCTCGGGGCACCGAAGTGGGTACAGCTCCCGGCCGCGGAGCTGGGAACGACGTGGCGGAGCACGCCGCCGTCGGACGCATCCCCCTGGCCGTGGTCGTCGTGGACCGCGACGGTCTGGTGTCGCACTGGAGCACCGGCGCCAGGCGCCTGTTCGGCGCCCCCAAGGAGGACGCGGTGGGCCGCTCCGCCGTCGACCTGCTCCCCGTCTCCGGCGCGCTCCCCGAGGACGGGGACACAGCGCCCTACGGGGCGTACGCGGCGTACGACGGACTCGGCCCCGACCTGGAGTCCTCCCTCGACGGGCGGCTCTCCTACCCGGCCGCCGGGCGCGCCCGGCTCACCGCGGTCGGCAGTGATCGGGTCGACGTCCTGTGGTGGGCGTACCCGCTGGTGGGCCCGGGACGGGAGCGCCTGCTGGTGCTCGCCGCCGACGCGGGCGCGATGTGCCACGAGGGCTCCGATGCCGACGAAGCGGCCGTCGAGCGCCTGGCACCCGGCTTCGCGCTGCACACCGACTTTCCCGGTGCCGAGGAGCTGGCCCGCAGACTGCCCGAGATCCTGCCCAGCATGAGCGTGGGTGAGAGCGCCCGGATCGTCGCGCAGGTTCTCGAACTCGGCTATCCCGTCCTTGAGTTCAGTCAGAACGACCGGGTGCCCGTCACCCCCGACTGGGGCGTGCCCCGGCGGGCCGAGCGCAAGGCGCGTCGCGAGCGGGTGGCCAGGGCTGCCGCCTCCGGCGAGCCCGTGCCCCAGGGCGTCCGGGACGAGGGCGAGGACCTCGAATACGTCGCCGTGCGCGAGCGTCTGGAGTTCCTCAACGAGGTCAGCGGACGTATCGGCACCTCCCTGGACCTGGCACAGACCATCCTGGAGGTCAGCCGCGCCGTCGTGCCGCGCTTCACCGATGTGGCGGGCACGTACCTGCGGGAACAGGTCGTCGCCGGTGAGGGCTTCCACGAGGGGGTGCCCGACACGACCACCATGTGGCACCGGGTCGCTCTGGAGCACACGGACGAGCCGGGCCGCTGGGACGACGTCGTACCGGTCGGCGAGGCCATGCCCTTCCCGGCACACACACCGTTCTTCCAGTGCATGACCACCGGTGAGCCCGTCCTCGTGCCACGCATCAGCGAGCAGATGGGGCACATGATCGCCTCGCAGTTCGAGAAGCGCGACATCAGGCCGCTCATCACCAACCGCTCCATGCTGGTCGTGCCTCTGAAGGCCCGCAACGTGGTGCTCGGGTTCATGATCCTGCTGCGCCACCCCGAGCGGGTCGAGTTCAATGACATGGACCGGGTCACCGGCGCGGAACTCGCCGCCCGGGCAGGCCTCGTACTCGACAACGCGCGCATGTACACGTACCAGGAGAGCGTCGCCGAGACCCTCCAGGACAGCATGCTGCCGCACATAGCACCTCGCATGTCCGGGTGCGACATCGCGACCCGATACCTGCCCGGCACGCTCCTCGGGCGGGTCGGCGGCGACTGGTTCGACTCGGTGAAGCTGCCCGGCTCACGCACCGCCCTGGTCGTCGGCGACGTCATGGGCCACGGCCTGAACTCGGCAGCGATGATGGGGCAGTTGCGTACCGCTGTCCAGACCATGGCCGCACTCGACCTGCCGCCCGCCCAACTGCTGCGCAACCTCGACGACCTCGCCCAGCGGCTCGGCGACAACTACCTCGCGACCTGCCTGTACGCCGTCTACGACCCCATCGTCGGCGAGCTGCACATCGCCAACGCGGGCCACATCCCGCCCGTCCTGGTCCACGCCGCCGACGGATACAGCGAGCTGCTCGACCTGCCGACGGGGGCGCCCATCGGAGTCGGCGGAGTCCCCTTCGAAGCGGTACGCGTGCGCGTGTCGCCCGGCGACCGGCTGGTGATGTGCACCGACGGACTGGTCGAGGTGCGCGGCGAGGACATCGGCGTCGGCCTCGCCACGCTCTGCGAGTCCGCCGCCCACCCGGCCGCGTCCATGGACGACGCCTGCGACACCATCATCCGCGCGTTGAACACCCGTGGTGGACGCAAGGACGACGTCGCCCTGCTGATGGCCCGGCTCAACGGCATCGAGCCGGAGGACGTCGCCGAGTGGCGGCTCGCCCTCGACCCCCTCGAAGTGGCCAGGTCACGCGCGATGGTCCGCGAGCAGCTGCACGTGTGGGGCCTGACCGCCCTCGCCGACAGCGCCGAGCTGATGGTCAGCGAGCTCGTCACCAATGCCGTACGGCACGCGCACAGCCGCCGGATCGGGCTGCGGCTCGTCCGGGGCGACACCTTGCTGTGCGAGGTGGACGACGACGATCACACGCTGCCGACGCTGCTCAGCGCCGGGCCCGGCGACGAGTTCGGTCGCGGCCTGCGCGTCGTCAGCACGCTGGCCCGCGAATGGGGGACCAGCCGGACCGGCGCGGGCAAGACCGTGTGGTTCGAACTGACGCTGCCGCGGCGCTGACACCCTCGCGCGATGCCCGAGAGGGAGGGGGCGCGGGCGGCGTGCGAAGGGGCACGGGTATCGAATGGGCCGTGAAGGAATGCGCCATCCGCTTGTCGCTACGCGCCGGGCGCGATAGACCGTTCTGGCCCGCCAGGTCCCGGCGGGCTGAGGTCAATCTGGGGAGCGGGCATGAGTGTGACGAGTCGGTACCGAGAAGCCTGGGAGGGTTTTTGGCGGGAGGCCCCCGGTGAACAGGGGGCGGTCTTCTGGGACGCCGAACCCGCACTGACGATCGGCGTCCATCTCCCCCTCTTCGAGCCGCACTTGACGGCCCGTGATCTGCCCGTCGTGGACCTCGGCTGCGGCAATGGCACCCAGACCCGCTTCCTGGCCGACCGCTTTCCCCACGTCGTCGGCGCCGACCTGTCGGCCGCGGCACTCGACCACGCCCGCCTCGCCGACCCGGCGGGCCAGGCCGGGTACCGGCTGCTGGACGCGGCCGAGAAGACCGAGGCGGAGACGCTGCACGCCGAGCTCGGCGACGCCAATGTCTATATGCGCGGTGTGCTCCACCAGGCCGAGCCGGACGACCGGCAGCCGTTGGTGGACGGCCTGGCGACGCTGGTGGGGGAGCGCGGCAGGATCTTCCTCGTGGAACTCGCCGAGGCCGCCGGACTCGTGCTGAGGGGCCTGGCGCAGAGCACCGACGGGCCGCCGCCCAAGCTCGCTCCGGTCTTCCGGCACGGCATCGCCCCCGGAGAGGTCGCGGACGCCGCGGTCCCCGAGTACCTCCGTGCCGCGGGCCTCACGGTCGTCGCGAGCGGCGAACTCCCCCTCGTCACGACCGAGTACACAGCCGACGGCTCGCGTATCGAACTTCCGTCGAAGTGGCTGGTGGCGGGGCGTACCGGGTGATGCCAGTGGTCTGGGCCGGTGAGAGTTGTCCACAGGCTCTGCCGGGCCCGGGCCGAAGCGCGTACGGTTTCGGGCATGAAGATCCTCATCAGCGCCGACATGGAAGGCGCCACGGGTGTGACCTGGCCGGCCGACGTGCTGCCGGGGACTGCGCAGTGGGAGCGGTGCCGCTCGATGTTCACCTCGGACGTCAACGCCGCCGCGCTCGGCTTCTTCGATGGGGGCGCCGATGAGGTGCTGATCAACGAAGCCCACTGGACCATGCGGAACCTGCTCCTTGAGCGACTGGACGAGCGAGCGGAGATGCTCACCGGGCGGCACAAGTCGCTGTCCATGGTGGAGGGCGTGCAGCACGACGACGTGGACGGCATCGCGTTCGTCGGCTACCACGCGGGCGCCGGCATGGAGGGCGTCCTCGCGCACACCTATCTGGCGAACTCCATCACCGGCGTGTGGGTGAACGACATACGGGCCAGCGAGGGACTGCTCAACGCGCACGTCGTCGCCGAGTACGGGGTACCGATCGTGCTCGTCACCGGCGACGACGTTGCCTGTGAGGACGCGCTGGGATACGCGCCCGAGGCGCTGAAGGTCGCCGTCAAGGACCATGTGTCGCGCTACGCGGCGGTGTGCCGTACGCCGTCCAGGACCGCCGCCGACATCAGGGCCGCCGCCAAGGAGGCCGCCTCCCTGGCGGTGCGTCATGAGCCCGTCGTCGGCGGCCCGTTCACCGTCGCCCTGGAGTTCGACGCCGAGCACTTGTCGATGGCCGCCACCGTCGTGCCCGGCGTCGAGCGCATCGGGGAGCGGAAGGTGGTGTACACCAGCGACACCATGTACGAGGGGATTCGCACCTTCAAGGCGGTCACCACGATCGTCTCGGCCGCGGTGGAGGAGCAATATGGCTGACGCACTGGCTCTCGACGAAGTCGTCCGGTTCACGTCCGACCTCATCCGTATCGACACGACCAACCGGGGCGGTGGGGACTGCCGGGAGCGCCCGGCCGCCGAGTACGCCGCCGCGCGGCTCTCCGAAGCGGGCCTGGAACCCACACTCCTGGAGCGCACGAAGGGGCGTACGAACGTCGTCGCCCGTATCGAGGGCACCGATCCGTCCGCCGAGGCCCTGCTCGTCCACGGCCATCTGGATGTCGTGCCCGCGCAGGCGCAGGACTGGAGCGTGCACCCGTTCTCCGGGGAGATCCGCGACGGTGTCGTCTGGGGGCGCGGCGCGGTCGACATGAAGAACATGGACGCGATGATCCTGTCCGTCGTCCGCGCGTGGGCGCGCGATGGGGTACGGCCTCGCCGCGACATCGTCATCGCGTTCACCGCGGACGAGGAGGCGAGCGCCGAGGACGGCTCGGGGTTCCTCGCCGATCAGCACCCCGGACTCTTCGAGGGCTGCACGGAGGGCGTCAGCGAGTCGGGGGCCTTCACCTTCCACGACGGCGGCGGCAGGCAGTTGTATCCGATCGCGGCCGGCGAGCGCGGTACCGGCTGGCTCAAGCTCACCGCACACGGGCGGGCGGGGCACGGCTCCAAGGTGAACCGGAGCAATGCGGTGACGCGGCTCGCCGCCGCGATCACACGGATCGGGGCGTACGAGTGGCCGCTGCGGCTCACCCCGACCGTGCGCGCGGCACTGACCGAACTCGCCGCTCTCTACGGCATCGACGGTGACCTCGACGATGTGGACGGCCTCCTGGAGAAGCTCGGCCCCGCCGCCTCGCTCGTCGAGGCGACGGTGCGCAACAGCTCCAACCCGACCATGCTGAGCGCGGGTTACAAGATCAACGTCATCCCGGGGGAGGCCATCGCGTACGTGGACGGCAGGTACCTGTTCGGCGGCGAGGACGAGTTCCGCACCACCCTCGACAGGCTCACCGGGCCGGACGTGGAGTGGGAGTTCCACCATCGTGAGGTGGCCCTCCAGGCGCCGGTGGATTCGGTGACGTACGCGAAGATGCGTGCGGCAGTCGAGGAGTTCGCGCCCGAGGGCCATGTGGTGCCGTACTGCATGTCGGGCGGCACGGACGCCAAGCAGTTCTCGCGCCTCGGCGTCACCGGATACGGCTTCGCGCCGCTGAAGCTCCCGGAGGGCTTCGACTACCAGGCGCTCTTCCACGGCGTCGACGAGCGTGTGCCGGTCGAGGCCCTCCACTTCGGCGTCCGCGTTCTCGACCGCTTTCTGCGCACGGCCTAGGGGGACGGGATGCAGAGCCTGGCGTACGGTTCGTGGCCTTCGCCGATCGACGCGACGCTCGCCGCCGCGCACGACGGGCACGCCGAGTTCGTGGGTTTCGTGGGCGAGGAGGTGTGGTGGACCGAACCGCGGCCGACGGAAGGCGGACGGCGCACGCTCGTACGGCGCAGGGCCGACGGCACGGAGGAGTCGGTGCTGCCGGCCCCCTGGAACGTACGTAGCCGCGTCATCGAGTACGGCGGTCACCCCTGGGCCGCGGTCATGCGCCCCGAGGGTCCGCTGGTCGTCTTCGTCAACTTCGCCGATCAGCGGCTGTATCTGTACGAGGCCGGTAGCGAGCCACTGCCGTTGACACCCGTGTCGCCCGTGGGCGACGGACTGCGCTGGGTGGACCCGCAGTTGCGGATGGAGCGCGGTGAAGTGTGGTGCGTCCTGGAGGAGTTCACCGGGGACGGGCCGACGGACGTACGGAGGGTCATCGCCGCGGTGCCCCTGGACGGGTCCGCCGCACAGGACCTGGACGCCGTGCGGGAGCTGACCGACGGGCGGCACCGTTTCGTCACCGGCCCCCGGCTCTCGCCCGATGGGCGGCAGGCGGCCTGGCTCGCCTGGGACCATCCTCGGATGCCGTGGGACGGGACGGAGGTGGTTCTCGCGGACGTCGCCGCCGACGGGACGCTGCGCGCCGCGCGGTGTGTGGCCGGCGGCGCGGAGGAGTCCGTCGTCCAGGTTGAGTGGGCACCCGACGGATCGCTGCTGTACGTCAGCGACCGCACCGGCTGGTGGAACCTGTACCGGCTCGGCCGGGACGGCGAGGGAGCGGCCCTCTGCCCGCGTGAGGAGGAGTTCGGCGGCTCGCTGTGGCGGATCGGGTACCGCTGGTTCGCACCGATGGAGAGCGGGCTGATCGCCGTCGTGCACGGACGCGGCGCCACGGCGCTCGGGGTGCTGGACCCGGAGACCGGCGAGGTCGTCGACGCGGCGGGACCCTGGACCGAGTTCGCCCCGACGCTCGCCGCGCACGGCAGCAGAATCGTGGGCGTCGGCGCCAGCCCCCGCAGCGCCTACGAGGTCGTCGAACTGGACGCCCGCACCGGGCGGGCCCGGGTGATCGGCGCCGCGCACGACGACCCGGTGGACCCCGCGCACTACCCGGAACCGCAGATCCGCACCTTCACCGGACCCGCGGGGCGCGAGATCCACGCGCACATCTACCCACCGCACCACCCCGACCATGTGGCCCCCGACGACGAACTGCCCCCGTACGTCGTCTGGGCACACGGCGGTCCCACCGGCCGGTCGCCCCTCGTCCTCGACCTGGAGATCGCCTACTTCACCTCGCGCGGGATCGGCGTCGCCGAGGTCAACTACGGTGGATCGACAGGACACGGGCGGGAGTACCGCAACCGGCTGCGCGAGCAGTGGGGCGTCGTCGACGTCGAGGACTGCGCGGCCGTCGCGCTCACGCTCGCCGAGGAGGGCACCGCCGACCGCGGGCGGCTCGCCATCCGCGGGGGCAGCGCGGGCGGCTGGACGACCGCCGCGTCCCTGACGAGCACCGATGTGTACGCCTGCGGCACGATCCTCTATCCGATCCTCGACCTCGTCGGATGGGGGTCGGGGGAGACCCACGACTTCGAGTCGCAGTATCTGGAGTCGCTGGTCGGGCCGATCGCCGAAGTGCCCGGCCGGTATGTGGAGCGCTCGCCCTCCGAGCACGCCGACCGGATCACCGCGCCCTTCCTGCTGCTCCAGGGTCTCGACGACGCCATCTGCCCGCCCGTGCAGTGCGAGCGGTTCCTGGCCAGGCTGGAGGAAGAGGGGCGACGCGTTCCACACGCCTACATCGCCTTCGAGGGGGAAGGGCACGGCTTCCGGCGTGCGGAGACGATGGTGCGGGTGCTGGAGTCCGAACTCTCGCTGTACGCACAGGTCTTCGGGCTGAACCCGGCAGGCATCCCCACCTTGGAGCTGGCCAAGTGAGTCTGTTCGGCCGGCAGGCGGGCCAGAATTTCGATCGGGACTTCGAGCAGGATCTGGAGCACATCGAGTGACCTCACCGACCCCTCTGACCCGACCCGCGCGGCTCGCCGCAGGGGCCCGCGTCGCCGTCGTGGCGCCCAGTGGACCCGTGCCCGAGGAGCGGCTCCAAGCCGGTCTCGACGTCCTGCGGGGCTGGGATCTCGAAGCGGTGGTGGCACCCCATGTCCTGGACCGGCACGCCGAGTTCGACTACCTGGCGAGCACGGACGCGGACCGGGCCGCGGACTTCCAGGCCGCGTGGTGCGACCCGGACGTCGCCGCGGTGCTGTGCGCCCGTGGCGGGTACGGCGCGCAGCGGATGGTCGACCTCCTCGACTGGGACGCCATACGGGCCGCGGGGCCCAAGGTGTTCGTCGGGTACAGCGACATCACGGCGCTGCACGAGGCGTTCGCGGCACGTGTGGGCCTCACGACCCTGCACGGACCGATGGTGGCGGCCGTCGACTTCCTCAAGAACGCGCGGGCGCAGCAGCATCTGAGGGCGACGCTCTTCGAGCCGGAGTCGGTGCGGACCATCGCGTCGGGCGAGGGCACCGCGCTGGTGCCGGGACGAGCCCGGGGCGTGACCCTCGGCGGCTGTGTGAGCCTGCTCGCCGCCGATCTGGGCACACCGCACGCCCGTGCCTCGGCCCGGGGAGGGCTGCTCCTGATCGAGGACATCGGCGAGGAGGCCTACCGGCTGGACCGGATCCTGACCCAGCTCCTGCGGGCCGGATGGCTCGACGGCGTCGCCGGGATCGCACTCGGTTCATGGGTGGACTGCGGTCCGTACGAGGGGCTGCGCGCGGTCTTCGCCGACCGGCTCGGCGGGCTCGGTGTGCCGGTCGTCGAGCACTTCGGGTTCGGGCACTGCGAGGGCGCGCTCACGATTCCGTTCGGGCTCCGGGCCGAACTCGACGCGGACGCAGGGACGTTGACGCTGGACGAGCCCGCGCTCGTCCAGTAGGCCCTTCACTGAATCTCCGTCAAGAAAGACGCGGCGCGGTGATTGACCTCGTCTGACACGTGTCACAGCATGACTACCGACCGGTAAGTACCGGCCGGTAGTCGGGTTGTCCTCAGTGTGGAGGTCTACGTGTCCCGTCGCTCGCGTGTGCCCAGATCCCGATCCCGATCCCGTGCCTCGCTCGCCCTGGCCCTCGGTGCCGCGCTCACCGCCCCGCTCGCGCTCACCTCGTCCGCCTCGGCCACGGGCCAATACACCGTCACCGCCCTGAAGTTCACGGTCGAGGCCGGTGGCCGCACCTGCACGATCGACGCCGATCTGTACCGGCCCACGGGCGTGGACCGCGAGCACACGGCGCCCGCCGTGCTCGCCACCAACGGCTTCGGCGGCAGCAAGTCGGACGGTTCGACAGACGCGATCGGCAAGGCGTTCGCGGCACGTGGCTATGTGGGGCTCGTCTACTCGGGGCTCGGCTTCGGCCGGTCGGGTTGTCTGATCTCCCTCGACGATCCGCGCATCGACGGCGTGGCCGCGTCCCGGCTCGTCGACTTCCTGGCGGGCGCGCGGACTGCCGACGACGGCACCAAGGCCGACTACGTCACCCGGAACGGCGAGGGTGATCCGCGCGTCGGCATGATCGGCGGCTCGTACGGGGGCGCCGTCCAGATGGCCACGGCTGCCGTGGACCACCGCGTGGACGCGCTGGTCCCGCTGATCACCTGGAACGACCTGGCGTACTCGCTGGACCTGAACAACGCGCTGGGCGCGGCCGACGTGCCCGGCGCCTTCAAATGGCAGTGGGCCAACGGCTTCTACCTGATCGGTGAGAGCCAGCCGCTGACCGAGCCGAACCTCGACCCCTCCCGGATCAACTCCCTCGCCTGCCTGCACTTCGTGACCGACGCCTGCGACACGGTGCGGACCCTGAACTCGGGGAGCTACCCGGCCGCCAGGACCGGACCGCTGCTTCGATACGCCCGCAGCGTGTCGCCCGTCTCGTACCTGCGCCACGTGCAGGCGCCGACTCTCCTGGTCCAGGGGCAGGCCGACAGCCTCTTCAATCTCAACGAGGCGACAGCGACGTACAACACGCTCAAGGCGCAGGGCACCCCGACGAAGCTGATCTGGCAGTCGTGGGGTCACAGCGGCGGGCTCACCGACCCGGCGACCGGTGAACTCTACCTGGCTCAGGGCAACTTGGAGACGAGCTATGTCGGCAGGCGGATCCTGGCCTGGTTCGACCGCTATCTCCAGCACCGCAAGGGCGTCGACACGGGGCCGGCCTTCGCGTACTACCGCGACTGGATCGCCGACCCGAACAACACGTACGCCACGGCCTCGCGGGTGCCCGCGCTCAGCCAGAATCTGTACCTCTCCGGTGACGGCAAGCTGGTGGACAACCGCAAGAAGGTCGCGCGCGGCAGCCGGGAGTACCGCAACTGGCTGGTGCCGACGAGCCACTCCGAGAGCTCCCTCGCCGGGATCGTCGGGCTGCCAGACCCGGCGCCGTACGACACCGCGGGCACCTACCTCGGCTGGACGAGCGAGCCCCTGACGCGGACTGTCGAGGTGGTCGGAGCGCCCAGGGCCACGCTGAAGGTGGTGTCGCCGAAGACCGAGCGTGTGCAGAACTCCGGCAATGCCGCCGACAAGCTGGTCCTCTTCGCCAAGCTGTACGACGTGGCGCCCGACGGCACGAAGACGCTGGTGCACCGGCTGGTCGCGCCGGTGCGGGTGCCGGACGTGACGAAGAGGTTCACCGTCACGCTGCCGGGGATCGTGCACCGGTACGAGGCGGGGCATCGCCTCCAGTTCGTCGTCGCCGCCAGTGACGACGCGTACTTCGGGAACAAGGGGGTCAAACCGGTGACGGTCACCAGCGCGCCCGGCGACACCGGGGTACTGCGGCTGCCGGTCGTCGGGGACTGAACGCCTCGCCGCCGGGGATCGGCCCGGGATCACCCGGAGGAACCTGTCACCGCGCGGGCCGGCACCTCGCGACTCATGCTGGGCGCATGAGCCCGAAGACCACCGAGAGTGCCGGCCCGAGCGGCGGGACGAGCAGTGGCGGCAGCTCGCACCTGGCAGGGTCGGTGTCGCCACGCTGACCCTGCTCGCCCTGATCTTCGTCTTTGAGAACACCCGCGGTACCAAGATCCGGTCGTTCACTCCGGAGGTGACCATGCCCCGGTGGAGGGCACTTCCAGGTACCGGGGTGATCGGCGGCCTGTGCGGGGCGTACGCCGTGAAGCGCCGAGGCTGAACGCGCGCTCGCGTAGGGTGACGGGATGCCTGACAACGTCCACTATCTCGCCGAAGGCCCTCGTGTGGGCATACGCCACTTCACGTACGAGGACGGTGCGGAGTTCACCGCCCGGGCCCGGGAGAGCAAGGGTCTGCACCAGCCGTGGCTCTTTCCGCCCGGCAGCGCCGACGCCTATGCCGCATACGCGCGGCGGCTCATCGAGGATCCGACGAAGGCCGGGTTCCTCGTCTGCGAACGGGATGGAGGCGGCATCGCCGGGTTCATCAACATCAACAACATTGTCGAGGGCGGCTTCCTGTGCGGGGCGCTCGGGTACGGCGCCTTCGCGCACGCGGCGGGGCGCGGGCTGATGGCCGAGGGGCTCGGGCTCGTGGTGCGGTACGCCTTCGGAAAGATGGGGCTGCATCGGCTCGAAATCAACGCGCAGCCGCAGAACGCCGCCTCCATCGCGCTCGCCCGGCGCTGCGGCTTCCGACTGGAGGGCTTCTCGCCGGACTTCATCTACATCGACGGGGCCTGGCGGGACCACGAGCGGTGGGCGATCACTGCGGAGATGGTCTCTTCCCGCTGAGCTCTTCACGGGTGAGGATGAGCTCCATGCGGAACATCGTCGCGCTCGACGCGCCGTCCAACCCGGGCCTGCGCCCGCCCGCGCCCGGAACCGTCCGAGTGTCATGCCGGCCGTGGACAGCCCGGACCCCGACCGACTGCTTCCCGACGAACTCCTCGCACTGCTGCGCCCATTGCTGACGTCCCCGCACTGCGTCGGCCTCAACGTCAGACATCTACGACCGCGATCTCGACCCTGAGGGCACGGCGGGGGAGCTGCTCGCGGACCTCGTCGTCGCCGTCTTTGCGGAATCCTGACCGGATCCTGACGAGCGGAGACCCTGGTCAGCTCCTCGATGACCATGTTCCATGGTCATCGTGACGACGATCCGACGTGACGTACTGACGATTCCCGCCGCCGAGTTGGGTCCGAGCAACCCGTTGCCGCCGCTCCGGCCGCTCGACGAGATGCACCGTATCGACGAACGGGACAAGGACGGCCTGCCGCGCGACATGGCCCGCCAGATCGGCTACGAGCCGCTGCGCAGTGTCCTGCCCGAGCGCATCCGGGACGGGTACGAAAGACAGCGGGCGGCGCGCGAGATCGACACGATCGTGATCGAGAACGACCGGCTGCGGGCCACCGTGCTGCCCGGCTACGGGGGCCGCGTCGGCTCGCTCTTCCACAAGCCGTCGCAGCGCGAACTCCTCTACCGCAACCCGGTGTTGCAGCCCGCCTGCTTCGCCCTCAACGGAGCCTGGTTCTCCGGCGGCATCGAGTGGAACATCGGCGCGACGGGCCACACCACCTTGTCCTGCTCGCCCATCCACGCCGCACGCGTCCCCGCCCCCGACGGTGGCGAGATGCTCCGGCTGTGGGAATGGGAGCGGCTGCGCGACCTCCCCTTCCAGGTCGACCTGTGGTTGCCGGACGGCTCCGACTTCCTGTACGTCGGCGTCCGCATCCGCAACCCGCACGAGAAGCCCGCGCCCGTGTACTGGTGGTCCAACATCGCGGTTCCCGAGGAGCGCAGGGTGCTGGCGCCGGCCGACGAGGCATGGCACTTCGGATACGAGCGGCGGTTGCGGCGGGTGCCGGTACCGGAGTTCGAGGAGGTCGACCGGACGTATCCGCTGAACAGCACCTTCCCCGCCGACTACTTCTACGAGGTTCCCGACGGGCGGCGACGCTGGATCGCCGCGCTCGACGACGCCGGCGACGGGCTTGTGCAGACGTCCACCGACGTACTGCGCGGGCGCAAGCTGTTCGTCTGGGGCTCCGGTCCGGGCGGGCGGCGCTGGCAGGAGTGGCTCACCGAGCCGGGGACCGGCGGATACTGCGAGATCCAGGCCGGGCTCGCCCGCACCCAGCTCGAACATGTGCGGCTCGACGCGGAGAGCGATGTGTCCTGGCTGGAGGCGTACGGACCGTTGGCCGTGGACGCGGAGGCGGTGCACGGGGCGGACTGGGAGGCGGCGCGGGCGGAGGCCGAGACCCGGCTCGAAGCCTCCCTTCCCCGGGGTGACGTCGACGCCGCGTACGACGCCTGGTTGCCGCACGCCGACGCCGAGCCCGGCGAGGTGCTCGCGGTCGGATCCGGCTGGGGAGCGCTCGAAGTGCGCCGGGCCGCCTACAAGTTGCCGGGTACGCCCTTCGACGAGTCCACGCTGGGTGACGCGCAGGCCCCGTGGCTGGAGCTGCTGCGGTCCGGCGCGTTCCCCGAGCCGCGACGGGTCGGTCCACCCGGCGAGACCCTGGTCGCCTCGCACTGGCGCGACATGCTCGAGACCGCGCCCGCCGCGCCGCTCGCCGAATACCACCTCGGCGTTGCCCAGTGGCACGCGGGCGATCTGGCACAGGCGGTGCGAAGTTGGGAACGAGCACTGGAACTCGCCCCGTCCCTCTGGCCGTTGCTGCGCTGTCTCGCCGTAGCCGACCAGGAAGCAGGCAACCGGGAGCGGGCCGCCGATCGGTACGCCGAGGCGTTCGACGATCTGTGCCGGGAGCGGCGGGACAACGGCGAGGTCTGGACCGCGGCCACGGCGGCACTGGGGCGTGAGGCGATGGGAGCCCTGCTCGCGGTGCGGCGGGTGGCGGATGCGCGAGCCGTCTGGGAACGGCTTCGGCCCGCTACCCGCTCGCGTGGGCGGTTCCGGTTGATCGAGGCGCAGTTGTTGCTGGCGCAGGGGGAGGTGGGGGCGGCTCGGGAGGTCTTCGACGCGGGGTTCGACGTTGCGGATCTTCGGGAGGGGGCCGAGGTGATCTCCGAGCTGTGGGCCCGGCTGACGGATGAGCCGCTTCCGGGGCGGTACGAGTTCCGGATGAGGCCGCCGGTCGACTGACCGTGGGTCTCTTCGCCACCTCTGCCCTACCCCCTGCATGCCACGCAGTTCCCCGCGCCCGCTTTTAGGGGCGCGGGGAACTGCGCAGTCTTTGGGCGGGGGGTCTGGGGGCGGCAGCCCCCAGGCACGGGACGGGTAGGGGCGGAGGGGGCGAAAAACCTACTCGGTCGCCCGGCGGTCCACGTACTCGTACACCGTCCCGTCCGGATGCATCGCGATCAGGTTGCGGCCCACCGGCGTCGCGACCGGCCCCGCCAGGATGCGGGCGCCCGAGTCACTGAGGACCCGGTGGGCCTCGTCGACGTCCTTGACGGCGATGGTCGCGGCGACCTTGCGCAGGACGTCCAGCTCGGCCTCGGGCCCGCTCATCAGGAGGAAGCAGCCGATCGCGGCGACCGAGACGCCGCCGCGCTCGAAGCGGAGGGCGCTTCCGCCCGCGAGTCTTTCGTAGAAGGGGACCGAGGCCTCCAGGTCGTCGACGCAGATACGCAGCGTGGCTCCCAGAATCTCCATGCGCAGGAGCCTAGTTGGGTCCGACACCGGAGGAGATCGTTTCGCGCGGACAGAGAGCTCGGCCCAGACGATCGGGAGAGGAGACACCGTCTGGACCGAGAGATCAACAGACCGAGCGACCGTGCGACCAGCGGGCCGACCCGGCGACCCGGCAACCGGGTCACCCGGCAACCGGGCGACCCGGCGACAGGGTGTCGCACGGGCGCGGCTCGACGTGTTGCCATCGGTCGGGTAACCGGGAAGCGTGTCCCGAAACGTCCCGTGCCCCGGCGTTTGGGTGCCCTGGCCAGGGGGACGCGGAAAGCCTCGTACGAGCGACACCGCCGGAGGCGAAAACGTGAGTCGACCCCGCATTCTGATCGTCGGTGCCGGTTTCGCCGGGTATCGGACGGCCCGCACTCTGTCGCGGCTGACCCGGCACAAGGCCGACATCACCCTTCTGAATCCGACCGACTACTTTCTGTATCTTCCCCTGCTGCCCCAGGTCGCCGCCGGGGTCCTGGAGCCACGCCGTGTCACCGTCTCGCTCTCGGGCACGCTGCCCCACGTACGGCTGGTGCTGGGTGAGGCCGACGGCGTCGACCTCGACGCGCGCACCGTGCACTACACGGATCCGGAGGGCGACGGGGGCACGCTGACGTACGACCGACTCGTGCTCGCCGTCGGCAGCGTCAACAAGCTGTTGCCGGTGCCGGGTGTCGCCGAGTACGCCCACGGCTTCCGGGGGCTGCCCGAGGCGCTGTATCTACGGGATCACGTGACCCGGCAGGTGGAGCTGGCCGCCGCGTCCGACGACCCCAAGCGCTGCGCCTCGCGGTGCACCTTCGTGGTGGTCGGTGCCGGATACACGGGGACGGAGGTCGCGGCGCAGGGGCAGTTGTTCACCGATGCGCTGATACGGAAACAGCCGCTGCGCGAGGGGATGCGGCCGCGCTGGCTGCTGCTCGACATCGCGCCGCGCGTGCTGCCCGAGCTGGACGAGCGGCTCTCGCGCACCGCCGACCGGGTGCTGCGGCAGCGCGGCGTCGACGTGCGCACGGGGACCTCGGTCCAGGAGGCCACGCCCAGCGGGGTCCGGCTCAGCGACGGGGAGTTCGTCGATACGAGGACGCTGGTGTGGTGTGTCGGGGTCCGGCCCGATCCGCTGGTCGACGGGCTCGGTCGGACCCTTGAGCGGGGGCGGCTGCTCGTTGATCCGTATCTTCAAGTGCCTGGCCAGCCAGAGGTGTTCGCGTGCGGGGACGCGGCCGCCGTACCCGATCTGGAGAAGCCGGGCGAGTACACGCCGATGACCGCTCAGCACGCCTGGCGGCACGGGAAGGTCGCGGGCCGCAATGTGGCCGCCTCGCTCGGCATCGGCGGCCGTCGCGCGTATCGCCACCGGGACCTGGGCTTCACCGTCGACCTCGGCGGCGCGAAGGCCGCCGCCAACCCGCTCGGCGTCCCGCTGCCGGGTCCGCTCGCCGGAGCCGTCACCCGTGGCTACCACCTCGCCGCGATGCCCGGAAACCGTATCCGCGTCGCGGCCGACTGGCTGCTGGAGGCCGTACTGCCGCGCCAGGCCGTGCAGTTGGGTCTGGTCCGCTCGTGGTCGGTGCCGCTGGACACTGCCTCGCCGGAGCTGGCGAGGGTGCCCGGCGTGCCCGGGAAGCCCGAGAGCCGACCGGAAGGAGAGTCGTCATGAACACCCGTCAACTCATCGATCTCGCCCAACAGTTGCGTGTGGACAGCGTGCGCGCCTCCGCCGCCGCCGGCTCCGGGCACCCCACGTCCTCCATGTCCGCCGCGGATCTGATGGCGGTTCTGATGGCCCGCCATCTGCGCTACGACTTCGAACGCCCCCACCACCCCGGCAACGACCGCTTCGTGCTCTCCAAGGGGCATGCCTCCCCGCTGTTGTACGCCGCGTACAAGGCGGCCGGGGCCATCAGCGAGACCGAGCTGCTCACCTTCCGCAAGCTGGGCAGCCGGCTCGAAGGGCATCCGACGCCGCAGCGGCTGCCATGGGTCGAGACGGCCACCGGCTCACTCGGACAGGGACTGCCCGTCGGGGTCGGCATCGCGCTGGCCGGGAAGCGCCTGGACCGTACGGGATACCGGGTCTGGGTCCTGTGTGGCGACAGCGAACTTGCCGAGGGCTCCATCTGGGAGGCCGCCGAGCACGCCGGATACGAGCACCTCGACAACCTCATCACGATCGTCGACGTCAATCGCCTCGGCCAGCGCGGGCCGACCCGGCACGGGCACGACCTGGACGCGTACGCCCGCCGGTTCCAGGCCTTCGGCTGGCACACCGTCGAGATCGACGGGCACGACGTCGACGCCATCGACCGCGCGTACGCCGAGGCCGAGTCCACCGCCGGACAGCCGACCGCGATCATCGCCCGCACGCTCAAGGGCAAGGGCGTCGCTTCGGTCCAGGACCGCGAGGGCCTGCACGGCAAGCCACTGCCGGACGCCGACGAGGCGATCGCGGAACTCGGCGGCGTGCACGACCGCCGGGTGGAGGTCCCCTCGCCGCCCGCCGCGAGGATGCTGCACGCCGTACGGTCCGGCCATCTCGACCTGCCCCGCTACGAGCTCGGCGACAAGGCCGCCACCCGTGACGCCTACGGACAGGCGCTCGCCGCGCTCGGCACCGCCCGCGGCGACATCGTCGCCCTGGACGGCGAGGTGAGCGACTCGACGCGTGCCGAGTTCTTCGCCAAGGAGCACCCCGACCGCTTCTTCGAGTGCTACATCGCCGAGCAGCAGCTGGTCGCGTCCGCGGTCGGCATGGCCGCGCGCGGCTGGGTGCCGTACGCCTCGACCTTCGCGGCCTTCCTCAGCCGTGCGTACGACTTCGTCCGCATGGCCGCAGTCAGCGGCTCCGGGATCAACCTCGTCGGCTCGCACGCGGGTGTCTCCATCGGCCAGGACGGGCCCTCGCAGATGGGCCTGGAGGACCTGGCGATGTTCCGCGCGGTGCACGGCTCGACCGTGCTGTACCCGTGCGACGCCAACCAGACCGCGAAGCTCGTCGGCACGATGGCGGGCCTGGAGGGCATCCGCTATCTACGCACCTCGCGCGGAGACACTCCCGTCATCTACAGCCCCACCGAGGAGTTCCCGGTCGGCGGCAGCAAGGTGCTGCGGGCCTCCGGCGAGGACCGGCTGACCCTGGTCGCGGCGGGTGTCACCGTCCACCAGGCCCTGGCCGCCGCCGAGGCGCTCGAGCGCGAGGGCATCCGGGTGAGGGTCGTCGACCTCTACTCGGTCAAGCCCGTCGACCGCACCACCCTGCGCGAGGCAGCCGAGGACACGCGGTGCCTCATCACCGTGGAGGACCATCGCGAGGAGGGCGGCATCGGCGACGCGGTCCTCGACGCCTTCCTCGACGGCCGTCCGGTGCCGCGTCTGGTGCGCCTCGCCGTGCGGACGATGCCGGGTTCGGCCACACCCGCCGAGCAACTGCACGCCGCGGGCATCGATGCGGAGTCGATCGCGGCGGCGGCGCGACTGCTGGTGGAGACGGCCATCGTGCCCTGACCGCTGTCGCGTCCAGGCCAGGCCCAAAAGGTCGTGACGGCCATTCATTCTCGAAGCCTCGAAGCGATGCCGTCCGCAAACCCCGTCCGCAAACCCCGTCCGCAAATCCCGTCCACGAACGCTGTCCGCAAAGAGCGTCCACGAACGCTGTCCGCAAAGAGCGTCCGCGAACACCGGCCGCAAAGAGAAACGGTGTCTACAAGAATCGACTGCAAAGACGAAGAACATGAAAAGCGGCCCGAGGCCTGAAAGCCAGACCTCGGGCCGCTCGGGGCGTTACTCCGCAGGGAACGCATTCACCACCGGTACCAGCGACCCCTGCCCCCCGAGGCGCTCGTGCCGCGCATCAGGAATCCGAGAAGCCATAGGACGAGAACCACCAGCGCTATCCACCACAGAAGTTTCACTGCGAAACCCGCGCCGAAGAGAATCAGCACCAGAAGCAGTACGAGCAGGATGGGAACCATAATGTGAACCTCCTGCTGACCGGGTTTCCCGAAGTGGCCGAATCAGACTTCCTTTCGGCAGAGAATTTCTCCGTGCAGTACGGAGAACCAGCTGTCCTCCTGCCGCCCCCACTCCCGCCAGGCGTCCGACACGGCCCGCAGCTGTTCCGTGGTCGTGTGGCCACCCTCCGTGGCGCGTTCCGCGTACGCCGAGGCCAGCGTGCGGTCCGCCCACAGGCCGCTCCACCATTCCCGTTCGTCCTCGGTGGCGAAGGTCCAGGTGCTCGACGTGGCCGTGATGTCCCGGATGCCGGCTGCCAGCGCCCACGATTTGAGGCGTCGGCCCGCGTCGGGCTCGCCGCCGTTGGCGCGGGCCACCCGCAGATACAGGTCCAGCCAGTCGTCCATGCCCTGTGACTGCGGGTACCAGGTCATCGCCGAGTAGTCCGAATCGCGGACCGCGATGAACCCACCCGGCTTGGTCACCCGGTACATCTCGCGCAGCGCCTGCACCGGGTCGCCCACGTGCTGCAGTACCTGGTGGGCGTGGACCACACAGAAGGTGTCGTCCGGATAGTCCAGCGCGTGGATGTCCGCGACCGCGAACCCGACGTTGTCCAGGCCGCGTTCGGCTGCCACGGCCCGGGCCCGGTCCAGGATCGCCGGCGCGTGGTCGACGCCCGTGACATGGCCGTCGGGAACCAGTTCCGCCAGGTCGGCGGTGATGGTTCCCGGGCCGCAGCCGATGTCCAGGATCTTCATGTGGGGCTTCAGCGAGTCGAGCAGGTACGCCGCCGAGTTGGCGGCGGTGCGCCAGGTGTGCGAACGCAGCACGGACTCGTGGTGGCCGTGCGTGTAGACGGCGGTCTCCTGCGACTTCGACATGACCGTTCCCCTTCGCGTCTTCTCGTCGGTTACGCGTCACCGTACGCGCGCATGTCGCATAGTGAGACCTGTGTCTTGCTATATGGACTCTCCAATTGGCCATATCCGACTGAATCGACTGCCGAGCGGACCGTTCAGCGAAGGGGCAGGGGGCGGTAGACGGTGAGCGCCTCGGGCATCTTCCGGATCGTCACCTCACCCTCCACCTCGGTGACTTCACCGTCGTACGCGAGGAGGGTGCCGGGGGCGACACCGTCCAGGTGCAGACGGCGCACTCGTACGGCGGCGTGGGCGGGTGAACGGGTGAGCGGGCCGGCGAAGGCGGCCGCCAGCAGGCGAACGGCGGGGCGGCGGCCACCGTGCACGACCCGCACGTCCAGCCGTCCGTCCGAGAGGTCGAAGCGGCGGGCCGGAGCGAGACCCAGGCGGTGATACGTCCCGTTGCCGGCGAACAGCAGCCACAACGGGTGCGTGCGGCCGTCCACTTCGGCGCGCAGCGGATGGTGGTCGGCGCGCAGGACGCGCAGGGCGCCGAGCACTCCGGCCGGCCAGCCGCCGATCCGCGGCGACCAGCGCTCCCGCTCCCTCACCAGTTCCGGATAGACGCCCAGGCTGCAGGTGTTGAGGAAGATGCCCTCGGTGGCGCCCGACGAGAACCGACCCACATCCACGCGCACCATGTCACCGTGCTGGAGGGCGCGGATCAGGTCGCGTTCGCCCTCCACGCCGAGGTCGTGGGCGAAGTGGTTGAGGGTACCGCCCGGGAGGACGGCCAGGGGGAGGCCGTGACGCAGGGCCACCGCGGCGGCGGTGTTCACCGTGCCGTCGCCGCCGCACACGCCGAGGACCCGAGCGCGGGACGCGGCCTTCTCCAACTCGTGCTGGATGTCGGACGGTTCGCACTCCACGATCTCCGCGTGCGGCAGGGCGTCACGCAGCGCGTTCACCCGGTCCGGGGTGCCGGCGCCCGTGTTCGCCACCATCACCAGGCCCTCGCCCTCCGGGAGGGCGGGCGCGTTCACGCGGGGGCGGCCGGGTGACGGGAGCTGGTCGCGGGTCGGGACCAGGCCGCGTACGGAGTAGGCGGCGCCCACGCCCAGGGCGGCGCCGGCGAGGACGTCGCTCGGGAAGTGGACGCCGGTGTAGACGCGGGAGAGGGCGACCGCGGCGGCGAGCGGTGCGATCGCCACGCCCCAGCCGCGGGACTCCAGCGCAACACCCGTCGCGAAGGCCGCGGCGGAGGCGGCGTGGCCCGACGGGAACGACGTGGTGATCGGCTGGCGCTTGAGCTGCCGGATCAGCGGGACGGGCTCCAGAGTCGGGCGGGGGCGGCGGACCGAGCGCTTGCCGAGGGTGTTGATGGTGGCGGAGGCGAGGGCGAGGGAAGCGAGGCCGCGGGCGGCGGCTCGGCGGGACCTGGGGGTGCGGCCGGCCGCGAGTGCCGTGGCTGTGGCGAGCCAGAGGGCGCCGTGGTTGGCGCTGCGGCTCAGCCTCGGGAGGAGGCGGTCGCAGCCTGGCCAGTGCCGGGCCGCTGCCGTCTCGAAGAGCCGGCAGTCCGCGGCGAGCAGGCGGTCCCTGAGGACTTGAGGCCCCGGGGGGCGGACGGTGAGGTCAACGTCTGGGGTCATGGCGGCGCGGGTACCCGGAACGAGCGTTTCCTCGCCCCCTCCGCCCCTGCCCGTCCCGACCTTGGGCTTGTCGCGCAGTTCCCCGCGCCCCTGAAAAGGGCCGCGGGGAACTGCGCGATCTTTTAGCGGGGGTCTGGGGGCCCGTCCCCCAGGGGCGGGACGGGCAGGGGCGGAGGGGGCGAGGAACCGTTGGCGGCGAGGCACCGAATACGCGTTTGCCCATTGCCCCCGCGTCCCCGGAGAATGCCGCCTCATGGGACATCTCGAAGCCGCGCATCTGGAGTACTACCTTCCCGACGGGAGGGCGCTGCTCGGCGACGTGTCGTTTCGGGTGGGGGAAGGGTCCGTGGTGGCCCTCGTGGGGCCGAACGGGGCCGGGAAGACGACGTTGCTGCGGCTGATCTCGGGGGAGCTGAAGCCGCACGGGGGGACCGTCACCGTGGGGGGCGGTCTGGGCGTGATGCGGCAGTTCGTGGGGTCCGTACGGGACGAGACGACCGTACGGGAGCTGCTCGCGTCCGTGGCGCCACCGAGGATCCGCGAGGCGGCCAAGGCCGTGGACGCCGCCGAGCACGCGATCATGACCGTGGACGACGAGGCCGCGCAGATGCGGTACGCGCAGGCGCTGTCCGACTGGGCCGAGGTGCGGGGGTACGAGTCCGAGACGCTCTGGGACATCTGCACGATGGCCGCGCTGGGCGTGCCGTACGAGAAGGCGCAGTGGCGGCTGGTGCGGACGCTGTCCGGGGGCGAGCAGAAGCGGCTCGTGCTTGAGGCCCTGCTGCGCGGCACCGACGAGGTGCTGCTGCTCGACGAGCCGGACAACTATCTCGACGTGCCCGGCAAGCGCTGGCTGGAGGAGCGGCTCAAGGAGACCCGTAAGACCGTTCTCTTCGTGTCGCACGACCGGGAGCTGCTGGCTCGCGCCGCCGAGAAGATCGTCAGCGTCGAGCCCAGTCCGACCGGTGCGGACGCCTGGGTGCACGGCGGTGGATTCGAGACCTATCACGAGGCGCGGCGGGAGCGGTTCGCGCGGTTCGAGGAACTGCGCAGGCGCTGGGACGAGAAGCACGCTCAGCTGAAGAAGCTGGTGCTGAATCTGCGTCAGGCGGCTTCCATCAGCCATGAGTTGGCGTCCCGTTACCAGGCCGCGCAGACCCGGCTGCGGAAGTTCGAGGAGGCCGGACCGCCTCCGGAGCCCCCGCGCGAGCAGGACATCAGGATGCGGCTGCACGGCGGACGGACCGGCGTCAGGGCCGTCACCTGCAAGGAACTTGAGCTCACCGGCCTGATGAAACCGTTCGATCTGGAGATCTTCTACGGCGAACGGGTCGCCGTGCTCGGCTCCAACGGCTCCGGCAAGTCGCACTTCCTGCGCCTGCTCGCCGGTGGCGACGTGGCGCACACAGGGGAGTGGAAGCTCGGTGCCCGGGTCGTCCCGGGGCACTTTGCGCAGACACACGCCCACCCCGAGCTGGAGGGACGGCCCCTGCTCGACATCCTGTGGACCGAGCACGCCCAGGACCGCGGTGCCGCCATGTCCCGGCTGCGCCGCTACGAGCTGACCGCGCAGGCCGAGCAGCGCTTCGAGAAGCTCTCCGGCGGCCAGCAGGCCCGCTTCCAGATCCTCCTGCTGGAGCTGGAGGGTTCCACGGCCCTGCTCCTCGACGAGCCGACCGACAACCTCGACCTTGAGTCGGCGGAGGCGCTCCAGGAGGGCCTGGAGGCGTACGAGGGCACCGTGCTCGCGGTCACTCACGACCGCTGGTTCGCGCGCTCGTTCGACCGCTACCTGGTCTTCGGCTCCGACGGCCGGGTCCGCGAGACCCAGGAGCCGGTGTGGGACGAGCGCAGGGTGGAACGGGCGCGCTAGTGCCGGGTCGGCCAAGGTTCGCCCCGAGGGCGCCCGACGGCGTGCCGCGCGGCCACTTCGAGCCCGAGCACGCACATACGGAGGCCCGGGACCCCGGATGTTCGTAGAGTGGAGGGAGACAGGTGAGTTCCATGGCTGCCTCCCGGACGCCGCTCGGGGCAACTGCTTGCCGGGCGGGTACGCGGAACGCACCGAGGACACGACGAGCGGGGTACCACCATGACCGGAGTCGACCCGGGCCGGCTGGACGACCAGCAGCTCATGAAAGAGCTGGAGAACATCCACCGCACGCGCCACGACACACTGCTGCACGGTTCGAACGACGCGCTGCGGACGCACAACGAGCGCATGGCCCAGCTCGAGGGCGAGTACCTGCGCCGCCACCCTCGCCGTCCCGTCACCGCAGGCCGCACGCGTGATGGTGCCCGGGAGCGGGGATGTGCCGGAGCGCCGCCGGCATGACGGGCACTAACCCACTGCTCACCCGGCACGCGGAGGCCCTCGACCTGTTCGGCGACCGCGTTCACACGGTCCGGGACGACCAGTGGGACGCCCTCACGCCCTGCGCCGACTGGGCGGTGCGGGATCTCGTCAACCATCTGGTCTCCGAACAGCTGTGGGTGCCCCCGATGGTCCGGGACGGCGCCACCGTCGAGGCGGTCGGCGACGTCTTCGACGGCGATGTGCTGGGCTCCGATCCGGCCACGGCCTGGGAGACGTCCGCCCGCGCCTCCCGGGACGCCTTCGCCGCACCAGGCGCACTCGACCACACCGTCCACCTCTCGTTCGGCGACACCACGGCCGCCTTCTACTGCGCTCAGATGGTGACCGACCTGGCCGTGCACAGCTGGGACCTGTCCCGGGCGATCGGCGCCGACGAGCGGCTGCCGGAGGACCTCCTGGAGTTCGCGGTGCGCGAGGTCACCCCGTACGCCGCCGACCTGGCGAAGACCGGGCTCTTCGCCGCGCCGGTGGAGCCGCCGCCCGGCGCCGATGCCCAGACCGAGCTGCTGTGTCTGCTGGGGCGTGTGCCCTAGCGGAGAGTCAGAGGGGCGCGGGACGGCTTCCTTCCGGAGGACCGACGTCGACCGGGCGCGCCGGATGATCGGCGAGCAGTTCTGCGCCAACTTCATGGATGTGCTGGGCGATACGACCGGTTCGACGCGCACTTGGACCTCGTACGCTGCGGATCGGTGACCCTCGGTGTCCTCAACTGCGGTGCCGATGTGCGCATCCGCAGCGAACTCGGCGCCCACCAAGGCACCGGCCCTTCGCGCCCGACCTCGACACCGTCGGCGCTTCGGGTGCAGCCGGGTGCGGTTCGTGCGGGCGTTCGCCGAGGCCGGGCCCGAGGCGGCGGACCTGCTGGAGCGTCCCCTCGTCGCCGCGCCGCTCCACGACGTGCCGGTGCACGCGTTGATGCCGAGCGTCGGGGCACGGCCACTGGGACGAACTCGACCGACCCGCACACCCGTTGCGGTCCGCCCCCGTCAGGCGGGCCCTCGACGCCATCCACGAGTGCCCCGAACACCCCTTCACCGCCGCCGGACTCGCCGCCGGGGCACGCGTCGGGGTGCGTCGGCTCCAGGAAGCGTTCCGCCACTACGTGGGTCTGTCCCCGATGGCGCATCTGCGCGAAGTGCGGCTGGCCCGGGTCCACGAGGAACCGCGCCCGGCCGCGCCCGGACGAGTCGGGCGTCAGCGAGGTCGCCCACCGCTGGGGCTCCGGCCACCTGGGGTTCGCCGCGCAGGACCGGGGCCCGCTCCATCCGCGGGCGCGGCCACGACGGACCCCGGCGGGCTCCGGCCGGGCACCTACCCTGCCGGGTCGGACTCCTCGGCCGGGCCCGGTCGCTCCCCCCGGCATTGCGCGACCGGGCGGCCCCGGGCACGCATAGCACGCATGGCCACGTGTCACGCCGCCTGACGTGTGAACGCCTCCAGGAGCGCCTCGCGGAACGCCTTGAGATCGGCCGGCTTACGGCTGGTGATCAATGTGTTGGGCCCCTGCTGACAGACGTGCACGCGCTCGTCGACCCAGGTGCCGCCCGCGTTGCGGATGTCCGTGCGCAGGCTCGGCCAGGACGTGAGCACACGGCCCCGGACCACGTCGGCCTCGACGAGCGTCCAGGGGGCGTGGCAGATCGCGGCGACCGGACGGCCCTGCTCGAAGAAGTCGCGTACGAAGGACACGGCCCGCTCGTCCAGCCGCAGGGCGTCGGGATTGGCCACGCCGCCCGGCAGGACGAGCCCGTCGAAGGACTGGGCCGACACGTCGGCGACGACCTCGTCCACAGGGAACGTGTCCGCCTTGTCGAGATGGCGGAACGCCTGGATCCGCCCGGGCCCGGTGGACACGAGGACGGGCTCACCGCCCGCGTCCCGCACCGCCTGCCGGGGATCGGTGAGTTCGATCTGCTCGACGCCCTCCGGCGCCATCAGAAACGCGATACGCATGGTTGCTCCATCTCCTGTCCCGGCCGTCAGAGAGGTGGGCGCGGTGTGCCGGGCCGCCGCTCCGGCGCGGCGCGGCTGATGTCGGCGAGTGCCGAGCCCGGGTCCTGCGCCACCGCGAGGTCGCCGAGGCTCACCATGCCCACCGGCCGACCGTCCTCGACGACCGGCAGCCGGCGTACGGCGTGCGCGCGCATCAGCCCGATCGCGGTGGACACGGCGTCGTCCGGGCCGATCACCACCGGATGGGGGGTGCACACGGCCTGGGCGCTCACGGTCAGCGGATCGGCGCCGTCGGCTACGGCGCGCAATGCGATGTCACGGTCGGTGAGGACCCCGATCAGCTCGTGGTCGGCCACCAGGACATCGCCGATGTCCTGGGCCCGCATCAGTTGCGCGGCCTCGACGAGCGAGGCGTCCGGGCTGACCGCGACGACTCCCGGCGTCATGACTTCCCTGACGAAATCTGCCATGGCTGTTGGGCCTTCCTGCGTTCCCCGGCTGCGGGGGTGCGGGTACGTCGGCGGGACGACGGCCGCAGTACCCCCGAGCCGGGCACTCATGCCTTTCCCTTCCGGTCAGCCGACGCGCACGACCGCTTCGGCCAGCTCGTGTGCCGTGGTGTAGCGCGCCTTGTGCGGCAGTCGCTCCAGCGCCTCGACCAGTACGTCCGGCGCGTGCTTGTCCCGCAGCAGGCCGGTCAGCTCGCGGGGCCCCGCGGGGAACGGCGTACGGCCCAGCAGCCGCGCCAGTTCGAGCCGCACCGTCTCGACGGAGGCGGTCGCACGGCCCGGTGCCACGGGTCCACCCGCGATCTCCGGGTCGTCGTCGGCGGTCGGCTCCGGATCGTGCCACTCCTCGGTCCGGGTGGGGTGCCCCGACCTGAGCAGCTCTCGTAGTTCGTGCTTCATCTCTTCGTCCCGGTGGACGCTCAGCCGGTCGCTGCCTCGCTGCATGACTCCCTCCAGATGTTCGGGGGTGGTGATCGCGTACCCGTGGACCGGGAGTCGACACGTCCCTCAGCTGTCACCAACCGCCCCACTTCGGTAGCCGTGTGTGTTTGCTCCGCATGACTCGGGGCAGACGCACTCCCAGTGCTTCGGACAGGAGGCACGTCCGTGGGAGCGGCGACCGTCGCCACGGATGTGTCTGTCCGGCACATCCGCGTATTCCCACGGTGACTGCCCAACTCAAGGCACACCCAAGGGAGTTGCGACGCACCATGCGAACTCAAGCGAGCGCGAAGCATCATCCGCACGACGACGCCCCCGATACCGCGGAGGCATTCCGCAAGCTCGCCACGCTTCCCCCGGGCCAGCAGCGCGACACGCTCCGTGAGGAGATCGTCGAGGCCTGGCTGCCGATGGCCGAACGGCTCGCGGGGCGGTTCCGCAGCCGCGGCGAGAGTTACGAGGATCTGCGCCAGGTCGCGGCGCTCGGCCTGGTCAAGGCCGTCGACCGCTACGACCCCGAGCTCGGCAACGCCTTCGAGAGCTACGCCGTGCCGACCATCACCGGTGAGATCAAGCGCCACTTCCGCGACCACATGTGGACCCTGCACGTGCCGCGTCGCGTCCAGGACCTGCGCAACCGGGTGCGGTTCGCCAGCCAGGACCTGTCGCAGACCATCCCGGGCCGCAGGCCCACCGTCGCCGAGATCGCCGAGCGCGCCCGGATGAGCGAGGAGGACGTGCTGACCGGCCTGGAGGCCCTGGAGAGCTTCACCGCGCTCTCCCTGGACGCCGAACTCCCGGGCAGCGAGGACGGCTACTCGCTCAGCGACGCCCTCGGCTCGCCCGACCCGGCCCTCGACACCGTGATCGACCGCGAGGCCGTCAAGCCCCGCCTGCAGGCTCTGCCCGAGCGGGAACGCGTCATCCTCTACATGCGGTTCTTCGGCGACATGACGCAGAGCAGCATCGCCGACGAGCTCGGTATCTCCCAGATGCACGTCTCCCGGCTGATCAGCCGCTGCTGCAACCGGCTGCGCGACCAAGTGATGCGCGACGTGGCGTAGCGCCCGGCCCGCGGTTCAGTTCAACCGCGCCATGGCCAGCGCGATATGACGGGACATCATGTCCATCGCCTGCGCCTCGGCCATCGAGAACGCCAGCCGTGCGCCGCCGCGGAACAGCGTCAACACCCCCCGTACGGGCCCGGATTCAGTGGTCAGTGGCACGCACAGCAGCGACGTCACATTCGCGCGTACGAGGACGGGGGCGCCCGAGGTGTCGCACCCGAAGGCGTCCGGGTCCTCGGGGCGCACCTGAAGGGTCGTGGAACCGCCGCGTGCCGCCTCGACGACGAGGGGGCACGCGGCGGGATCCTGCCCGGCCACGGCCGCCACCTCCTCGGCGCGCTCCGGCGGTCCCAGGACGGTCGTACGGGACAGTCGCGCGGCTCCGGCGTCGGCCACCACCCAGTCCGCGAACCGCCCGTGCAGTACCCCGGCCGCCCGTGCGAGCACCGCGGACCGGTCCTCGCCGGGCGCGCTCAGCAGCGCAGTGGTCATCGCGTCCACCAGGTCCATCAGCGCGGCGTGCCGGGTGGTCTCGGAGAGGTTCGGCATCGCAGGGCCCGGCACGTTCCCCTCCGACGGCCCCTGGAAATCGCCGGGCTGCAGAACGACGAGGACGGCGGTGCGGGGTTCCCCGCTGGGCCGCAGAGCGGTCAGCGTCGCGCGCACCGGTACCGACGGCTGCTGCTGGAGGTGAACGGTGAGACCGCGGTCGCCCTCGCCGCGTGCCACCGCCGCCGCCTGCGAGCGGAACGCGGCACGGTCGGCGTGGGCGAGGAACCCGGTCAGCGGCCGGCCGGTCGCATAGCCCGCCCTCACTCCGGTGAAGGCGGTCGCCGCGAAGTTCAGTCTGCGCACCACCGTCTCGCGGTCCACCAGCGCGACGGGCACCGGCACCCGCTGGAAGAGCGCCTTGAGAAGTTGCTGTTCCTGACGGTCCACCGCGGCCGCCCCGGACGGGCTGTCCGAGGACAGGCGCTGGAACCACGGCCACAACTGGTCGGCCACATGGTCGAGTTCGAAGATCGCCGCGTCGAGGACCGTCGGGAGGTCGTCGGGCGGCATGGACCGCGACGCCTTCAACTCCGCAACACGGCGTACGAAATCCGCAAGGTCTTCACCGAATTCGTCCGTCTGCGCCATGCGATGAACGTAACCCGAGCGGCGTATTCCGCGGGCGGCGGGAGCCGAACCCGACGAACTTGTTTTTCACGCAGGTGAGGGGGGAAGGCGTCGCGGAGACGACGAGAGGAGGAGTGAACCATGCCGGACACCGATCAACTCGACCATCTGGGAACGGAATCGCCCGAGTCCGCCCTTCCAGGAAGGAGGCTCTCGGAACTCGCCGAGCAGGCCGTACGCTGCACCACCGACTGCTGCGGTGCCAGCAGCATGGTGTGCGAAGGCGGCGCCGAGCGGCCCGCCGCGGTGACCCACCCCGACCTCGCCGGACTCGTCTCGGTGCAGCTCCGCTCCGGCGACGGGCCGATCCCGGCCGCCCTGGAGCGCGGTGAGCCCGTCGACTCGGCTGACCTGCTGCGCGAGGAGCGCTGGCCGGAGTACCGCGCCATGGCCCTCGACGCGGGCGTGCGCTCCAGCGTCACCATCCCCTTCCGGCGCTCCGGGCTGACCATCACCCTCAGCCTCTACAGCTTCCGGCCCGGCGCCCTGGAGGACGCCCCGCGCGGTCCCGCCCGCGCACTGGGCGACCTCGCCGCGACCTGTCTGCTCCGCGACCGCTCCTACCGCGCCGCGCTCACCGAGCTCGACCAGCTGGGTACCGCGCTGCGCACCCGGCCGGTCGTCGACCAGGCGTGCGGCATCGTCATGCATGTGCTCGGCTGCGACGCGGACACGGCCTTCGGGGTACTGCGCCGCATCTCGCAGGGCACCAACCGCAAACTGTCCGACGTCGCCTCGGCCGTCGTGGACAAACGCGGCCGGGGACTGGAGAAGCAGCTCGTCCCCCTCTCCGACTGACAGGTCGTGGGAGGCGGACCACGGGCCCGGGCGGGCGACCTGCCTCGGGTCCGTGGCAGGCGGCGGTCTTCTTACCCCTGGGGTCACCCGCTCGGGCGTCCGTGTCCCGCGAATGGTGCCCGGCCGCGCGCGCCGCGCCGCCGGGCGGGCTGTGATGGGCCACGGGGGGCACGACGGCCGTGCCCCCCGGGAAAGCCGCCCGGCCGAAGGAGCCCATCCCATGCGCCGTACCGCCCGTGCCCTGTCCGCCACCGCCCTGGCCGGTGCCGCCCTTGGCGCCGCCGCGTCGGCCGCGTCCGCGGATCCGGCCGCGGAGGTCAGCCCGGGGTCCGTCGAACCCGGTGGCACCGTCACCGTCTCCGTCACCTGCGACGGAATCGAGGGATCCCCGCCCGACTTCATCGACGCCACCTCGGAGGGCTTCGAGGAGGGCAAGGTTCAGCTGCGCCGGGTGGAGAGCGCCGGGCAGAGCGCGGCGGGCGCCGCCGCCTATCGGGGCACGGCCCGTGTCCCGCAGGGGGGCGACGTCGACGGCGGTCCCGGCACGGTGGGCGCGGCGTTGGAGTGGGGCGTCGACGGCGCGTGCCCCGGGGCCACGGGCGGCCGGCAGCAGAAGTGGAAGGCCTCGTACACCGTGGCCCGTGGCAACACCGCGGCGAGCGGTACCGCGCAGAGCCTCCCGGCAGACAACGCCGTAGAGGGCCCACTGGAAAGCGACGCCGGTCAGAGTCTTCCGGACAGTGCTGCCGGTCAGAGTCTTCCGGACAGTGCTGCCGGTCAGAGTCTTCCGGACAGCGGCACCGTGGCACGCACGCCGGACAACGGCACTGTGGCACGCACGCCGGACAGCGGCACTGTGGCACGCACACCGGACAGCGGCACTGTGGCACGCACACCGGACAGCGGCACCGTGGAGCCCCCGTCGGACAGCGGCACAGGGCAGCGCCTGCCCGAAGGCGACACCGCAGGGCGCCTCCCGGACAGCGACACCGATCAGAGTCCTCCGGACAGCGACGCCGGTCAGAGTCCTCCGGACAGCGATTCCGGTCAGAGCCCTCCGGACAGCGACGCCGTGGAGCGCCCGCCCGAAAGCGGTAGCGGGCAGCGCCCACCGACCATTGAGGGCGGGGTGCAGGCCGGGGAGGGCGGCGCCTTCACCGACTCCGTCCCGGCGCTGGTCGCCGGGAGCATCCTGATCGCGGGCGCGCTGGGCGCGGCCGTCCACCGACTGCGCCGCAAGGACAGGTCCCGCCGACGACTGAGGCTGTGACGGCACAACAGGACCGCCGCCCATGGGGTGGCCCCACCCTGGGTACGGAGAGGCCGAGGGTGCGAGCGGCACCGTAAGAGAGGCTGTACGAAGGGACAAGGAACACCTCAAGACCGTACGGAGCCAGGAGCACCGGAGAGGGGCACGGCAGCGGCGATGGGGGCCGTTGCACCGGCGACACGGCACGGCACCACGGACTGCGCGGAGGAACGTATGCGGCGGACGCATCCGGAAGGGCACGGCCCCGTCCGTTACGGTCCGCCGCTTCCCGATCAGGGCCTGCCCGTGCTGCCGGAACTCCGCTCCGTGCTGGCCGCCGCCGCGGACCGCGCCCACGCCGAGCCCTCCGGCGGCGGACCCGCGCTCCTCGACGCGGCCTGTGCCTACTGGAGCCGACGCGGACTGCCTGCCGCACACGACCGGGTGGCCGCCGCACCCGGTGCCCCCGCGCTGCTCCTCGCGCTGACCGGGGCGCTCGGCGGCGACGTCCTCGTGCCCCGCCCGTGCGCCGCCTGGTGGGCGCCGCAGGTACGGCTGTTGGGCAGATCCGTGTTCCATGTCGCGACGCCCGCGGAGTGCGGGGGCCTTCCGGATCCGTACGCCCTCCTGGAAACCGTCCGCAGAGTCCGGGCCGAGGGCGGCGAACCGCGGCTGCTCGTGCTCTCCGTGGCCGACGACCCCACCGCGACCGTCGCGCCGCCCGAGGTCGTCCACGAGACCGTGGAGGCCGCGCTGGGCGAGGGGTTGCACATCGTCAGCGACGAGACCTGGCGCGACACGCTGCACCAGGCGCACGACACGGTGCTGCTCAGCCCCGCCGAGATGCTCCCCGACGAGGTCACCGTCCTCTCGGACCTCGCGGGCGCCTTCCTGCCGGAGGGCTGGCCGGCCGCCGTCGCACGCTTCCCGGCCACCGAGTCCGGGATCGGGCTGCGCGCCCGTGTCCTCGACGTGCTCACCGTGCTCGGCGCACGGGTTGCCGAACCGGTCGCCGCGGCGGCCGCGTATGCGCTCGACGAGCCCGCCGCGATCACGGAACGGCTCACCGCCGCCGTCCACCTGCACGCGCGCGTGGCCGCCGCCGCGCACCACGCGGTGGTCGGTGCGGGCGCCGTCTCGCGGCCCCCGCAGGCCGGCAGACACCTGTACGTGGACCTCGGCCCGCTGCGCTCCGCGCTCGGCGCGCACGGCGTGGGCGACGCCCAGGATCTGGAGGACTTCCTGACCGCCCGGCTCGGCATGCCCGCGCCGGGCGGCCACCGGTTCGGCGACGACCTCGCGTCGCTGAGGGTGCGCCTGGGCACCGGGCCGCTGCTCGGCGCCACGGACGAGGAGCGGGCGGAATGCCTCACGTCACCCTCGCCGTTGGAACTGCCGCATGTGCAACGCGCGTTGACCCTGTTGGGGTCGGCCTTCGACGATCTCCGCGACGACGCTCAGCGATGGGAGCCTCCTCGATGACGCAGCAGTCCGAGTCGACCACGAGCACGACTACGACCACGCAGGACGCCGACGATCCGGCGTCCTCTTCGGCCGCGGCGGCGGCCGGGCACGTCTCTCCCGCCGTCCCTCTTGTCCCTGTCGGTCCTCTCGTTCCTGTCGGTCCCCTCGCCGAGCCCCGTCCGCTCGGCGAGCGGCGTGTCTGGCCGCGGTCCTTCGTGGACCGGCTGACCGCACCGCTGCCCGGGCTGCGGGCCTTCGCCCGGTTCGCCCGTGAGGGAGCGTTGCGGCCGGGGGCCGAGGGGCTCGCCGACATTCCGCGGCTGCCCTTCGCCCCGGGGCCACTACCCCGGGTCGACGCGCGTACGGTTGCCGTCTCCTGGGCGGGGCACGCGAGTTGGGTGATCCGGATCGGTGGGCTCACCGTTCTCACCGACCCGGTCTGGTCCCGCAAGATCCTCGGTACCCCGGCCCGGATCACGCCGGTCGGTGTGGCCTGGAGCGCGTTGCCGCGCGTCGACGCGGTCGTCATCAGCCACAACCACTACGACCACCTGGACGCGCCGACTCTGCGCCGGCTTCCGCGCGACACACCGGTGTTCGCACCGGCCGGCCTCGGCCGGTGGTTCAGGCGCCGCCGGTTCACCCAGGTCACCGAGCTGGACTGGTGGGAGGCGGCCGAACTGCGCGGCGTCCGCTTCGACTTCGTCCCCGCCCACCACTGGTCCAAGCGCAGCCTGACCGACACCTGTCGCACGCTGTGGGGCGGCTGGGTCCTCACCGCGCCCGACAAGCAGCGCGTGTACTTCGCGGGCGACACGGGGTACGGACACTGGTTCGCCCGCATCGGCCGGCGCTACCCGGGCATCGACCTGGCCTTGTTGCCGATCGGTGCGTACGACCCCCGGTGGTGGCTCAGCGACGTCCACTGCGACCCGGAGGAGGCGGTGCGGGCGACTCTCGACCTCGGCGCCGAGCGGATGGCGCCCATGCACTGGGGCAGCTTCGTCCTCTCCGCCGAGCCCGTCCTGGAACCGCTGACGCGCGTACGGGCGGCCTGGGAGAAGGCTGGGCTGGCCCGCGAGGCGCTGTGGGACCTGCCGGTGGGGGCGTCGCGGGTGCTGGCCTGAGGGTTCCCCGCGCCCTAAAAGGGGCGCGGGGAACTGCGCAATCTTTGAGGGGGTCTGGGGACGCGGCCCCCAGGTACGGGACGGGTAGGGGCGGAGGGGGCGAAATCCCCGGCCGTGGGCTACGCGGCCGGCCTCCGCACTCTCCGCCACACGCTCGGGGCCACGCTGATCGCCAGCGTGAGCGCCACCGCGGCGACCACCCCCTCCCACGGCTCGCTGAAGAGGGACCCGCCGAGGATGCCGATCAGCTGGTACGTCACCACCCAGGCGAGGCAGGCGGGGACGTCGCCGCGCGCGAAGGTGCGCAGGGGCATCTTCGCCATGAGACAGGCGAGCATGACCGGAATGCGGCCGGCCGGGACCAGACGGGAGAGGACGAGCACCGCGATGCCGTGGTAGCTCAGCTTCTCCTGTGCCTGGGCGAGCCGGTCCTCGGGGGCGCGATCGCGGAGGTTCTCCAGCCAGCGCGAGCCGTTCTTGGACCGCATACCGCGCTGACCGAGCCAGTACAGCGCGACATCGCCGAGGAACGCCGCGAGCGCCGCCACGGCGAAGACCATCAGCAGCGCGAACGGCGCCGTCTGATGAAAGGCGACCACAGCCGCCGAACTCACCAGCGCACCCGTCGGCACCACCGGCACCAGCGCGCCGATCAACACCAGCAGAAACAGCGAGGGATAACCGATCGCCTGCTGCGTGGACTCCGGCGCCGGGGTCGTGGCGGCCGCGGTCAGGAAGAACACGGGGTGACCTCCGGCCGCGTGCCCTCACCGGGTGCCGCTATGTGTGCGGGGGGTTCCGACAGGAACGTCACCGCGCGACCTCCGGACGTACGCTCTCGCCATGTTCGAGGCGGTGCACCGTGACCTGGGGCGCGCGCTCGGCGGCGAGGCGTACGAACTCCTCGCCCGGCGCGTGGAATTCATGGGGGCGCACGGCGTCCATCCCGATCGGCCAGTACGTGCCGTAGTGCACCGGCACGGCGCTCAGCGGCATCAACTGGGCGAGTGCCTCCGCGGCGCGCCCCGCGTCGAGGTGGCCCTCCCCGAGGTACGGCCCCCATCCGCCCACCGGCAGCAGCGCCACGTCGACCGGCCCGACCTCCTCGGCCATCGACGCGAACAGCCCGGTATCGCCTGCGAAGTACGTGCGCGCCTCCCCTTCGACCACGTACCCGACGGCGGGGGAGCGGTGCGGCCCGACGGGCAGTCGCCGTCCGTCGTGACGTGCCGAGACGGTGCGTACGACCAGGTCACCGACCTGGGTACGGTCGCCGGGCGCCACCTCGACGATCCGGAGACGGTCCAGCCTGCGCAGTCCGGGCACCGCCCGCGGCGCGCCCTTCGGCACCAGCAGCCACGTACCGGGCGCGAGCTTCGCCAGCGAGGGCAGGTGCAGATGGTCGGCGTGCAGATGGGACACGAGTGCCACGTCGGCGACCGCTGCCCGGTGCGGGGGCGGCGCCCCGCGCCTGCGCCGAAGGTGTGCGAGTCGGCGCGCGAAGAGCGGGTCGGTGAGCACGCGTGTTCCGGCGTCCTGAAGCGTGCAGGTGGCGTGTCCCCACCAGGTGATCTCCACCGGCACCTCTTTGCCTCCTTCGCGCGACTCCCCCCGAGCCTACGGGCAGGAGTAGGGTCGGCGGCGAAACCCGGAGGTGAGGGGGACGCCATGGGAGACGCGCGCGGTGCCTCCGGCACGCACGCCCTTGAGCGCTCGCTCGAACGGGGCGGCTCCGCGTCGCTTCGCGTCACGGCGATCGCGAGCCTGACGCCCCTGGAGGAGCTGGACGCGGACCCCTTCCTCGTCGACTCCCGCAGCCAGCACGCGATGTGCGCCCGCTGGGCCGCCGAGCACGGCTACGTGGTCACGAGGGAGCTCCTCGTGCGTGGTCTACGCCCCGACCACCGCACTCTGTGGGCGGACGTCGAGGCGGGCCTCGTCGATCTGTTCGTCGCGCCGAGCCGGCGTGTGCTGGAGCGCGCCCTCGCCTCGGTCGACGAGTTCACCGCCGAGTGCAGGCGTCGCGGCGTACGGGTCGAGACGGTCGGCTGTGCGGAACCGGCGTACGACGCCCAGATGAAGGCGCGGGTCCACCGCCGTCTGTCGATGCCGACGGCGGGGTACGACGGCCGCTGACCCCTCCGTCCGGGGACATCCGGCCCCACCCGGCCGTTGTGACAGGGTGGGAGCAGGCTTGGTCGACCGGGCGGGCCGGGACGTGAGGTGGACTGGGCGTGGGTGGAGGACGATGGCGACGGGTCCTCAGCGGAGTGTGGCGCAGCATCACGGTGTGGGCCGTGTCCACGGTCACGATGCTCGTCCTGGCCGGGGCGCTGCCGGACTTCCAGTTGCAGTCGGACAGCGGGGACAGCGCCACGCAGATCGCCGTCACCGCGGCGGCCGGCGCGGGCGTCTTCGGTCTGCTGTCCTCGCTCGTGTGGCCCCTGCTGGTCAGGGCGTTGCTGCTGGTGCCCGCCCTCGTGCTCGGACTGCTCGTCTTCTTCCTCAACGGGTCCCTGCTGCTGATCGCCCTGCGGATCAGCCCCTCCGGGCAGGGTGAGGTCGCCCCCGAGACGGCCGTGGTCGTCGCGGCGGTGATGTCCGCCGTCGCCTCGGCCACGGGTGGTGCCCTGGCCGTGCGGGACGACGACGCGTACCGGCGCAGGCTGTACCGGCTCGCCGACCGGCGCCGCAGGCGCGCCGCAGGACGGGCCGGGCCCTCGACCCCCGGCGCCGTGTTCATCCAGCTCGACGGCGTGGGCCACGACGTCCTGGAGAGTGCCATCGGCAAGGGGCTCATGCCGACCGTCGCGGAGTGGCTCGGCGGCAGGCGGCCCACCCACCGGCTCACCCCCTGGCGCACCGACTGGTCCAGCCAGACCGGCGCCAGCCAACTCGGCATCCTGCACGGCAGCAACCACGACATCCCGGCCTTCCGGTGGTACGAGAAGGACAGCGGCGAGGTCATGGTCTGCAATCGGCCCAGCAGCGCCGCCGAACTCCAGCGCCGCGCGATCGGGTACACCGGCGACGGGGGGCTGCTCACCGTGGACGGCGCCAGCCGGGGCAACCTCTTCAGCGGCGGTGCCGACGAGTTGGCCCTCGTACTGTCCATCGCGGCGCGCAGGGGCAAGGAGAACCGCTCCAGGGCTGGCTATTTCGCCTACTTCAGCGACCCCGCCAACGCCGTCCGCACCGCCATGTCCCTCGTCGCCGAGGTCTTTCGAGAGATGGGCCAGTCCACGGGGGCCCGGCTGAAGAAGCGGCGCCCGCGCGTCAAGCGCGGTGGGCTGTACCCTTTCGTCCGAGCCTTCGCCACCGTCGTCGAGCGGGATGTCGTCGTCGCCGCGGTGATCGGCGACATGCTCGTCGGGCGCAACGCGATCTACGCGGACCTGGTGGCGTACGACGAAGTGGCGCACCACTCCGGGCCGCACAGCCGGGACGCCGAGAAGGTCCTGGAGCGGCTCGACCGCTCGCTCGCGCTGATCGCGAAGGTCGCCGAGCACGCGCCGCGGCCGTACCGGATCGTGCTGCTGTCCGACCACGGCCAGAGCCCCGGTGAGACCTTCCTGACCCGCTACGGCCTCACCCTCGGCAATCTGGTCCGCGCGGGCTGCGGGCTGCCCGTGCCGCGCAAGGCGCAGCGCACGCACAGCGGTGCCGAGGCCCGGGCCGCCGTGCGGGCCGCGCTGCGCAGGCCGGTCGAGGAGGGCGGCGAGCGGCACCGTCCCTCGCGGCGCCGCTCCGAGCCCATCGTGCTGGCCTCCGGCAACCTCGGCCTGGTCTCCTTCCCCGACGTGCCGCACCGGATGAGCCGGGAGGAGATCGACCGGCGCCATCCCGCGCTGCTGTCCACGCTCGCCAACCACCCCGGCGTCGGCTTCGTGCTGGTCCGCAGCGAGGAGCACGGCGGTCTCGTGCTCGGCGCGAACGGTGCGGAGGTGCCGGTGGACGAGCTCGACGACGCACGTCCGGGTCCGCTCGCCGACTTCGGGCCCGGCGCCGCCGACGCGATACGGCGCACGCATTCGTTCCCGCACGTCGCCGACATCATGGTGAACTCCTGGTACGAACCCGGAGAGGGCGAAGTCCTGGCCTTCGAGGAGCAGATCGGCTCGCACGGCGGACTCGGCGGGGCCCAGGCACGGCCCTTCCTGCTCTCCCCGGTGGCGCTGTCCGCACCGGTCGAGGACGAGGGCGAACTCGTCGGTGCGGAGCACGTGCACCGCATACTGCGGCGGTGGCTGCGCGAGTGCGACGGCCCCCAGGTGCCACTGGCGGCACGCTCGAACGAGCGTGCCGCCCGACTGCCTCCGCCTGCCGACTCGGCAGCCTGAACACCGCTGCCTGCCGGCTCGGCGGCCCTGAGCGCTTCGGCCCGCCCACTCGGTGGGCCTGTGTACTGCTGCCTGTCGGTTCGGCGGCCTGAGCGCTTCGGCCCGCCCACTCGGTGGGCCTGTGTACTGCTGCCTGTCGGCTCAGCAGTCCTGTACACCTCTGCCCGCCGACTCAGCAGTCCTATGTCCTGTGCATCGCTGCCTGCCGGCTCAGCGGGCCAATGGAGCGACCACCCAGCGCTGCGTCTTGTACATGCTGTCCTGCTGCCCGATCTCGATCAGCTTGCGGGCGGCCGGGAACGCTTCGTTGCCTTCGATCTCGTAGCCGACCTGCATGGTGCCCGGCACGTCCCGGATCTCCAGCTGCTCGTGGATCTCGGCGGCGGAGCGCTGCTCGTCGGAGCCCACCACGGCGAGGTGCTGGACCAGCCTCAGCTGGGCCGCGGCCAGCGACTCGGCCGGGTCGCGCGGGAGCGGTGCCGTCGCGGCGCGCATCCCCTGCCCGGACGGCGGTGCGACCATCGAACTCGGCGTCCGGGTCGAACCCGCCGCCTCCCGCGTCGACAGGTGCGCCTGCACGACCGTGCCGTCGTTGTCGAGTGCCACGCGGATCTCGCCGCGCCCGGGTGTGATGACGGGCACGCCGTCGAAGGCCTGACGGAAGGTCACATGTGTCTGCACCGAGACGGGTTCACCAAGCTGCGAGCCGTCCTTCGTGCCGGAGTTCTGCCACAGGTCGTGCACGCCGTCGACGATCAACTCGACGCCGTCCGCGTGCTGTTCGGCGAAGGCCCGGGCCAACTCCACGGCTCGACCGGTGTCCAGCTGGGTGGTGTTGCGGTGGTTGGCCTCGGCGAGCTTGACCCAGCGCGCGGCGAGCGGCGCCGTGGCAACGTACCGGTCGCCGGAGTTGGCGCTCAGCACACCCTGCCGCTCGACCTGGACCTCCTGGAGCGCGGCGGCCGGGAAGCTCGCCGCCTGCCCGAGCTTCGTGAGTTCCGCACTCGGGTCGCGCGGCACCAGCTGAACGGTCTGCGCCGGTACGGCGGTCGCCGCCTCACGCAGGCTGCTGCGGGCGTAGTACCAGCGCCACGCGTACCAGGCGTCGGAGACGTGCTCGCGGAAGAACGTCCGCTCGGAGTTGAGGCGGTTGGTCGCCTCCGCCTGGGTCGGCCCGGTCGCGCAGACCGAGGGCGCCTGCCCGTGGTAGATGTCCCAGGACGCGTTCAGCCAGGCGTCGCAGTACGTCTGTCCGGCCCGCCACTTCTCCCAGAACTTCTTGCCGTAGTCCGGGCTGTCGATGCTCGTCGTCTCGAAGCCGAAGATCATCCGGGAGCCGAGGTTGGGGCCCGCCCAGGTGCGCACGGGGGAGTGCCCGTCGAGGACACGCAGCGAGTTGCAGGTGGACCAGAAGACGTAGTTCGCCTTCTCGTTGCCGAACCCCATCCGGTTCGAGATCGCGTCACTGCGGCTGTCCCACACCGCGCCGAGCGGCGCGAAGAACACGCCGTTGCCGTCCATGCCGCCGTGCCCGGAGTGGTAGACGGCGACCACGGCGTCCACGCCGTAGCGGTCCTGCCAGTTGTCGTACGTCTCCTCGTACGCCCACACCTGCACGCCGCCGTCGGCGAACCAGAAGTTCCGGTCGTAGAACTGCTGGAGATAGGCGAGCCACCCCGTGGCGTCCTCGTGCGTGTGCGAGAGCGGGTTCTGGTTCACGAACTTCTGGATGCTGAACGCACCCCACCAGCCGAACGTCGAGTCACGGTCGGCCGCGCCGGGCTTTCCGGAATCGAGTGGTGACGGACCACGGTCCGCGTAGATCATGCGCATGGTCAAACCCCCTGATGGTCCACCTCGCCGCGCTCGGTCCCAGAGGGGCGAGGAGGCCTCAAAATGTCACCGGCGCGGGGGTTTGCCCAGCGCGCATACCGGCCATCGCGGCCGTGCCCCGGGCATGGCACGGCGCCCCACCGGTCGCTCGTGGACAGCCGCTCCGGTGGTACGGAGGGAGTCCGGTGCGCCGGAAAATGGGCTGCGGCGAACGGACGCCGGTGCCCACACTGTTCGTATCGGACACCGCGCACCTGCGGGCCCCACTCGAACACCCTCAAGGAGCCGCTGCGTGCAGGCAGCCGTCACCGTCACTCCCGCCCGGATTCCGGAACTGCTGCTGGGTCTCGCGACCGTGCGGCCGGTCTTCATCTGGGGCGCTCCCGGCATCGGAAAGTCCTCTCTGGTACGGGAGTTCGCCGAGTCGCTGGGTCTGGAATGCGTGAGCCTGCTCGGTACCCAGCTCGCCCCCGAGGACCTCATCGGCGTCCCGCAGATCCGCGAAGGCCGCTCCGTCTTCTGTCCCCCCGAGGCGATCGCCCGCGACGAGCCGTACTGCCTGTTCCTGGACGAGCTGAACGCGGCGACGCCCGATGTGCAGAAGGCCTTCTACTCGCTGATCCTCGACCGCCGTATCGGCAACTACGAACTGCCGAAGGGCTCCATCGTGATCGGCGCGGGCAACCGCGCGACCGACAACGCGCTTGCGCGCCCGATCGCCTCGGCGCTGGTCAACCGCCTCACCCACGTCCACCTCGAGGCGTCCCCGAAGGACTGGCTCGCCTGGGCCGCCGCCAACGACATCCACCCGTGGGTGCTGGATCACCTCACCGACCGGCCCGACCACCTGTGGTCCAAGCCGCCGAAGACCGAGGAACCGTTCTCCACGCCCCGCTCCTGGCACATGCTCTCGGACGCGCTGCGCTCCTTCGGACCGACCCTCGACGAGCCGACCCTCAAGGTGATCGCGCACGGCACGCTCACGCCGGCGCACGCCGTCGCCTTCTGCGGCTATGTCAAGATCGTGCGCAGCCAGTTCGGCATCGAGGCCATCATCAAGGGCGACGCCCGCTGGCCGAACCGGCTGGAGGACCGCGACCTGCTCTACTACCTCGCCGAGTCGTTCCGCGGCCGCCTCATGAAGGAACTGCCCGCAAGCAAGGAGCACCTCTCGGCGAACGCCCGGCAGACCGCCTACCGCGCCAAGTCCCTGCTCGTCCAGCTCGCCGAGATCTCCGTCGAGGTCGCCCAGAGCGTCATCGCCTCCGACGCCGACGGCAATCCCGTACTTCCGGCGTGGTTCCTGGTGGAGGCGGCCCGGGACATGCCGCGTCTCGTCGAGGCCCGGCGGTGAGCCGGCCCCGCAAGCCGGACGTCCCGAAGCCGGACCCGGCCGCCGAGGCGTTCGCGGAAGGGATGCGGCTGGTGCGGGCCAACCGCGCGCTCGCCGCCATCGGGTTCAGTACGTGCCGTCAGGAGGAGTGCGTCATGGCACCCCGGGACGGTCTCGTGCGCGTCGACTCCGACGGCACGCTGCACGTACACCCCACCCGCCGGGCCGAACCCGCGGCCTGGGCCTGGGCCATCGCGCACGCCATCATCCATCTGGGCTTCGGCCACGTCCCGGCCGCGGCCGGCGAGCGCGAGCAGCCCGACCGCTTCGACGTCGCCGCCCGCTGCGTGGTGGTCGACCGCTTCCTGCTCGGCTTCCCCATCGGCCTGACCCCCGAGGACCTGCCGGCGTCGTACCCCGACGGCGACGAGGAGCAGCTCGCCGCGCGCTGGCGCCGTGACGGCATCCCGCCCGCGTACGACAGCTGCGGTACGGCGGGACCCGAGCCGGACCAGGTCCTGGTGCCCTGGAACACCTGGATCGGCGGCACCCCGCCCGACTGGCAGATCGCCTTCGCGCACGCGCTGACCCGCACCATGGCCACCGCGATGGACATGGCGGGCGGCCGCCGTGCCTCCATGCGCGGCGGCCCCACCCGGCTGCAGCCCTGGGAGAAGGCGCTGAGCTGGTTCATCTCCTCCTACCCCCTCCTGGGCGGCATCGCGGCCGGCATCACCCTCGTCGCCGACGCCGAACTCGCCCACGCCCACGGCATTTCCGTCGCGGCGGTCGACACGGAGGCGGCGGAGATCTACATCAACCCCCTGCGCCGGTTCGGCGACGAGGAATGGCGGTTCGTCCTCGCCCACGAGATGCTGCACGCCGCCCTGCGCCACGGCGACCGCTGCGGCACCCGCGACCCCTATCTCTTCAACGTCGCCGCCGACTACGTCATCAACGGCTGGCTGTGCGAGATGCAGATCGGCACGATGCCCGAAGGCCTGCTGTACGAGCCGGAGTTGAAGGACCTCTCGGCAGAGGAGGTGTACGACCGGATCGCCGGCGACCTGCGCCGGATGCGCCGACTGGCCACGCTGCGCGGCAAGGGCGCGGGCGACATCCTCGGCGGCCCGCTCGGTTCACCGCGCGACTACGTCGACCTCGACGAGTTCTACCGCCGTGGCCTCGGCCACGGCCTCGACCTGCACCAGCAGCAGGAGCGCGGCTATCTGCCGGGCGGGCTGGTGGAGGAGATCCGCGCACTCAGCCATCCGCCGCTGCCGTGGGACGCCCGACTCGCCCGCTGGTTCGACGAGTTCGTGCCCCGCCCCGAGCCCGTACGGACATACGCGCGTCCGGCGCGTCGCCAGGCGGCGACCCCCGACATCCCGCGCGCGGGCCGCTACTTCCCGCCCGAGGAGATCGCCCGCTGCACCTTCGGAGTCGTCCTCGACACCTCCGGCTCCATGGACCGCACCCTGATCGGCAAGGCGCTGGGCGCCATCGCCTCGTACGCCGAGGCCCGCGACGTACCGGCGGCCCGGGTCGTCTTCTGCGACGCCGCCCCGCACGACGCGGGCTACCTGCCGGTCACCGAGATCGCCGGCCGCGTCCGGGTGCACGGGCGCGGCGGCACGGTGCTGCAGCCCGGTATCGACCTGCTGCACCGCGCCGACGATTTCCCGCCGGGCGCGCCCGTCCTGGTGATCACGGACGGTTACTGCGATGTCCTGCGGGTGCGACGCGAGCACGCGTACCTGATACCGCAGAACGCGCGGCTCCCGTTCACCGCGCGTGGACCGGTCTTCCGGGTGCGGTGACCCGTCCCGCGGGTGTGGCGCCGCGTCTCGCCGGTGCGGCGACGTGTCTTCCGGGCGCGGTGAGCTGTCTTCCGGGTGCGCCGGGCGCGGGTGTGATCGGATGGTGGGCACGGACCCGAAAACGGGACCTCATCGAAGGGAATCATCGTGGCAACCACGCGCACCGCACACACCGTGTGGGAAGGCAACCTGCTCGAGGGCAGCGGCGTCGTCACCTTCGACTCCTCCGGCATCGGCCAGCAGCCGGTGACGTGGGCGTCGCGGGCCCAGGACGCGAACGGCAAGACCAGCCCGGAGGAGCTGATCGCCGCCGCCCACTCCAGCTGCTTCTCCATGGCGCTGTCGCACGCCCTCGCGGGCGCCGGCACCCCGCCCACCAAGCTCGTCACCAACGCCGACGTCACCTTCCAGCCCGGTGAGGGCATCACCGGCATCCACCTCACCGTCGAGGGATCGGTGCCCGGCCTCGACAACGACGGCTTCGTTGCGGCGGCCGAGGACGCCAAGAAGAACTGCCCGGTCAGCCAGGCGCTGACCGGCACGACGATCACGCTGTCGGCCAAGCTGGCCTGACGCCCGCGGGCAATACGGCGCCGCGGCCCAGCCCGGGGCCGCGGCGCCGTCGTGTTCGGGCCCGCCCGGGGTACTCGCCCCATTGACAACCAGGCGCTCAAGTTTTGTGCTGGAGATCGGGCAGAGCCCTGGCGGAAGGGGACGGACATGACACGTGCGGTCGGGATCGATCTCGGTACGACGAACTCGGTGGTGGCCGTCCTGGAGGGCGGCGACCCCACCGTCGTCGCCAACGCCGAGGGCGCGCGCACCACGCCCTCCGTGGTGGCCTTCGCCAAGAACAGCGAGGTGCTCGTCGGCGAGGTCGCCAAGCGGCAGGCGGTGACCAACGTGGAGCGCACCGCGCGCTCCGTGAAGCGCCACATGGGTGACGCGAGCTGGCGTTTCCCGGAGAAGGGTGACATCGACGGCACCCGCTACCGTGCGCAGGAGCTGTCCGCGCGTGTGCTGCAGAAGCTGAAGCGGGACGCGGAGGCCTACCTCGGCGAGGACGTCACGGACGCCGTGATCACCGTCCCCGCCTACTTCGACGACGCCCAGCGCCAGGCCACCAAGGAGGCCGGCGAGATCGCGGGCCTCAAAGTCCTGCGGATCATCAACGAGCCGACGGCCGCCGCCCTCGCCTACGGGCTCGACCGCGGCGAGGAGCAGACCGTCCTCGTCTTCGACCTGGGCGGTGGCACCTTCGACGTCTCGCTCCTGGAGATCGGCGACGGAGTCATCGAGGTCAAGGCCACCAACGGCGACACCCGGCTCGGCGGCGACGACTGGGACCAGCGGATCGTCGAGCACCTCGCCCAGCGCTTCAAGGCGTCGTACGGCATCGAGCTCGGCCACGACAAGATGGCACTGCAACGGCTGCGCGAGGGCGCCGAGAAGGCCAAGATCGAGCTGTCCAGCTCCTCCGAGACGACCATCAACCTGCCCTACATCACCGCCACCTCCGAAGGTCCGCTGCACCTCGACGAGAAGCTGACACGCGCCCAGTTCCAGGAGCTGACCGCCGACCTGCTCGACCGCTGCAAGACCCCCTTCCACCAGGCGGTCAAGGACGCGGGCGTCAAGCTGTCCGTGGTGGACCACGTCATCCTGGTGGGCGGCTCCACCCGCATGCCCGCCGTGACCGACCTCGTGAAGGAACTCACCGGCAAGGATCCGCACAAGGGCGTCAACCCGGACGAGGTCGTGGCGGTCGGTGCCGCTCTCCAGGCGGGTGTCATCCGTGGCGACGTCAAGGACGTCCTCCTGCTCGACGTCACCCCGCTGTCCCTCGGCATCGAGACCAAGGGCGGCATCATGACCAAGCTCATCGAGCGCAACACCACGATCCCGACCCGGCGTTCGGAGATCTTCACCACGGCCGCGGACAACCAGCCGTCGGTCGGCATCCAGGTCTACCAGGGCGAGCGCGAGATCGCCGCGTACAACAAGAAGCTCGGCGTCTTCGACCTCACGGGGCTGCCGCCCGCGCCGCGCGGGGTGCCGCAGATCGAGGTCGCCTTCGACATCGACGCCAACGGGATCATGCATGTCTCGGCGAAGGACCTCGCCACCGGGCGCGAACAGAAGATGACCGTCACCGGCGGCTCCGCGCTCCCCAAGGACGACATCGACCGGATGATGCGCGAGGCCGAGCAGTACGCCGAGGAGGACCAGAAGCGCCGCGAGGCAGCGGAGACGCGCAACCAGGGCGAGCAGCTCGTCTACCAGACCGAGAAGTTCATCCGCGACAACGCCGAGCGCATCCCGCCCGACACCAGGACGGAGGTCGAGGCGGCGGCAGCCGACCTGAAACAACTCCTCGAGGACTCTTCCACCGACACGGCCGCCTTGCGCACCGCCATCGAGAAGCTGGCCACCGTCAGCCAGAAGATGGGCCAGGCGATGTACTCGCAGGCCCAGCAGACACCCCAGGACGAGCCGGCCACCGAGCACGCCCCGGCCGAGGAGGAGGGCGTGGTCGACGCCGAGATCGTCGACGAGGACCGGGAGTCGAAGGGCGGCGCGGCTTAGGGCCTGCCGTCAGCCTCCCGTCGTCCGCCCGGAGGGCGGGAAGGTGACGACAGCCCTGACGGCCTCGTGAACGGCCAACCGCGCACGAGGTCGTCAGACGTCCGTCTTCTCCCAGCCACGCCGTGCAGGCCGCGGTCCGAGCTGCCTCGGGTCGCGGCTGCGGTACACGACGTACGGGCGGAACAGGTACTGCACCGGTGCGCTGAACATATGGACGAGGCGGCTATACGGAACGAGCGCGATCAGCGCCATCCCGATCACCGCGTGCACCTGGTACAGCACCGGCACGCCGTGCATCAGCTCCGTCCTGGGCCGGAGCGTGAACAGGCTGCGGGCCCAGGGCGCGATCGTCTGCCGGTAGTTGTAGCCGTCGCCGGACGCGTGTATCAGCTTGGCGGTCATGCCCAGCACGATCGCGCCGAGCAGCACGACGTACATCAGCTTGTCGTTGACGGTCGTCGCGCGGAACACCGGCGAGTTCGTCCGTCTGCGGTAGATCAGCAGCAGGATGCCGAGCACGGTGAGGACTCCGGCCGCCGTGCCGCCGTACAGCGAGAACAGGTGGTACGTGTGCTCGCCGATCCCGAGCGACTCGGTCCAGGACTCGGGGACGAACAGGCCGATCAGATGGCCGACGAGCACGAACAGGATGCCGTAGTGGAACGCGGGCGAGGCGATGTTCAGCAGCTTCGACTCGTACACCTGCGACGAGCGCGTGGTCCAGCCGAACTTGTCGTAGCGGTGGCGCCAGACGAGCCCCGCGATCAGCAGCGCGAAGGCGATGTACGGCAGGGCGCCCCACAGGAAGGTCGTCATGAGCGTTCTCCGATGACGGCAAGGGGTTCGAGGCCGATGGCGCCGAAGGGTTCGAGCCCGACCTCTTCGCGGGGAGGACCGGAACGGGCCAGCGCCAGCGCCTCGGCGCGGTCCTTCGGGGACGGGCCCGGCAGCGTCGCGCACACCGCTTCGAGGACGCTCGCGTACGGCGTGCCGAAGTCGGTGAGCGCGATCCGCAGCAACTCCAGGCCGCCGCGGTACTCGTCGAGGAGTCCCCGATGGCCCGTTCGCGCCGCGAACTCCAGCACCACGGGCAGGAAGTCGGGCAACTCCTCGCCGGAGAACTCCAGCCCGTGCTCCCGGTACACCTCCTTGAAGCGCACCAGCGACATCCCGCGCCGCCGGGTGTCGCCGTCGCGCCACCAGCTCAGATAGAGGCTGTGCCGGTTCTTGAAGTCGAAGACCTGGACATAGTGGGCGGCGAGATCCCGAGGGGGCTGTGCGGCCGCGTGAGCGAGGAACTCCCCGAGTTCCGGGGCGGCTCGACGCAGCAGCGGCAACCGCTCGTGGAACTCCTCGTCCGGATACGAGAGACAGTACGCGGCGGCCTGATACAGCACGGCATGGTCTCTCATGTGTCCTCCCGGTCCGCCGTCTGCCGCTTGCGCAGGGCGTGGAAGCTCTCCACCGACACCAGCGGAAGCCGTTTGCGGCCCGAGTCCTGGCCGAACGGGCCGTCGCCGCCCATGCCCGGCCCGCCCTCGTAGTCGAGGCTGCATCCGTCGGGCAGCGCCGACTCCTCCAGACGCCTGGCGTCCCCGACGGCGGCCGTGGGAATGACGTACCGGTCCTCGTACTTGGCGATCGCCAGCAGCCGGTACATCTCCTCGATCTCCGCGCCCTCCATGCCGACGGACGAGGCGATCGACGCGTCGGGCTGCTCACCGAGGTTGATGGCCCGCATGTGGGAGCGCATGGCGGCGAGCCTGCCGAGCGAGGCGCGGACCGGCCCGACGTCGCCGGCGGTGAAGATCTCCGCCAGATATTCGAGCGGGATGCGGAGCGTGTCGATCGCGCCGAAGAGGTTGTCCAGGTCCTCGCCGTCGTGCCCGGTCCCGGTCAGCGCGTCGACCACGGGGGACAGCGGCGGGATGTACCAGACCATCGGCATCGTGCGGTACTCCGGATGCAGCGGCAGCGCCACCCGGTACTTGCCGACCAGCGCGTGCACGGGGGAGCGGCGGGCCGCCTCCATCCAGTCGTACGGGATCCCGGCCTCCTCGGCGGCGCGCTGCACCCCGGGGTCCTCGGGGTCGAGGAAGATGCCCAACTGGGCTTCGTACAAGTCCTGTTCACTGGGCGTGGACGCGGCCGCGGTCACCTTGTCGGCGTCGTACAGGATCACCCCGAGATAGCGCAGCCGTCCCACGCACGTCTCGGAGCAGACGGTCGGGAGGCCGACCTCGACGCGGGGATAGCAGAGCGTGCACTTCTCGGCCTTGCCGGTGCGGTGGTTGAAGTACACCTTCTTGTACGGGCATCCGGTCACACACATCCGCCAGCCCCGGCAGCGGTCCTGGTCGACCAGGACGATGCCGTCCTCGGCCCGCTTGTACATCGCGCCGGACGGACACGACGCCACGCACGACGGGTTCAGACAGTGCTCACAGATGCGCGGCAGATAGAACATGAAGGTCTGTTCGAAGGCGAACTTCACCTTCTCGGAGGCCTGTTGGCGCACCCGTTGGACCATGGGGTCCTGGTTGCCGTGTTCCGGAGCGCCCGCCAGGCTGTCGTCCCAGTTCGAGGACCACTCGATCTTCATCGGCTTGCCGGTGAGCTGCGAGACGGGCCGCGCGACCGGGAAGTCGTCGCCCAGCGGGGCATCGGTGAGGTTCTTGTAGTCGTACGTCCAGGGCTCGTAGTAGTCCTTGATCTCCGGGAGCTCGGGGTTGGAGAAGATGCCGGCGAGCTTTCTGAACCGTCCGCCGGCCTTCAGCTTCAGCGCACCTCGCTTGTTGAGCTCCCAGCCGCCGCGCCACTTCTCCTGGTCCTCGTAGCGGCGCGGATAGCCCTGCCCGGGACGGGTCTCGACATTGTTGAACCAGACGTACTCCATGCCGTCCCGGTTGGTCCATGCCTGCTTGCAGGTGACCGAACAGGTGTGACAGCCAATGCACTTGTCGAGGTTCATGACCATGGCGATCTGGGCCATCGGGCGCATCAGTACTCGACCTCCTGAGTGCGGCGGCGGATGACCGTCACCTCGTCGCGCTGGTTGCCCGTCGGGCCCAGGTAGTTGAAGGCCCACGACAACTGGGCGTAGCCACCGATGAGATGAGTCGGCTTGAGGATCAGCCGGGTCAGCGAGTTGTGGATGCCGCCGCGCATGCCGGTGGTCTCCGTCTTCGGGACGTTCACCGTGCGCTCCTGGGCGTGGTGCATGTAGACCGTGCCCTCGGGCATCCGGTGCGAGACGACGGCCCGCGCGACGACCACGCCGTTGCGGTTGACGGCCTCGATCCAGTCGTTGTCCCGCACTCCGATCGCGTCCGCGTCCTGCGGCGACATCCAGATGTTCTGCCCGCCACGGGAGAGCGAGAGCATGAACAGGTTGTCCTGGTACTCGGAGTGGATGGACCACTTGTTGTGCGGTGTGAGGTAACGGACCGTCACTTCCCGTTGTCCGTCCGGGCCGAGCCGTGGCTCCCCGAAGAGCCGGTTCATGTCCAGGGGCGGTCGGTAGACGGGCAGCGCCTCACCCAGTTCGTGGATCCAGTCGTGGTCGAGGAAGAAGTGCTGGCGTCCGGTGAGGGTGTGCCAGGGCTTGAGGTGCTCGGTGTTGAGGGTGAAGGCCGTGTAGCGACGGCCGCCCGATTCACTGCCCGACCACTCCGGCGAGGTGATCACCGGGACCGGCGCGGCCTGCGTGTCCGCGTAGGTGACCCGCTTGCCCTCGTGCTCGGCGGCCAGGTGCGCCATCTCCTGGCCGGTGCGGGCCTCCAGCGTGTGGAAGCCCTGTGTGGCCAGCCGTCCATTGGTCGTCCCGGACAGCGCGAGGATCGTGTTCGCGGCCTTCACGGCGGTGTCGAGCGCCGGGCGCCCGTCGGCGGGTCCGCCGCGCACGACACCGTTCAGCTCCCTTAGGTGCTCGACCTCCTCGTCCGGCCTGAGCGCGATTCCCTTGGCGGGCAGGCCCAGTTTCTCCACCAGCGGCCCGAGCGCCGCGAACTTCGCCCCGATCGCCGTGTAGTCGCGCTCCACCACCGTCAGGTTCGGCAGCGTCTTCCCGGGCACCGGATCGCACTCACCCCGCTTCCAGTCCCGTACGACCCCGCCGGGCTGGGCGGTCTCGCCGGGAGTGTCGTGCTGGAGCGCGGTGGCGACGACGTCCTTGCGCACGCCGAGGTGGTCGACGGCGAGTTCGCTCAGCCGCTCGGCCAGCGCCTTGAACGTGTCGAAGTCGGTGCGCGCCTGCCACGGAGGGTTCACCGCCGGGGAGAAGGAGTGGACGTAGGGATGCATGTCCGTGCTCGACAGGTCGTGCTTCTCGTACCAGGTCGCGGCGGGCAGGACGACGTCGGACAGGAGGGTCGACGAGGTCTGCCGGAAGTCCAGGGACAGGAGCAGATCGAGCTTGCCCTCGGGGGCCTCCTCCCGCCAGGTCACATCCCTCGGCCGGACAGCGGGCTCCGCCTCCTCGGCCCGCAGCGACGAGTGGGTGCCCAACAGATGCCTGGTGAAGTACTCGGCGCCCTTGGCCGAGGAGCCGAGCAGGTTCGCGCGCCACAGGGTCAGCACCCGCGGCCAGTTCTCCGGCGCGTCCGGGTCCTCGCAGGCGAACTTCAAGGTGCCCGCCCGGAGTTCGGCCACGACCTTCGCCACCGGATCGCCGAAGACCTCACCCAGCTCCAGCGGATTGCGGTCGAACGTCGGGTACGACGGCATCCACCCCGAACGCGCGGACAGCGCGAGGCAGTCCGCGCCCGTCATGCCCGCGAAGCGGCCCTCGCCGAGCGGTGAGGCGAGCACATCGGCCGCGAACGTGTCGTAGCGCCACTGGTCGGTGTGCAGGAACCAGTACGCGGTGCCGATCATCTGCCGCGGCGGCCTGCTCCAGTCGGCGGCGCCCGCGAGCGTGGCCCAGCCGGTGATCGGACGGCACTTCTCCTGGCCGACGTAGTGCGCCCAGCCCCCGCCGTTGCGCCCCTGACAGCCGGTGAGCTGGAGCAGCGCGAGGAAGGCCCGGTAGATGGTCTCGGAGTGGAACCAGTGGTTGGTCCCGGCGCCCATCAGGATCATGCAGCGGCCCCGCGACTTCTCCGCCGTCCGCGCGAACTCCCGGGCGATCTTGACGCACTTGGCCGTCGGAACGGAGGTGTGCGCCTCCTGCCAGGCGGGCGTCCCCGGCGCCTCGGCGTCCTCGTACGCGGAGGGCCAGCTGCCCGGCAGCCCCTCGCGCCACACCCCGTACTGGGCGAGCAGCAGATCGAAGACCGTGGTGACGAGCGGACCGCCGGGCCCGCCGAGCTGAGTCGTCGGAACACCGCGGTGTACGACCTCGCCGCGCCCCTGGCCGTGCTCGCCGCCCTCGGTGTCGAAACGTGGCAGGAGCACCTCGACACCGCCGGCGGCCTCATGGCCGTACAGGCTCAACCGCGGGTCGATGGCGCCCAGTTCGAGGTTCCACCTGCCCTTGCCGGACTCGGTCCAGCGGAAGCCGAGCGAACCGTTAGGCACGACGGCCCGTCCGCTCACGGAGTCCAGGACCACCGTCTTCCAGGCGGCGCCCTCGCCGGTCTGGCCGAGATCGGTGGCGCGCAGGAACTTCGCGGGGACGTAGGCGCCGTCCTTCTCTGTCAGGGTGACCAGGAACGGCAGGTCGGTGAACTTCCGTACGTAGTCGGCGAAGAAGGGCGTCTCGCGGTCGACGAAGAACTCCTTCAGGATCACATGCCCCATCGCGAGGGCGAGCGCGCCGTCCGTGCCGGGGTGCGGGTGCAGCCACTCGTCGGCGAACTTGGCGTTGTCCGCGTAGTCGGGGGCGACGACCACGACCTTCTGGCCGCGATAGCGGGCCTCGGCCATCCAGTGCGCGTCCGGGGTGCGGGTCACCGGGACGTTCGAGCCCCACATCATCAGATACGCGGCGTCCCACCAGTCGCCCGACTCCGGCACGTCGGTCTGGTCGCCGAAGACCTGCGGGGAGGCGACGGGGAGGTCGGCGTACCAGTCGTAGAAGGACAGCATCGGCGCGCCGATGAGACTCATGAAACGGGCGCCGGCGGCGTGCGACACCATCGACATCGCGGGAATGGGGGAGAACCCGGCGATGCGGTCGGGGCCGAAGGTCTTGATGGTGTGCACGTGCGCGGCGGCGACCAGCTCGACCGCCTCGTCCCAGCTGGCGCGCACCAGGCCGCCCTTGCCGCGGGCCCGCTGGTAGCGGCGGCGGCGCTCGGCGTCGGCCTGGATGTCCGCCCAGGCCAGCACGGGGTCCCGCAGTCGGCCTTTCGCCTCCCGGTACATCTCCAGCAGGACGCCACGGATGTACGGGTAGCGCACGCGGGTCGGCGAGTACGTGTACCAGGAGAAGGCGGCGCCCCGGGGACAGCCGCGCGGCTCGTACTCGGGGCGGTCGGGGCCCACCGACGGATAGTCCGTCTCCTGGGTCTCCCAGGTGATGATGCCGTCCTTGACGTACACCTTCCAGCGGCAGGAGCCGGTGCAGTTCACGCCGTGCGTGGAGTTCACGACCTTGTCGTGGCTCCAGCGGTCCCGGTAGAAGGAGTCCGCTTCACGGCCGCCGGTCAGCCGAACGCTGTGCAGGTCGGGTGCAACCGTGCCGGACCGGAAGAACTTCCCTGCGCGCAGCAGAGCGGCGCCCGGTTCCGTGGGCGGTATCTGCGTGTCGGTCACGTGCGCTCCCTCACTCGCCCCGTTGTGTCGAACCTAGGGGCGAGTGCGGGAGCGCACCTGTTCACGGCACCCGTACGGGTCAGGTCGCGCGGGTGCGGGGCAGGGCTTGCGTCTACGGGTCAGGACGCGCGCGTACGGGGCAGGGCCCGTGCCTACGGTCAGGCCTTGATCGCGACCCCCGCGTACACCGGGACGAGGCCCTCCGCCTGTGCGGCCACGTCCTCCGGCTCGGGCTGCCACTCGGAGACCGCGACCACGCCGGGCTCCTGAAGCTCCAAGCCGTCGAAGAACCGCGAGAACTCGGCGTGAGAGCGCGGGAAGAAGGGCGTGCCGCTCTGGCGGAAGAGTTCCGCGGCCTTCTCGACGCCCTCGGGGCTGATGTCGGAGGTGACCTGGGACAGCACCAGCCGGCTGCCGGGGGCGAGCGCGTCGACGTACCCCTTGAGCAGGCCGTACACGTCGTCGCCGTCGGCCGCGTCGCCCAGGTAGTGGGTGAGCGCGACCAGCGACAGCGCGACCGGCTGGGCGAGGTCCAGGAACTCGCCGGCCAGGCGCAGGATCGTCTCAGGATCGCGGACGTCGGCGTGCACATAGTCGGTGGTGCCCTCGGCGGAGCCGTGCAGCAGGGCCTCCGCGTGCCGCAGGACGATCGGGTCGTTGTCCGCGTACACGACCTTGGACTCCGGCGCGACCTGCTGGGCCACCTGGTGCAGGTTGGGCTGGGTGGGGATGCCCGTGCCGATGTCCAGGAACTGGCGTATCCCGGACCGGGCGGCGGCGCGGGTCGCCCGGTGCATGAACCGGCGGTTGGCGCGCGCCCCGCGCACCGCGGTGCCGTCCGCGGCGAGGATCTTGCGGGCCAGCTCCTCGTCCACCGGGTAGTTGTCCTTGCCGCCCAGCCACCAGTCGTAGACGCGGGCGGGATGGGGCCGACTGGTGTCGATACGGGTGGGCGCGGATTCACTGCCGGTCATACCGATGCTCCTCAAGGTGCGCGATGGGTTCGGATGGCGTCTCGTCCGGGTGGCATCTCAGAAGTTCTCGCGGAACGCCCGGAGGATGTTCTTGGTGCGCTGGGCGGAGGCCGCGTGGGCGGACATGTGGTCGAGGACCTCCAGGTGCGTGGCCACCTCCGCGCGCGAGTCGAGGTAGAGGGCACCGGTCACGTACTCGCTGTAGACCATGTCCGGCAGCTCCGGCTCCGCGAAGCGGAACAGCGCGAAGGAGGTGTACGTGCCCGGGTGCGGGCCCTTCGCGTACTCCGCGACCTGGAGCGTGATGTGATCGCTCTCCATCGCCTGGAGGAGCCGGTCGATCTGGTCGCGCATGACCGAGGCGTGGATGCTCACGGGCCGGAGCAGCGCCGTCTCGTCCATGATCACCCAGAGGTGCGGCGGGTTCTCCCGCGTCAGCAGCTGCTGCCGGTTCATGCGCAGCGCCACATGCCGCTCGATGGCCTCGGGACCGGTCTGCCCGACCGTCCCGGCCTCCAGTACGGCCCGCGCGTAGTCCTCGGTCTGCAGCAGCCCGGGCACGAAGTGCGGCTCGTACGAGCGGATCATCCAGGCCGCGCCCTCCAGGCTGACGTGCATGCTGAACCAGTCCGGCAGCACATCGTGGAACCGCTGCCACCACCCCGGCTGGTTCGCCTCCTCGGCCAGCGCGACGAAGGCGTCCAGCTCTTCGTCGGCCACGCCGTACGTCGTCAACAGCACCTGTACGTAAGGGATCTTGAGGGCGACCTCCGCCATCTCCATCCGCCGCACGGTCGCCGGCGCGACCCGCAGCACACGGGCCGCCTCCTCCCGCTTGAGCCCCGCGGCCTCCCGCAACTCCTGCAGCCGCCGCCCCAGCACCACCTGCCCCACGGTGGGCGCAGCCCGCCGCTCACTCACGCCACGCCTCCCCACGCGCCGAAGTACCCGAGCAGTGTGTCATGTCCCCCCAGAACCCTCACAGGATCCGCCGAGCCGCCATTGCCCCAGACGTAAGGACACGCTGGTTGCGCGCCGTCTGGGGGCGCTGCTTCTCGGATGGGATCTGCCGGACAGCGGGGGCGACAGTATCCACTTCAGTCCAGGTGTCTCCATGCCCGGACCCTGAGCTTGGCTCCCTCTATGCCTCCCCCCGGGAGTGGGCGCGTAGGCGTCGGCCCACTCGTGCCGTTCGGTCTCGATCCGGGCTGCGCGACGGCCGCCACCATGGCGGTCACGGCCAGGCCAACGTGCGGGGCTTCATGCAGGGGCGTTCACCTGGGTTCATGGGCGGTCGGCCCGTAGGTCGCACGCGGCACGCGTCCCCCCTGAACGCCCATGAACGGGGATGACTGAGACGGAAACTGAGACGGCCGACGGGACAGGAGTCGCCAGCCTCTTGGGCGACAAGTCGCGATCGCCGAAGCCGCTGACACCAGGTGGAGGTGAGCAACGACTGGATCTTCCGACCTGATGCGGACTACTTCGCTGGTCTGGGCGCCGCGCTAGCTATGTGCAAGCGTTAGATGCCACAGGACCGTTGTCTACGGGGGAATCGCCGCTTACCGGCAAGACGGGCATCAGCAGTCGCGGCAGCGGCATAGCTCAGGGCAGCACGTTCCAGGGAGGTATGTGATGGCTATGGGCCGACGTCGCCCCGAATCAGACCCGGAGCGCGAGCCGGGGGTCAGTATCAGTGATACCAACACAACCCCACTCCAGAACGCTGTTGGGCAGAACATCTCGCATGTGTATCAGTCGGTGCCAGTGCAAGGCGGCGTCGATGTCGAGGTAGTGCGCAGCCTACTTGCCTCTTTCCGGTTAGACGTAGACCGTTACTTTGCGGTACTGCCGAACGCTGACCTGCTGCGGATCATGGTGGAGGGCCTCGAATCTGGGCTGATTGGCCCAGACGCGGAGGCGGGGCAGCTCCGTGCCATCGTCCAGGCGCTGCCGGCACTGGTCTCTGGAACCGTGGTGCAGCAAGGAGGAGAGGCCCTCGCCCACGCCATCGGTGCGTTGCTAAACGGTGATTTTGTGCAGCTTAATCCGCGTGGGCACAAGCCTCCCGGCCCGCTCTCCGATCCAGACGACGACGAGTGGCCCGAGGAGTCTTGAGGCTGAATGGGAGACATCGCTAAAGGCGTCTTTGGCGGATTTTGGACGCTATTGACGGGCTGGATCCTGCCTACAGCTGTCAATCTGGCTATTTTCGCGCTGACGGTGCTTCCGAGCCTTCGAGGCATTTCATACCTGGCTAACTTCGCGGACACGATCTCGGCCCGCGGACCCGTGATGCTGCTTGTTTCTGCAGTGCTCTTTGGCTGGGTACTCAATGCGCTGCAGAACCCCCTCTACCGGATCATCGAGGGATACTTGTTATGGCCCAGGGGTTTGGCAGCATGGCGGGCTCGTCGACAAATCATCCTGCGAGACAACCTCAAAGACAAGGTGCTCCTCTATCGACTGCAACACAAAAATGAGAACGCGCCTCTCATGCCTCTTGAACTGGCAGATCTACGCAGGCTGCTTGCCATCTCGACAACCACCCTGGTGGGCCCATCTTCCATCATCAAAAGAGGCTTGCTTATCGAGAGACTGAATAGATACCCAGTCGATTCCGAGCAGATCGCTCCTACGCGGCTGGGAAACGCGATCCGACGATTCGAAGTATACGGCCACGACCGCTTTCAACTTGACTCACAAGTTCTCTGGAGCGAACTCACTGCGGCCGCGCCAGAACCGCTCCGCCGACAGGTTGATGTGGCCCGAGCCAGTGTCGACTTCTTTGTTGCCATGTTCTGGGGTCATTCCGCAGTCGCTGCAACAGCCATCGCTGCGCAGTTCATCGGGTCGCCTCACCGCCTAAGCCTTTCGGTCACAGCAGTGGTGCTCATTGCAGTGATCCCTCTGTGGTATAGGTCAGCTGTGACCGCGACCGATGAGTGGGACTCCGCCGTGCGAGCACTCGTGAACCTCGGCAGAGTACCGCTCGCCGCTGCATTCGGACTTGCTCTGCCGCAACAACTGTCCGAGGAACGCGACATGTGGAAAATGGTGACGCGCTTCGTACGTGTCCGCTATCACGAACGTGCCACTATGCTGGACCGATACCGGGCGCCGAACGAACCACCTTCGATCTAGCTCATCGATCACTCATGCTGGTTTTCATTCACCCTTTGACATATAGGGATATCCGCGCCCGAAGGTGTACACCCCCCCACGCTCAGCTGGGAAGCGACGGCGCTTGGGGGGCCAGATACCTTCTGAACTGGCCTTATGTGCTCTGGATTGCCGCCCGGGAGGGCATGATCACACCACTGTTGACCGTGGTTTACCGGCCTTAAGGGCACGCTATCGGCGCGCCGTCGGCTCGGAGGTGCCGGTAGTGCTTCTCGGTACCTGATCGGCAATTGGCTTCCAGCGTCGAGTCCTCGTCGGGATGGCGTCGTTGCAGGAGCACACAGAGTAGGGTCCAGCGGCGGTCGTACAACTCGGCCCGTAGGCGGCCGACGCGACTGAGCCCTCAAGCCAGGAACTTGCCGAGACTTGCCAGGACTTCGGGCGGCGACCCGAGCGGTGAAACCGGGTCGATGGGGCAGGGCGGGTGGATGCCGTCCACGTCTGTAGGGTCTCGCGGTTGGTGTCGGAGACCGCCCTCGTGACCTGCTTCTTCTTCCGTTGCCTCACGGCGGGTCGGACATCGGAGTCTCAGCTTCGTGTCGCTTCCTCGGCGGTCTGCCTTGATCGGAGCAGACCGCCGGGCACGTGACCTGGGCTGTCGCTCACCTTCCGAGTCAGCAGCCCGCAGGTCTCCTACATGTGCGGTTGTCAGATGGTTTGGGGACGAGCGCGGTGTCAGGTCGGAAGTGCGGGCACGCGTCGACGCCGCCGGCGATGGCCTGGACGCGGGCTGCCGGAGCGGAACTCGCGTGGACAAACCTCCGGGTGTGTGACCCGCACGCGCGCGCCGTGCGGTCGATGCGCTTTCCCGGCCGGTCGGACGGGCGGATCAGCGCAGTCCGGCGAAGAGATCGTTCTCGGGTAGGGCCGCGCCGGTGGCGTCCTGGACACGTACGAAGGTCTCCATGCCCATCAACTCGCCGAACCTCTCCTTGCCCATCTTGAGGAAGAAGATGTTCTCGCCCTGACTGGCGTGCGCGGCCAGCGCGTCGAACTTCTGACCGCTGAACGCGGTGGTGTCCACCCACGTGGTGATCTCGTCGTCGGGAAGGCCGATCTCGGCCAGCGTGGCGGCCTCGGCAGGGTCCGGCTCCGGCATGTCCTCATGGAACTCGCGCATGATCTCGCCGAACCGCTGCATCCCCGAGCGGGGCACCGTGGTCCAGTACACCTTCGGTGCTAGCCCGGTCATCTCCAGCGCCGCCATCGTGATGCGGTGGGCCTGGATGTGGTCGGGGTGGCCGTAGAAGCCGTTCTCGTCGTAGGTGACGACCACATCAGGCCGGTAGTGCCGCATGAGCTCCGCGAGTCGGGCCGCGCCTTCCTGCACGGGGGTCTGCCAGAAGGATCCGGGGGCGTCGTTGCTCGGCCAGCCCGTCATCCCGGAGTCGGCATAGTCCAGCATCTCCAGATCGCTGACCTTCAGGACGTCACAGCTCGCCTCAAGTTCTTGACGGCGCATCAAGGCGACCGCCGCCGGATCGTGCCCGGGATCACCCGGCTTGACACCCCCCGGTCCGTCACCGCAACCGCCGTCGGTACACGTCACGAGAACCGTGCGGATGCCTTCCGCCGCGTACCGCGCGAGCACCCCTCCGGTTCCGGTGGCCTCGTCGTCGGGGTGGGCGTGTACTGCCATGAGCGTCAAAGGCCGGTCAGTCATGAACAGTCCTCCTGCAGAAATACGTCTTGGTCCGAGTGCGCGGCGGGCGTACCGCGATGTTGGGGCCCGAATCCTGGTAGGGCGAACGACCTTGTGGTACCCGTGTTCCCCGCCCGTGCGGCGCCGGTCCCTCGGTCGATGCAACCGTGCCGGCCGGACCGGTTGTTCCCGGCGCGGCCGCCAGTGGCGCACGGATCGTCCCGGCCGCCAGGCCGACGCTGAGGAGTGGGAACGGCGAAGGTGGGAGCGTGAGGGTCCCGGCGGCCTGCGCGCGGTCCGCGATCGCATGCCCGATCGCTGACTCGTACACCACGCTCATGCCGTCTTCCTGCCCGGCGGCGACCGGCTCAAGGTCGGCCGCGATGAAAGATGGTCCGTCTCGGCCTGGGAGTTCGAGACCGACCTCTACACGGACCTGCCCGTGCGCCGGCACACCACCCGCCGCCCTGGCCAGGAGGTCGAGGCACAAGTCCGCGGCACCGACAAGGAAGCTGTCGCCATCGCGTTCGCCGAAGCGTGCGCACAGGCCGTGGACCGCGCCAAGCACCCGCACAAGTTCGGCGACATCCCGGATCGGCTCTAGCCCTTCCATGCGGCCTACTGGCTCGGGCGGCACCTCAACGGCTGCTTGAGGTGCCGCCCGGGCTTAGGACACGAAGTCAGCCTCGCACGACGAGTAGGACCAACTCGCCCAGCTCGACGCCGAACGAGGCATGGGCTCAGAGAAGGATCAAGGTCCGCTCCCACACGACCGCCGAGGGTCTGATCGGCGGGGTCACCGGGGCCTTGGCAGCCCCGGCCACACTGTTGCTCGGTACGGCTCCTCAGGCGACCTGCGGGTGGCCTCCGCCAGAATGCGCGGCATGAGCGTCAAGATGCAGCTGCGTGCCATGTCTGAGTCCGAGATCCGAGAGGAGTGGACTTGGCTGGAGGAGGTCATGGGGGACGCCCTCGACCGTTTCCAAGCCGAACGCCGGGCCGGCATCGCCGAAGTTGTGCCCCACCACTTCCACGCGCTCAATGAGGTCTACGCGGCAGCGTATTCGCCACAAGGCGCCCACGACTGGGAGCTCCCCGTCTTCGGCGGCACCCCTGTCTACCACGCCGCCAACAGCCAGCCGCCGTTCGTCATAGCCCGCCCCACCGAGGTCCGCGAGGCAGCGAACTTCCTGGCTGCGGCCTCCTTCGACGACCTCTGGGAGGCTGCCCGGCCGAAGGTCCTTCCCCCCTTCTCCGCCTTCGACGAAGCCGAGGTCAAGGGCTGGTTCCTCACACACCACACCGACCTGCGTGCCTTCTACTCCCGCTCCGTCTCAGCGGGCAATGCGGTGGTCAAGGCCTTCTGGTACTGAATCGCCATGAGCACTCCGACCACACGCGGGCCGGCGGGAAGCGTCCAACGGGTCAGCCACAACGGAACTTGCGCTCTTAGCTTGGGAAGCTGAGGTGATTTAGGGCTCGTTGTCGGGCTGACCTGTGCCGGAGCGGCATTGGCGTCTGGTGGGCCGTTGACTGGTTCCCCCAGTGTTCCCCGTGGTTCCCCGCAGGACGTGGCACGCAACTGCCACGTCCTGAGCCTTCGGACTTCGGGACCGCGGATCCTACGATGCCGGGCATGGCAAGTCTTGACGATCTCCGGCGCTCCCTGTGGGACACCAGTAGTGACTACGGCGTGCAACCACCCCTGACCGACCAGGCGATTCTGGAGGCCGAGCGGCTGCTGGACATCACGCTGCCCGGCTCTCTGCTCGACATGCTGCGCAGTCAGAACGGAGGCCAGGTCGCGGACAGTTGGGATGCCTTCCCCACCAACCAGCCGACCTCGTGGAGCGCCGATTATGTCCCCTTCGACAGTGTGATGGGCATCGGCCACCGCGAGCGAATCGTCTCCCTGCTCGACAGTCCATACCTGGCCGAAGAATGGGGGCTCCCCGCTACGGTCGTGCAGGTCTCGGGTGACGGACCCTGCTGGATCGGGCTCGACTACCGGGCCTGCGGCCGACACGGAGAACCATCGGTCACCTGGTTCGACGCCGACTTCGATTCGGAGTTGGCCCTCGCCCCGGACTTCCGATCCTTCGTCGAGGGCCTCACCTCCGCCAGCGACTTCGAGAGCCTTGAGAGCGAAGCAACACCAGACTGAGCATCGTCGCAAGGCAAGGCCCCTGGCCGACCCGCCGGCACTATGCCATCGCCCGTCACACCAGGGCGAACGTTGCTTGATGCGGCACCAGTGACCACACCACCGCCGGGCGAGCCCGTTTCGCTCCCAACGACGCTCTCTCAGTGCCACTCTGGTGCCATGGGAAGCGAAGTGCCTCCGCCGGGCCATCCACCGAGAGTCCTCAACCCCCTCTGGATCATCGCGCTCTTTCTGGGACTCTCCGAGACCACCGTAGGCATTGCAGCTGCCCAATCAAGCGGCTGGGTCCAAGGGCTGCTTGCCCTGTTCGCCGTCGTGTTCCCCGTATTGGTATCCACGGTGTTCTTCCTCATCCTGTGGCAGCGACCCGAGGTGCTCTACGCACCGGGAGACTTCCCAGAACACGTATCGATTGGCACCTACGTGGATGGCATGCGTCGCCGATCAACCCCGGATCCCGACATCATCCAGGCGGTCGTCACCGACATGCTGCGCACCGTCCTTCCGCCAGCGCTGGATAATCCCTCGGATTCTTCCAACGTGTTGGAGGATACACTTGACAATGCCAGAAGGGTTCTGGCCGAGCGCACCCTGACCGTCGACGTGAGCGCAATTACTCAAATTCCCGACGACCTGTTCCAGTGCACAGTCTTCAGCACGCAGACGGTGAGCTACTTTCTCAATTCCCTATGGGAATATCTCATGGAATTCGTTCCGCCATTTCGATATGGGCGAGATTGGGTTCTCCTGGATACGCAAAGCGACAAAAAGCTCAGGGATATGGGATCGTTCTGGGCTGCGAAAAACGGGACAGAGACTGACCATAGACTCCTGAGTGGGGTTGGCATTACTCCGGAGTCGCAACTCATTGCAATTCGTTTGAATGGTGGCAGAAGGCGCCGCCGGAACCCGATCGGCGATCCTTCCCAGCGGCGAACTCCACACCCTAGTGTCTCGTGATCCTGATTGCGTTACACGACTATCCAGTAACGTGCTGCCGCTAACTCGCAGCTTCCAGGATCCGTTGCAACTCTTAGATGTCCTCTGATGTTGTGCCAATGCCGTATGCTCGCGCCAGCACTTCGGCGATGCGTGCTCCTGGTGCGTTTTCGGCTGCCAGGGAGCGGGCGTAACTGGCTGGGGCGAGGGAATCGTTGAACTCTAGTGCCGCACGGAAGTGCTCTTCTCGTGCTCAGCCTGATTCCGTCAAGCTTAGGTACCTGTGGGGTCGGATGAAGGCGTCGAGGAAGGCGCCGGGGCGGGCGATCAACGTACACGGATTATCGCTGCCCACTTCGACCGACAACGCCGGGCTACGGTACCAGTCAACCAACAATTGCACTTCGTGCATTCCGGGAGTGACAATATATTCCACCTTGGAGCCGGTGCCGATCTTACCGATGACGACCCCATCAATCTTCACCTTGAAAGCGCGAGCTCTGAATGACCAGCGTAGCTCGCGAAGGAGCACGATAGTACCGGACATTGGGGGTTACTGCCTCCTCTGCAGATTAGGCAAACATGAGACATCCGTATTCTGCGCCGGTTCGAGGTGAGTTCGCGTCATCGACACGCACCCGCTACTATCTCGTGATCCCGTCAGCGTTACGTGATCTTGAGTGTCTCGTTGTGCCTGGCATGGAGCTTTCCGTGGAACAGGCCGCCGAGTTACAGGAGTTGGCGAGTAGCCCGGATGTGCCTGCGGACTTGGCCACGCGGGCCCGGATCGTGCTGTGGTCGGGCGAGGGGCGGCGACGCAAGGACATTGCCGAGTTGCTCGGGGTGTCGCTGCCGACCGTAGACCGCTGGAAGACCCGTTATTCCCAGCGCGGGCTGGCCGGGCTGGAAGGCGATCGTCCCGGTGGGGCCCGGGAACAGGTACCGGCGCGGGTTCGGGCACGGGTGATTGCTCTGACGCGTATGACGCCGCCGGCCTGCACCGGGCTTTCGCACTGGTCGGCACGCGAGCTGGCGAATTACCTGAAGCGGACCGAGAACATCACCGTGTCCTGGCACTACATCGCGCGGCTCTGGCGCGAGGAAGAGCTCAAGCCGCACCGTAACGGCACCTTCAAGATTTCCAAGGACCCCGCGTTCGCGGAGAAAGTCGCCGACGTGGTCGGCCTCTACCTCGCCCCACCCGGTGGCGCGGTCGTGCTCTCGATCGACGAGAAGACACAGATCCAGGCGCTGGACCGAACCCAGCCGGTCCTGCCGGTCGCCTTCGCGGCCACCGAGAAGCGCACCCACGACTACGTGCGGCACGGCACCACGAACCTGTTCGCCGCCCTCAACGTCGGCACCGGCGAAGTCATCGGCGAGTGCAAGCCGAGCCGGAACGGAAAGAACTTCCTGGCCTTTCTGAAGAAGGCAGTGAAGCCGCATGCGGGGAAGGAGATCCACGTAGTCCTGGACAACCTCTCCACCCACACCACACCGGACGTGAAGGCATGGCTGTCCAAGAACTCCCACGTCCACTTCCACTTCACCCCCGTCGGGTCTTCCTGGATCAATCAGATCGAGACCTGGTTCGGAATCCTGACCCGGCAGTCGATCCGCCACGGCACCTTCGCCAGCGTCAACGTCCTGATCACGCAGATCCGCAACTACATCGACACCTGGAACTCCGAGGCCAGGCCCTTCACTTGGACCGCGACCGCCGACGAGATCCTGGCGAAGGTCCGCCTCGTCCAGACCAACATCAAGAAGCTCGTCGCAAACAACTTGAAGTAACGCAATCAGGATCACGAGACACTAGGCGCGGGGAAAGTGTTGACGGTGTTTCAAATCCGAGGTAGATGTCTTGCATAGCCACCACTTTCGTGGAGACATCTGCTCGGGCGTTGCCACGCAACGGAACCCGGTGTCATCGTCCTTCATCGTCTCGTCTGCGCTATTCGCGATGGCGGGTACTCGCCGGAACGGTGGGCTCGTGAAGGCACTGCCCCGAAGCTCGCGGCGACCGGGCGTGGTGGACGTTGCGAGCCAGTCCCACACGTTGCCCACCATGGCGTGGACGCCGTAGGGCGAAACGCCGCTGCGGTACCGAGAAACGGACGTCGTGCGCGCCGAAGTACCCGAGCAATGTGTCATGTGCCCCCAGAACGCTCACAGGATCCGCCGAGCCGCCATTACCCCGGACGTAATCGACGCTTGCCCCACCTGCGCGGCATGGTGGACGTACCGGTTCCCGGGCCGGCGCACTCCGGCCCGGGGCCTGGACCGTGCTTGAGTTGACTGCTCGTCAGGAAATCTGTGACTGAAGGTACTTGGCCGTCGCCGGGTCCGCCGGGAGGAACGTCTCGATGGCCAGCTCTGCGACCGTCACGTCCATCGGCGTGTTGAAGGTCGAGATGGACGAGATGAACGACAGGACCCGGCCGTCGTGCTCGATCTGCATCGGGAGCGCGAAGTAGGGGACGGGATCGATCGGTTCGTCCTCCTCCGCCGGGTCCGGGACCGGATACGCCGCCACTTCCTCGTACAGGGCGCGCAGCGGCTGCGAACGGCGCAGGGCGATCTGGCGGTCCATCTGTGCGAGCAGATGGTCGCGCCAAGCGCGCAGGTTGCGGATGCGCGGCGCCAGACCCTCCGGGTGGAGGGTGAGACGCATGGCGTTCAGCGGAGGCGTGAGCAGGGACTCCGGTACGCCCTCCAGAAGCATGATGATCCCCCGGTTCGCGGCGAGGACGTTGTACGTGGCGTCGACCACCAGCGCCGGATACGGCTCGTAGCCCTGGATCAGCCGCTCCATGCCCTCGCGCAGGGCGTCCATCGACGGGTCGTCGAGCGGGGTCTCCGGGTAGTGCGGCGCATAGCCGGCCGCGAGCAGGAGCGCGTTGCGATCCCGGACAGGAATGTCGAGATGCTCGGCGAGCCGCAGCACCATCTCCTCGCTGGGCCGGGACCGGCCCGTCTCGATGAAGCTGATGTGCCGTGCCGACGAACCGGCCCGCAGCGCCAGCTCCAGCTGACTCACTCGCCGCTGCTCGCGCCAGCTGCGCAGGAGTGGGCCGATGCCCTTGTCGGTGGGGGCACTTGGGGGCGTCGCGGCTTCGGACGGGACAATGGTCATAACAAGGACCGTAATCGAGGAGTCGCGCGTGAACGAGTCGGGGAATCTGTCCTGGGAGGCCGAGGCGGTCTACCGCGCGCGGGTGCGGGGCTGTCTGCTGGGCGGGGCGGTCGGGGACGCCCTCGGCTATGCCATCGAGTTCGCCTCGCTGGAGCGGATCCGCGCCGCGTACGGGCCCGCGGGCGTGACCGGGCTCGTCCCCGACGGCGACGGGATCGTGGGCCGGGTCAGCGACGACACACAGATGACGCTCTTCACCGTGGAAGGGCTCCAGCAGGCTCACGCGCGGACCCGGCTCAAAGGGATCGGCGGTGCGTCGACCGCACTGGTCCGGCAGGCGTACGAGCGGTGGCTGGAGACACAGCACAAGGCCGAACCCGACGCGACGGCGACCGGCGGGCTCGCCGCGCAGGCCTGGCTGTACGCGCGCCGCGCCCCGGGCAACGCGTGTCTGTCCGGGCTCGCGCAGCAGCACATCCCCGACCCGTGGGCTGAGCTCGGTCCGCCAGGGCCCGTCAATGCGGAGTCCAAGGGATGCGGCACGGTGATGCGCTCGGCGCCGTTCGGGCTCATGGTGCGCACCCCGGTCCGGCACGCGTTCGAGCTGGCCGCGCGGTGCGCCCAGATCACCCATGGTCACCCCACGGGCTACTACGCCGCCGGGACGCTGGCCGCGATCGTCGGCCATCTTGTCGCGGGGGACTCCCTGGAAGGTGCCGTCCTGCGCACGCTGCGGCTGCTCGCCCGCCATCCCGGGCACGAGGAGACGACGCTCGCCCTGAACCGCGCCCTCGACCTGGCGGCGCTCGGCGCGCCCGGTGCGGAGAAGGTCGAGTCCCTCGGCGCCGGCTGGATCGCCGAGGAGGCCCTGGCCATCGGCGTCTATTGCGCCCTCGTCGGCGACAAGGTCACCGACGCCCTCCTGCTCTCCGTCAACCATTCCGGCGACAGCGACTCCACCGGGTCCATCTGCGGCAACCTCCTCGGCGCCCGGTACGGCGACCACAGCCTCCCTCAGGAGTGGCTGGAGCGGATCGAGGGGCGCGCGCAGATCGCCGCCCTGGCGGACGACTTCGCGACGGAGTGCGTACGGCGCTGAGGCCCACCTGGTAGGGGCCTCTTAGGGGCGCGGGGAACTGCGCAATCTTTTAGGGGGTTCTGGGGGTGCAGCCCCCAGGCACGGGACGGGTAGGGGTGGAGGGGGCGAAAACCGCACGCCGATCCAGCCGACGGCAAGGGACTGTGGCACGCTGAGGCACAGCCTCACCCGCACCCCCCGTCGGACGAAAGGAGCGAGGTCATGGCCGTCGAACCGTTGTCGCAGAAGGAGATCGAGGAGCGGCTGGCGGAGCTGCCGGGCTGGTCGGTGGACGGCGACCGGCTCGCCCGTTCCTACCGGCTCGGCTCACACTTCGCGGCGACCGCGATGGTCGTGCACATCGCCCAGGTGCAGGAGGAGCTGAACCACCACTCCGACCTCACGCTCGGCTACAACACCGTCTCCCTCGCGGTGAACACGCACAGCGTCGGCGGCGCCGTCACCGAACTCGACTTCGATCTCGCCCGCAGGGTGGAGGACCTCGCCCCGGGGCACGGGGCAAACTGACCCACGTGCTGGACTACGACAAGGAAGCGGACGCGTACGACGCGACGCGGGGCGGTGAGCCCCGAGCCGCCGCGGCCGCCGACGCCGTGCTCGGCCTCGTCCCGGAGGCCGCGCGCAGCCTGCTCGACGTCGCGTGCGGCACCGGGATCGTGACGCGCCGCCTCGCCGCAGGACGGCCGGGGCTGAGGGTGACGGGCGCGGACGCCGCGCACGGCATGGCGCGGCTGGCGGCCGCGCGCCTCCCGGGTGCCGTAGTCCTCGCCGACTCCCGTCAACTCCCCTTCGGAGACGGCTCGTTCGACGCCGTATCCATCGTCTGGCTGCTGCATCTGCTGGACGACGCGGCGCCCGTCGTCGCCGAGGCCGCCCGCGTCCTGCGCCCCGGCGGCGTTCTCGTCACCACCGTCGACAAGGCCGCCGCCCACCACGTTGGCAGCGACATGGACGCACTTGCCGCGCCCTACCGCGAGGAGCGCGCTACGGACGAGGCCTGGCTCGTCACGGCGTACGCCGCCGAACATGGCCTGCAGCCGAACGGTACGGCCCGGTTCCGGGGCCACGGCCAGGGACGGATCCCGCGCCGCCTGGCCCGCTACGTCCGGAACGGCGAGATCTACGCGGACGGCGGCACCACTCTCGCCGAGCGCATCGAGGCGCTCCCGGATCCGGACTCACCGCGCCCGGACCCCGAGTTCACCCTGCGGGCGTTCCGGAAGGCCTGACCCGGCCCGCGGTCGGGCGGGCCCTCACGCCGCCGGTTTCCGAGGGCGTCCGTGCTCAAACAGCTCCCCGCCGTGTGAACTCCATGACCCAGTTGGTCACCCACGTCCTCTCCCCGTCCACGGAGAACGCCTGCTCCCAGCGCGCCGTGGTCTGCGAGATCCCCGACCACAGGAACCGCACCCGCACGTCCTTCCCGTCGTGCGTGTCGTCCCCGTAGAACTCGCCCCTGCCATCGGTGAATCGACCGATCACCGGAGGGAACAGCTTACCGCCGCGGCTGGAGGACCAGTTCAGGGACCACTCCCGCGCGGCGGTGTCGAAGAGCCGCAGGGTGAGCCCCTTCCAGCCCTGACTCGGCACGTCCATCTCGTCGACGTTCGCGGCCCCGTCGAACAGGCTCCAGCAGCGGTTGGTGGCCGGGAACTCCTCCCAGTCGCTGTCGGTGTCGAGGAAGTCGGTGCGGCGCCGGTTGAGGACGGCCCACTCGCCGTGGAAGAAGTCGAAGTCGTGCGCGGTGCTCATGAGCGGTCTCCCGTAGTGCCCTCGGGAAGCGAGTCCGCGAGGTAGGCGTCGAGGTCGGGGACGTCGGGCGCCAGCATGTGCCGCGCCCAGGCGTCGCGTTCGTGCAGAATCGGCGGCAGCTCCCAGACGCAGCCGATCCACGGCAGGTCGGGCGTGATGAAGTGCGTGGGGTCCCGGTCCGGGCAGCCCAGCACCGGCTGGCCCGCCGACGCGCCCCGGAAGTGCAGGACGTTGTCCCACACCCAGCTGTACGCGTTGAGATACGCGCCGTCGTCGCCGCCCCGGTGCAGGACGACGAAGGTCGCGGGCGGCGTGCCGTCCGGCTCCGGAAGCAGCTTCGGGAGCATCGCGTACGCCGCCTGCTCCACCTCGGGCGCGATGCCCGCCGGATCGGCGGTGACGTGGTAGCGCTTGATCCGCCGTCCCGCCACCTCGATGGGCGGCGGCGCGGTCAGCAGTTTTTCCGAGAAGGCCATGCGAGGAAGCTAGGCCCGCTTCACTGACACCTTCTGTCAGTGAAGTCTGGGATTCTGGAGCGGTGAAATCAGCGCGGCTCGTCTCGATCCTCCTGCTCCTCCAGACCCGCGGCCGGATGACCGCCGCCCAGCTCGCCGAGGAGCTCGACGTCTCGGTGCGCACGGTCTACCGGGACGTCGAGGCGCTGGGCGCGGCCGGCGTCCCGCTGTACGGCGACGCCGGCCACGCGGGCGGTTACCAGCTCCTCGACGGTTACCGCACCCGCCTCACCGGCCTCACCACCGACGAGGCCGAGGCCCTCTTCCTCGCGGGCGTCCCCGGACCCGCCGCCGAGCTCGGCCTCGGCTCGGTCCTTGCCGCGGCCCAGCTGAAGGTGCGCGCCGCCCTCCCGCGCGAGCTGCGCGCGCACGCAGACCGGATCAGCGGCCGCTTCCACCTGGACGCGCCCGGCTGGTACGCGGACGCCGAAGAGACCCCGTACCTCCCCGCCGTCGCCGACGCCGTCTGGAACAGCCGTGTCCTGCACATCCGCTACCGCCGCTGGCGCGAGCCCACCGATGTGGAGCGCCGCCTGGAGCCGTACGGCCTCGTCCTGAAGGCGGGCCGCTGGTACGTCGTGGCGGGGCCGGGTCCGCGGACGTTCCGCGTGGACCAGATCCTCGAACTCGCCTCGTCCGAGGAGGAGTTCGGCCGCCCGGGGGACTTCGATCTCGCCGGGTACTGGTCCGCGTACCAGAGGAACTTCCATGAGCGACTGCACCGTGCGGAGGCGGTCGTCCGACTGGCCCCGGGAATCCGGCTGAGCAGCCCGGCTGCGGAGGCGGTGGCGGCCAACGGCCGTACCGGCGAGGACGGTTGGACGCGCGCCACCGTACCCATCGAGTCCGTGGACCACGCCCACCACGACTTCCTCCGCCTCGGTACGGACATCGAGGTGCTCGAACCGGCGGAGCTGCGGGAGCGGATCGCTCGGACGGTGACCGCGCTGGCGCGCACATACGCGGGATAGAGAGCGCTTGCCCAAGAGCGGCAACTCCCCTGCTCGCAGTGGCAGCTGAGGGAACAGAAGCAGTCTGTCCCCTCAGGAGGTACTCACCGTGCAGCACCCGCACAGGCAGCACCGCAGACGCGCGATCGGATCCGCGATGGCCGCCGCGGCGGCCCTCTTCGCCGCCGGGCTCACCGCACTCGGCACCGGATCGGCCCAGGCCACCAACGAGCCCTCGACCGGGGTGTCGTCAGCGTCCACGCCGACAGCGGCAACCTCGTCAGCTGGCGCTGGCTCGGCACCGATCCGAACGACGTGTCGTTCAACGTCTACCGAGCCGGTACGAAGGTCAACTCGTCCCCGATCACCGGCTCGAGCGGTTGAAGATGATCCCGGGGACGAAGCCGCCGCCGTCGACCCGGGCGTTCTTCCAGGTGTACGTGTCCGCGGTGAGCGTGGTCGCCGTGGGGGCTTTGGCGGCCACTGCGGGCGGGGTGCCGGCCAGTAAACCGGCCGCGAGCGCGAGCACGGCTGTGAGGATGCGGGTTCTTCGCACGGTGGGGGTCCTCTCTTGAAGAGGGGGGCGCGACGGCCGGACGGCCCTCAGTGCGGGTGAGGACCGCCCGGCCCGAGCCCTGCCGCACGGAGGCGACAGGGCCTGGTACGCGAAGCCATAGCGGGGACTTATTCGAGGAGCTCCGCGTACGAGCCCATGGCGAGGGCTATGTCCGCCTGGGCCCAGAACCGGTGGTACGTGAAGGAGGGCGCGGCCCCGCCCGCCAGATAGTTCTCGATCTTCGACCAGGCCGGGTCGTTCTTGTAGAAGGACCGGAGCGAGGTGAAGGTCGAGGAGGAGTTGATCGAGTCGCCGCTCGGCATCTTGCCGCTCCAGCCGCTCGGCACATACACGGTGTCGTCGAAGCGGTTGTAGTCGGCGCGGGTCTCCGGGACGGCGATGCCCAGGCTGTCCTGGTCATTGCTCCACATGCCGTCGAGCAGCGCCTTCGCCGTCGTCTTCGCCTGGGTGTTGCCGGACTTCGCGGCGTAGTACGACAGGGTCTTGGCGTAGGCGGCCGCCACGCCCACGTCGTCGGTGTAGTCGGCGACGGTGACGTGAAGTCCGCTGTTGGCGCCGGGACTCGACGCGTTCCAGGCGTCGGGCGCGCCCGACCACTGGAGAGTGGAGGGGATCTGGTAGGTGCCGTCCGGGTTGATCGTGGTCTTGGACAGCGCCCAGGAGACCCACTTGTCGAGGATCGCCTTCGCGCTCGCGTTCCCGGTCTGCTGGTAGTACTCGGCGACCCGCTCCATGGACCAGGCCTGGAAGCCGAACCACTGGTTGGACGGCGGGTCGTGGTACACCGGCTGCTGGTCGTAGTACATGCCGTAGAACGTCGGCGTCCCGGTGGGCGGCGTCGCGTAGCGGCCCGCCCAGCTGTTGGTCGCACCGCCGGCAATGGCGCCCTCGTTCGACTGGAGCCAGCGGCAGAACTCCAGCTGCCGGGTGAGAGATGTGCCCCAATCGGCCGCCCCTGTCGAAGACTTGGGCTTCAGGTCCGCGTAGGAGCTGAGTGCGTACGCTGCCAGCGGGTTCTGGTAGCCGCCGTGCACATGGCTGGATCCGATGCGCCAGGCCCAGCCCGCGCTGGTGTCGGTGGCGCCGCCCCATGCGTAGTACCAGGACAGAAGGTAGTGCGAGGCGTCCTTGCCGGTGCCGGCCGCGCAGGTCGACGGACCGACACAGTTGCCGATCTTCTTGAAGTACTTGTCGTACATGGCGTAGCGCAGATAGTCGCCCATCTTCGCGGCCTTGCCGACCGTCGCGGACACATCGCTTCCCTTGCCCTGCGCCTTGGCCCAGACATCGGCCCAGTACGCGGCCTGCACCGCGCGCGCGTCGGCGTCGGGAGCGTCGGTGTACTTCCACTGCTTGGCGTACGAGGAGTCCCCGGTGAACAGGTCCAAGTACCCGCTCGTGCCGCCGTACTTGAAGGCGTCACAGGTCGGCTGCGGCACCGTCTCCCACACCGACTCCTGCACGCCGCGCTGGAAGGTGTTGATGTACGAGGGGCCGGTCGCGGTCGGTCCGGCCTCGCACTTGCCGGGCTCGTCGCCGTAGCCGTAGACGTTGTCGACGTCCTGCAGCCAGTGCATGCCGTAGACGTCGTCCGTGCCGTACGCGCTCTTCAGCTCGCCCGCGATCGGGTCCGAGCCGACCGAGACGCCGGTGTCGAGCTTGGCCGGGTACTCGCCCGGGGTGTCCAGCTCGGGTGCGTAGGTCGCCGGCTTCGAGGCGTTGTAGAAGGAGTTCGTGGGCTGGTCGGCGTGCGTGGGGATCATGTACGTCTCCATGGTCGTCCACGCGGCGTTGAATTTGGACCAGTCGCCGGTGACCTTCCCGTACATCGCCTGCAGCCAGATCAGATAGCTGTACGCCTCCGACGTGGTCTCATGACCTTGGTCCGGCGCCTCGACGATCAGCGTCTCCACCGAGTGGTAGGGGATGCCTTCGGGGGAGAAGTAGCCGTTCGCCGGGTTGGTGATCTTGCCGTACAGGTCCAGGAAACGGGCGTCGTACGCCTTCGAGGCGGCCAGTTCCGTCACGGTGACCTTGGCCTTGGTGTGGCCGGTCGCGGAGGCCGTGAAGGTCGCGGCTCCCGAGCCGGAGGCGTCGGCGGTGATGGTCACGGTCTGGGCCGTGTTCCAGTTGGACGGGGTGAAGGTGAGCGAGGAGCCGCCGGTGACGGACAGGCCGGTGTTGCCGTCCGTGCGAGCGGTGGACACCGTCACGTTCGCGCTCGGCTGCGTCGACAGCTTCACGTCGAAGGTGCCCGACTTGCCCTGCTGAACGCCGAGTTGGCTCGGCGAGGCCACCACGGCGGGACCCGAGACGACGGTGATGCCGACCGGGGTGGAATCCGCCGACGCGCCGAGACTGTCGTACGCCTTGGCGACCAGTGAATGACTGCCCACGGTCAACTCGGAGGCCGACAGCGTGTAGGGAGAGCTGGTGTCCGTGCCCAGCAGCGTCGTGTCGTCGTAGAACTCGACCTTGCTGATCGTCGCGCTGTCGGCGGCCGCGGCGGTGGCAGCCAGCGGGATCGGGTCGCCCTGGGTGTAGACGGCGCCCGCGGTCGGGCTCGTCAGCACGGTGACCGGCGGCTGGTGCGCGCCCGCGCAGGTCGTGCCGTTGATCGCGAAGGAGGCGGGTGCGGCGTTGGTACCGCTGTAGGTGAACTGCGCCCCGGTGGAGACGGCGGCCCCAGCGGCGATCGTCCCGTTCCAGGAGGCGTTCTTCGCGGTGACCGTCTTGCCGGACTGGGACCAGGTGCCGTTCCAGCCGTTGGTGAGGGCCTGGTTGCCCGTGTAGTCGTACGTCAGTGTCCAGCCGTTGATGGCGTCCGTACCGCGGTTGCTGATCGTCAGATCCGCGGTGAAGCCGGAGCCCCAGTCATTGGTCTTGTAGTCCACGCTGCACTGAACCGTGGCCGCCTGTGCGGGAGTTGTACCGGTCGCCAGTGTCGCGAGGGGGAGCGCGAGGGCCGCCACGACAGCAGTCCACAACCGCCGCGCGGTGCGGCGTCTCCTTCTGGGGTGCATGTGCTGGTTCCTCCTTGCGGCTCGGAGAATGGGGGGAGGAGCAACAAGCCTTGAACCAGTGGGAGCGCTCCCATATTGGAGAGAGGGGTGTGAGGGGTCAAGGTGCTTGAAGAGTCGAAATGATTCGATTGATCAACAGTGCAACACCTCTGTCCTTTGCCGACACTTGGCGCTAGCTTCATCCGCACCAGTGGGAGCGATTCCATCAGTCGACGCGTCCGTCACGACGCGCCCGAGCTGCAAGGAGTCGCTCATGCGACACCCCCCGCGTTTGAGTCTTTTAGTGGTCGGCGCCGCGGTCGCCCTCGTGGGCACCGCGATCGCGCCGGTCGTCACGGCTTCAGGAGCCACACCCGCGTGCACGGTGGAGTACTCCGTCACCGGTCAGTGGGACACCGGCTTCCAGGGCGCCGTGAAAATCACCAACAACGCGGCCACGGTGAGCAGTTGGAGCATCGGCTTCGGCTTCGCCAACGGCCAGAAGATCAACCAGGGCTGGAACGCCAAGTGGTCCCAGTCCGGGACGACGGTCACCGCGTCCAACGAGAGCTGGAACGGCTCGTTGGGTTCGGGGGCAAGTGTCAGCGCCGGCTTCCTCGCCTCATGGTCGGGGAGCAACGCCGTACCGACGGCGTTCAAGCTCAACGGGACCACGTGCAACGTGGATTCCGAACCGACGCCGACGCCGACGCCGACCGAGCCTCCCCCGGACGGCACGGCACCGGCGCTGCACGTCTTGGGGAACAAGCTCGTGGACGCCGGCGGCGGCGCCCGCCGACTGCTGGGCGTCAACCGCTCCGGCGGCGAGTTCATGTGTATCCAGGGCCGTGGAATCTTCGACGGTCCGGTCGACGACGCGTCGGTCAAGGCGATCGCCGACTGGAAGGCCAACACGGTCCGCATTCCGCTGAACGAGGAGTGCTGGCTGGGCCTGTCGAACATCGACGCCCAGTACGCAGGCGCCCACTACATCGCCGCCGTCAAGGACTTGGTCGCCAAGGTCGAGGCGCACGGCATGACACCGCTCGTCGAACTGCACTGGTCCTACGGCCAGTACACCGGCAACTCCTCGGGCTGCTCCGACGTGCACGCCAGCTGTCAGAAGCCGATGCCGGACGCCCAGTACGCCCCGTCCTTCTGGGCCTCGGTCGCGAGCACCTTCAAGGACGACCCGGCCGTCGCGTTCGACCTGTTCAACGAGCCCTACCCGGACCGCGCGACCTCCACGACCACCCAGGCGTGGACCTGCTGGCGGGACGGCGGGAACTGCCCCGGCATCTCCTACGAGGTCGCCGGAATGCAGGACCTTGTCGACGCGGTGCGCGGCACCGGCGCCAAGAACCTGATCCTGGCCGGCGGGCTCGCCTATTCCAACGACCTGAGCCAGTGGCTGACGTACAAGCCCAGTGATCCGACGGGCAATCTCGTCGCCGCGTACCACGTCTACAACTTCAACACCTGTGCCAGTGAGAGCTGCTGGAACTCGACGCTCGCCCCGGTGGCCGCCCAAGTCCCGCTCGTGGCGGGGGAGATCGGCGAGAACACCTGCTCCCACTCCTTCGTCGACACCGTCATGAAGTGGTTCGACGGCCGGGGGCTCTCCTACCTCGGCTGGACCTGGAACACCTGGGACTGCTCCTCCGGCCCCTCCCTGATCTCCGATTACGACGGAACTCCCACGTCGTACGGCATCGGGCTGCGCGATCACCTGCGTGCCCTCAACGGCTAGTCCCCCACCGAAAGTCCTCGACCGTCCTCAACCGATGGGAAACCCGCACTCATGAGCCGTACCAGAACAGCGTTACTCGCAACGCTCTTGATGATCGCCGGCGGCACGGGCACGGCCGCCGCGGCCGTCCCCGCGGACGTCGTCGCGGCCGCCGTCCCCTGCACCGTCGACTACAAGGTGCAGAACCAGTGGGACACCGGCTTCACCGCCGCCGTCGCGGTCACCAACAACGGTGCCGCCAAGAGCAGTTGGGCGGTGAAGTGGTCATACGCCGGAAACCAGAAGGTGACCAGCGGCTGGAACGCCAAGATCACCCAGAGCGGAACGGCCGTCACCGCCGCCAACGAGACCTACAACGGCTCGCTGGCGACCGACGGTTCGGTCAGCTTCGGCTTCAACGCCTCGTACAGCGGGACCAACGCGCTGCCGACCACGTTCACACTCGACGGGGTGACCTGCAACGTCGATGACGGCGGAGGAACCGATCCGGACCCGGATCCGGACCCGTCGGGGAAGGTCGACAACCCGTACGCCGGTGCCAAGGTCTATGTGAACCCCGAGTGGTCGGCGAAGGCCGCGGCCGAGACCGGGGGCAGCCGGATCTCCAACCAGCCCACCGGTGTCTGGCTCGACCGGATCGCCGCGATCAACGGCGTGAACGGCGGCATGGGCCTGCGCGCCCATCTCGACGCGGCGCTCGCGCAGAAGGGCAGCGGCGAGGAGGTCGTCCAGCTCGTGGTCTATGACCTTCCCGGACGGGACTGCGCGGCCCTCGCCTCCAACGGCGAGCTCGGTCCGACGGAGATCGACAAGTACAAGACGCAGTTCATCGACCCGATCGCGGCGATCCTCTCGGACAGCAAGTACGCCTCGCTCCGCATCGTCACGACCATCGAGATCGACTCGCTGCCGAACCTCGTCACCAACACCGGCAGCCGCGCCACCGCCACGCCCGCGTGCGACACCATGCTCGCCAACGGCAACTACGTGAAGGGCGTCGGTTACGCCCTGGCCAAGCTCGGCGCAATCCCCAACGTCTACAACTACATCGACGCCGGTCACCACGGCTGGCTGGGTTGGGACGACAACTTCGCTCCCTCGGCCACCCTGTTCAAGCAGGCCGCGACGAGCGAGGGCGCGACGGTCGACGACGTGCACGGGTTCATCACCAACACGGCGAACTACAGCGCCCTGAAGGAGAACAACTTCACCATCAACGACACGGTGAACGGTACCTCCGTGCGCCAGTCCAAGTGGGTCGACTGGAACCGCTATGTCGACGAGCTGTCCTACGCGCAGGCCTTCCGCAACCAGCTTGTCTCGGTCGGCTTCAACTCCGGCATCGGCATGCTGATCGACACCTCCAGGAACGGCTGGGGCGGCACCGCGCGGCCCACCGGTCCCGGCGCGACGACCAGCGTGGACACGTACGTCGACGGCGGGCGCTACGACCGCCGCATCCACATCGGCAACTGGTGCAACCAGTCCGGCGCCGGTCTCGGCGAGCGTCCGCAGGCGGCCCCGGCGGCCGGCATCGACGCCTATGTGTGGATGAAGCCCCCGGGCGAGTCCGACGGCTCCAGCTCGGCCATTCCGAACGACGAGGGCAAGGGCTTCGACCGGATGTGCGACCCGACGTACACGGGCAACGCCCGTAACGGCAACAACCTGTCGGGTGCCCTGCCGAACGCTCCGCTGTCCGGGCACTGGTTCTCCGCCCAGTTCCAGCAGCTCATGACGAACGCGTACCCGCCGCTGTAGCGGCCTGAGGCGATCCGTCGGGGTCAGGCCTCCCGGGCCAGCCCCCGGCGGATCGCGAACTCCACCGCCGAGTAGTCGCCGTCGGGCCGGTCCAGCTCGAAGGGCACCGCCGGGTACAGCGGCGGCTGCGCCATGAAACGCGGTCGGGCGCCGTGGTGCGGCTGCGCCGCGTGCACCAGGAAGGGGTGGCACAGAAATACGTCGCCGGGGCGGCCGGTGGCGTACGCGAGCGGGCGGTGCGCCGAGGCCTCGACCAGCTTCGGGGCGATGTCGAGGCCCGAAACCCCTTCTTCACCGTACGGCTCCAGCAGAGGCGGCACGTCCAGGTGCGAGCCGACGCGGATCCGGGTGGGGGCGTCCCGGGGGCCCACCTCGCTGAAGAGGAAGAGCATCAGAAGGGCCCGCCCCTTGGACCTGAGGTTCGTGAAGTACCAGCTCTCGCCCTCGGGCAGATAACTGCCCTCGATGTGCCAGCCGGCGTCGTCCGGTTCCTCCTCGTGCGGGAAGCGCAGCGGAAAGCTGCCCAGCGAGTAGCGCGGCTCCCAGCGGCCCTCGCCCAGCAGCAGGTCGAACGCCTCATGCAGGACAGCGGAGTTGGCCGCCGCGGCGAACGGGCCCTGGGCCATGCCGGAGACCCAGCGCACCGGTTCGGCCCAGGTCGCCGGGGCGTGCGGGTCGTACCCCGTCTCCTTCCACAGCAGCCGCGCGCAGTCCTCGGCGACGCGCGGCGGGAAGGCGCCCTCGATCCTCACGAAACCGTCCTCGAGGAAACGCTCCACCATCTCGTCGTCCATGGGGCCATGCTCGGGGACCCGCTCTCCTGGGCGCATCCGATTTTCCGCGCGCTCATTTTCAGCCCGTCCGTTTTGCTGTTTGAGCAACAGGAGTGGCCGTTTCCGGGAGTGACGGCGCACGCTGTCGGCATCCCGGACGAGAGGCTCGGAACCATGGCACACCACCACCACGACCACACACAGATCGACTTCACCGAGTGGCTGCCCCTGCTGGAGCAGGAAGCCGAACTGTTCACCCCGCTGTATGCCGAGGCGGCGGCCTGGCTCCGCGAGCGGCGGCCGGAGCCCGAGCTGATCGTGGACGCGGGCAGCGGACCCGGTGTGATCTCCTGTCTCCTCGCAAACACCTTCCCGCAGGCGCGGGTCGTCGCCGTGGACGGCGCGGAACTCCTCCTGGAACGGGCCCGCGCCCGTGCGGACCGGCTCGGCGTCGCCGACCGCTTCAGCACGGTGGAGGCCGAACTCGCTGATGGCCTCGGCGACTTGGAGTACCCGGCGGACCTGCTGTGGGCCAGCAGGTCGCTGCACCACGTCGGCGACCAGCGCGCCGCGCTCTCCGGGTTCGTGCGCGGTCTCGCGCCCGGCGGCACCCTCGCCCTCCTGGAGGGTGGTCTGCCCACGCGCTTCCTGCCGCGCGACATCGGCATCGGCCGCCCCGGTCTGCAGTCCCGTATCGACGCGGTCCACGACGAGTGGTTCACCCGGATGCGGGCCGAGCTGCCCGGAGCGGTGGCCGAGACGGAGGACTGGCCCGCCCTGCTGACCGCCGTGGGCCTGCGCCACACGGCGACCCGTACCTTCCTTCTCGACTTCCCCGCTCCGCTGTCGGACGAGGCCCGCGCCTTCGTCGTCAGCACCCTCACCCACCGCCGGGAAGGCCTGGCCGAGGGCCTCGACGCGAACGACCTCGCCACCCTTGACCGGCTCCTCGACCCGGACGACAAGGCGAGCGTGCACCACCGTCCGGATGTGTTCCTGCTGACGGCGCACACCGTGTACCTCGGGGTGAAGCCGGAGTAGCCCGCTGCCGGTCAGCACTCGCCCGGGTGCGCGTACACGGTGACCCGCGCCCCCTGAACCCGCCGGGTGTCGCACTGCTCGAAGTACTCCGCCAGGACCCGCCGTTTGACGATCTCCTGTGGTGTCCGGTCGAGTGGTTGCCCCGCGGGATCGCGCACGGCGACGACGCGGGGTGTGGCGAGCAGACGTGCGCGGATGACGGGCGCCGGAACCGCCGTGCCGTACAAGGTGTGCGAGGCGACGGGCCCGCGCTCCAGGGCCAGGTCGCGCAATCCGCGCACCGAGCCGGGATCGGGCAGTGACCACACGCGGCGCCGCGCCGGCATATAGACCACCCCGCCGCCCCGGGCACCGGCCTGCGCGACGGCCCGGGCCACGGCGGTGACATCGACGGTACGGCTCTCGGGCGCGCACAGCTGCAACGTGACGGGGAGCAGCGCGAGGAGCACGGCTCCCGCCCCGCACAGCGCCGCGGTGCGGGTCCGTCCGGCGGCCCGCACGAACCGGTCCAGCGCGGCGCCGACGAGGAGAGCCGTTCCGGTCTGGCCGTAGAGCACGTAACGGTCCACGTACAGGGGTTTGACCAGCGAGACCAGCAGGAGCAGAAGGGCGGGCAGGACGAGGAGGCCGAGCCCGAGGGCCGGGAGCCGAGGCCGGGGAGCGGTGCTGGTGCCGAACCCGAGTACCCGGGCGCAGGCCGCCCCCAGCACGGCCAGCCCGGCGAAGCCCGCGTAGGCACCCGTACCAGGGCCCCCGATCCAGGACACCTGGTCCGACTGACGCAGGCTCAGCGCACCGAGGGGTGCCATCGCGACGAGAACCGTCACCGCCGCCCGGGCCCAGCCGTGGCGAGCGCCGCGCGGCACGGCCGGCGCGTGCGCGGCCAGTGCCAGTACGGCGAACTCGTGCAGCAGTCAGGCCGCCAGCAGCACCGCGCCGTACGCGGCCCAGGCCCGGGCGCCGCCCCGGCTCTCCACGGCTCGCACCAGCAGATACGTCGCCCACACGACCAGAGCGCAGACGAGCGCGTACGAACGGCCCTCCTGCCCGTACCGCTGGACCTGCGGCAGCACCGCGAAGACGGTCCCCGCCAGGAGTCCGGCGCGGGGCCCGGCCAGCCGGCGCCCGAGGAGGGCCACCGTCCCGGTCGCCGCGACCGTGGCGAGGACCGAGGGGAGCCGCAGCACCAGGAGAGGGTCCAGCCCGCCGGAGACCTCGAACAGGGCGTACATGAACAGGTAGTACAGGCCGTGCACGGCGTCGACACCGGCGAGCGTCGACCACAGGTCGGGCAGGCTGCGCCGGGCCATGTCGTAAACGTACGCTTTCCCTGCGCGGGCTCATCGGTCCGGCGTGGCGGAAGAAGGCGCAGACCGAAGCCGCGTTCGACGCGGCCGGGAATCCGGCCGAACCCGCGGAGCGCTACGCGGTGCGGGCCGTCGCCGTCGACGGGACGGTGCACACGGCCGTCGGCACCCGGAAGGGGATCCGCGTCGTACGACGGGGCCCGCACCCCGGCTCCCGAACCGTCGGTACCCGGACCGATTCCCCCAGTGCGATCGACGCGACCGGACGTACGGTCGTGACCGTCGAAGGAGTCCTGATCGACGTCGCGACGGGCGGGCGCAGACAGGGATTCGAGGGTGAGGATCTCCTGCCCATCGCGGCCTTCAGTCCGGACGGACGCTTCTCGGCCGCCGCCGACGTCCAGGGGCGCCTCACCCTGTGGGACGCGGGCGGGCGGCACCGGATCGCCGTCCTGGCGACCGCCGATTCCACCGTCGGGCGCCCTGCCCTGGCCTTCTCGGCCGACGGCTCGCTGTTGGCCGCGAGCCGGGCCGACGGTTCGGTCCGGGTGTGGGAGACGGCGTCACCGCGGTTGCCGGGGGCGAGCCTGCCGGCCGGTGGCGGGCCCATTCTCGCGGTCGGATTCACTCCGGGCGGGCGGGAGTTGCGCATCGCCACAGCTCATATGCCTCTACGTTCCGTGCGGTTGACGCCGGTCCGGGCGGCAGCCGAGGTGTGCGCACGGGCGGACGGCGGGGCGACGCGTGCCGAGTGGAGCCGGTATCTGCCCGACGTGCCCTATCGGCACGCGTGTTGAGGCTCCCGCACGTCGAGTTCTCCGGGCTTGACTTCGAGAGTGCTCCAAGTGATGGACTCCAAGTCTTCACCGGAAAGGTATGGGGGTAACCATGTCGGACTCGCCCGTCGCACTCATCACGGGTGGCGGAAGCGGTATCGGCGCAGCGGTCGCGCGACGTCTTCTCGACGCGGGGCACCGGGTCACCGTCACCGGGCGGGGTGAGAAGCGGCTGCACGCCTTCGCCGAGGAACTCGGCCGCCCCGAGGGGCTGTTGACGGTCGTCGGGAACGCGGCCGAGTACGACCAGGTGCAGGCGGCTGTCGAGGCGACGGTCAAGGCGTTCGGCCGGCTCGACACCGTCGTCGCCAACGCCGGCTTCGCCACGCACGACACGGTCGCGGAGGGCGACCCGGCGGGCTGGTCCGAGATGGTGCTGACCAATGTCCTGGGTCCCGCCCTCCTGGTCAGGGCCTCCATCGACGCCCTGAAGGAGACTCACGGCCGGATCGTGCTGGTCGGCAGCGTCGCGGGCCACATCCACACCCCCGGCAACTTCTACGGGGCGACGAAATGGGCCGTGACAGGCCTCGCCGAGAACACCCGCCGTCAGGTCACCGAGTTCGGGGTCGGCGTGACCCTGATCTCTCCCGGACGTGTGGAGACACCGTTCTGGGACAGCTACGGCAGTCTGCCGCCGGGCCATCTGCTCACGGCCGACCAGCTCGCCGAGTCGATCGTCTGGGCGATCGGGCAGCCGGAAGGCGTCGACGTGAACACCGTCGTCGTACGCCCGATGGGCCAGCCCGTCTGACGGGTGTCCCGTAAGAGGTGCGGGGAACTGCGCGACCGGCCACGGACGGCGCGCAGTTCCCCCACGGCATTCAGCGAATGCTCAGTTGTTCTGCAGAAACTTCTTCGCCAGTGAGTCACCCAGCGACACCGCCGCACTGTGACTCTGGATCGGCGATGCCTGAGAGTTCTTGAACAGGATGTACGTCACGCCGGAGTCGGTCCCACCCGTCTCCGGGTCGGGGTCGATGCCCAGCGACTTCGCGGTGGCGTACGAGGCCTCGCCGATGATCTTCGTGGGCCCGGTGTCACCGACCACCGCGTACTCGACCTTGTTGTTGTAGATGACCGCGACCACGCCGCCGCCCTTGATGCCGGAGCTCGTGTACTTCCAGATGCTGCTGGCGCTCGGCACCACGACGTACGGCAGCGAGTCGGCGCGCAGCGGCTTGCCGTCGGACTGGTGGAAGGCGGTGTCGTCCTGGAACCAGGGGTCGGTGTTGCCGTTGCACTTGCTGGTGACCTGGCCGTCGCAGTCGACGTCCATGTCGGCCTTCCAGAACACGGCGCCGTTCTTGCCGCAGACCGGGACGGTGGCCGACGTCTCGTCGTCGGTCTTGTACTTACCGTTCGATATCTGCGAACAGGACGTCACCTTGGCGAGCAGGTCGGCCGCGCTGACCGAACCCTCCTGCGCGGAACGGGGGTTGGCGGTGCCAGAGGCGCTGGTCGGGAGTACTGCGGTGGCGAGGAGCGCGGCGCCAGAAGCCGCGGCGAGGGTCAGTGTTCGAGTGCGCACTGTGGGGGACCCTTCTGTTAGGAAACTTTCCTTACTGGGTGCCGTACAACGTGGACCCCGTTGCATGACCTCGTCAAGCCCCTGGTGTGAACTCCGGTGTTCCGAGTCGATTGCGACCATCCCCTTGCGGGAGAAGACTGGCTATATCGAACATTCCGGGTAATAGCCCGGCTTCTGGGAGGCGAGGCGTCATGTTCGTTCGGACTGTGTACGCGACCGGCGATCCCGTGACGATCGATACGGCCATCAAGTCCTTGAACACGCGAGGCCGGGACCTCCTCGAGGATCGCCCGGGGTATCGCGGATCCGGCATCTTCGTGGACCGGAAGCTCGGCAAACTCCTCGTCCTGAGCTGGTGGGAGTCCGAGGAGGCCAGGCAGAACAGCGACGCGGTGCTGCGTGAGCGGCGCGCGGGGCTCCTGGAGCCGTTCGCGGCGACGCTGGCGGTCGACAACTACGAGGCGGCGGTCTTTCATTCGGTTCGCCAGCCACAGGCGGGAGGTGGACTGCGGCTCAGCAGGCTGGAGTTCGAGCCCGCGGACGCGGATCTTCTTGCCGACACCTTCCGGGCGACGGTGGTGCCCAGGCTCGAGAGCTTCCCGGGGCTGGCCAGGACATCACTGCTCATCGACCGGGAGCGAGGGCGCGGCCTGGTCGGCGTCCTGTTCGTCGACCGGGACTCCCTGGTCGCCTCCCGCGGCCCCCAGTCGGCGGCCCGGCACGAGGGCGCGGCCAAGGCGCACGTGACCGTGACCGGACTGGAGGAGTTCGAGATCGTCTTCTCGGACGTACGGGACGGTTGACGCCTCCCGCGCAGGGACCGTGGATGGCGGGTCGGCGGATGGCGGGTCGTTCGCCGGATCGTGTTCCGTGTAGAGGTCTGCCGACGACGGGTCGTTCGCCGGATCGTGATCCATTGCAGGCCTGCCGACGACGGGTCGTTCGGGGAATCGCCTTCCGTATGGGAGCCGGCCGACGACGGTCCGGCTCCCGTACGACAGTCCGCCCCGCCGCGAGAGACCTCGCGGCGGGGCGGACCGTCATATGGCTGCGGGCCTCAGCCCATCTCGAAGGTCGCCGGGTCCGGGCCCAGGCGACGGTCCTCGTTCAGCGCGGTGATCGCCGCGATGTCCTCGGCGTCCAGCGAGAAGTCGAAGACGTCGATGTTCTCCTTGATCCGGGACGGAGTCACGGACTTGGGGATCACGATGTTCCCCAGCTGGAGGTGCCAGCGCAGCACGATCTGCGCCGGCGTGCGGCCGTGCTTCTGGGCGATGGCGACGATCGCCGGGACCTCCAGGAGGCCCCTGCCCGAGCCGAGCGGCGACCAGTCCTCGGTCGCAATGCCCTGCTCCGCGTGGTACGCGCGCGCCGCGTCCTGCTGGAGGTGCGGGTGCAGTTCGATCTGGTTGACGGCCGGGATGACGGACGTCGCGTCGATCAGCTTCTCCAGGTGCTCCGGAAGGAAGTTGGAGACGCCGATGGCCTTGGCGCGGCCGTCCGCGTAGAGCTTCTCGAAGGCCTTGTAGGTGTCGATGTACTTGCCCCGTGACGGCAGCGGCCAGTGGATCAGATACAGGTCGATGTACTCCAGCCCGAGCTTCTCCAGGGACGCGTCGAAGGCGCGCAGCGTCGCGTCGTACCCCTGGTCGCTGTTCCAGAGCTTGGTGGTGACGAAGAGATCCTGGCGGGCGATGCCGGAGGCGGTGATGGCCTTGCCGGTGCCCTCTTCGTTGCCGTAGATCGCAGCGGTGTCGATGCTGCGGTAGCCGGCCTCCAGCGCGGTGGTGACCGCCCGGTCCGCCTCGTCGTCCGGCACCTGCCAGACACCGAAGCCCAGCTGCGGCATCTCGACGCCGTTGTTCAGGGTGATCGGGGGGACCTTGCTCACGAGCTCTCGATCCTTCAGTCGTCGGGTGGTACTCCCATGGTCAACGATCACGGGTCGTAATGCATTCCTGACCGGTGGATTCCTCGTGGATTCATGGTGGGGGCGGACGCGTCCGTCGTTGGCCCGAACGGAGGTTGGCCGGAAATGGATCCGACCTTCTCGGTCCGGACCATTGACCGGGTCCCGTCACCCCGCAACTCTGTACACGTCACTGAACGCTCTCGTGAACTCAGTGCATGCATGTGAACGCTAGTGCCTGTCTAGGCCCCACCACACCTGTCTGGGCTCCACACCCCCCACCCATCAGGAAAGCGGGTATGCACACATGAACGAACAGCAGGCTTCCGAGATCTCCCGCACGGAATCGAGCACTCGGGAAACATCGGAGGAAAGGGTTTGGGAGGCCCCCGGGTATCTCGTCGTCGAGACCGCCCTGGAGGTCACCGCGTACGCCCTCGGCGAGCGCTAGAGCACCGGTGGTCGCACCATGACCGCGACAACCGTGCGCGACGACGGTGCCGCGGCCCCTTGGCGAACCATCGAGTTCACCGAGCGGCTGCGCACCGTCGCCGAGGAGCGCTACCACGACCGGCACCCCTTCAACATCCGTATGCACCAGGGCGAGTTGACGCCCGTTGAGCTGCGCCGCTGGATCGCCAACCGCTTCCACTACCAGCGCCACATCCCCGTCAAGGACGCCCTGATCATTGCCAAGTTCGACGAGCCCGCGCTGCGCCGTGCCTGGCTGCGCAGGATCCAGGACCACGACGGAACGCCCGACGGCGAGGGCGGCATCGAACGCTGGCTGCGGCTCGGCGAGGCGGCCGGCCTCGACCGCCCGACACTGTGGGACGCGTCCCGGGTGCTGCCCGGCGTGCGGTTCGCGGTCGAGGGCTACGTCACCTTCTGCCGCCGACGACCGGCACTGGACGCGGTCGCCGCCTCGCTCACCGAGCTGTCGGCACCCGGGCTGATGCGCAAGCGGATCGCCGCCTTCGAGCGGCACTATCCATGGATCGACGCCGACGGGCTCGCCTACTTCCGGGCCCGTATCGGCCAGGGCGGCCGGGACAGCGAGGAGGCCCTCGCACTCGTCCAGACCTGGGCCCGCACCAGGGAACAGCAGGAACGGGCGGTGGCCGCGCTGGCGTTCAAGTGCGAGGTGCTGTGGGCCTTGCTGGACGCGGTGGACCAAGGCGGGGAGGTTCGGGACGGCCGGGTGGGCCAGGGCGACCGCGTGGGGGAGGGAGGCGGAGCCGACGTGCCGCGCGACCCCGTGAGCGGGTCATGACCTGGCGTCCCGCGCTCTCCCGGTCCGTGATGCTCCGTCATGACTGTGTCAGGGCAACCGACTTGCTGCTCCTACCGGAGCGAGTGGTCGTCCTGCGTGGCACCGCGGCCGGCATCGTCCGACTGTGCGACGGCAGTCGTGCGGTGCCCGAGATCGTCGCCGTGCTGGGCGAACGGTTCCCGGGCGCGCCGGTCGCCGACGACGTCCCCGCATTCCTTACGGCGTTGCGAAAGGAGGGCTGGCTCCAGTGACCGTGGCTCCCCCCTGGGCCCTGCTTGCCGAACTCACCCACGGCTGTCCGCTGCGCTGCGCGTATTGTTCCAACCCCGTCGAACTGATCAGTCGGTCAAGAGAGCTGAGCACCGGGCAATGGGCCGACGTACTGCGCCAGGCCGCCGACCTGGGCGTCGTCCAGACCCACCTCTCCGGCGGCGAACCGCTGCTGCGACGGGACCTCACCCAGGTCGTCGAGGCGGCCGACACCGCTGGGCTCTACACCCAGCTCGTCACCAGCGGCGTGGGCCTGCACGAGCGGCGGCTCGCGGAACTGCGGGACGCCGGCCTTCGCTGCGTCCAGCTCTCCGTGCAGCACACGGACCCCGCTGCCGCCGAACTCATCGCGGGCTCCCGCTCGTTCGCCGCCAAGGAACGAGCCGCGCGCCTGGTGCGGGCGGCCGGACTTCCGCTCGGCCTCAATGTCGTGCTCCACCGCGCCAACATCGATGCCCTCGACGATCTGATCAGTCTCGGCCTCGACTGGGGCGCCGAGCGGATCGAGCTCGCCAATACCCAGTTCTACGGCTGGGCGTTACGCAACCGCGCGGCCCTGTTGCCGACCCGCGACCAGGTCGCACGGGCCCACTCCACCGTGACCAGCCGCCGTGAACAACTCGTCGGCGCCCTGGAGTTGATCTGGGTCGCTCCCGACTACGTCGACGGCACCGCGAAACCGTGCATGGGCGGCTGGGGAGCTGTCTCCCTCACCGTCGCTCCGGACGGCACCGTACTTCCGTGCCCGGCGGCGGCGAGCCTCCCCGACCTCGACCCGCCGAGCGTGCGGGATCACCCGCTCGACTGGATCTGGCGCGAGTCGAAGGCCTTCAACGCCTACCGCGGCGAGGGCTGGATGCGGGACCCCTGCCGCACCTGCGCCCTGCGCACCACCGACTTCGGCGGCTGTCGCTGCCAGGCGCACGCGCTCACCGGTGATGCCACGCGCACCGACCCGGCCTGCCGCCACGCCCCCGACCACCACCTCGTACGCACGCTCGTCGACGACAGCCCGCGTACGACCTCTGCCTATGCCTACCGAGAGGGAGGATCATGAGACGACGACTGCGAGCGGCGTTGCTTGCGGGCGCGCTCGCCACCACGGGCCTGATGACGGTATCCGCGACCGCGCCCCAGGCCGCCATTGCCGGACCTCAGCAGATCGCCGCCCCGGACCGGTCCCCGGTCGCCGCGCCCGACTGGTCGGTCGCCCTGATCGACTCGACCATGGCGCGCTACTCGCCCAGCACGATCGGCGGCTGGTCGTACCCGGTCGGTCTCTACCTCTACGGCCAGTACCTCACCTATCGGCGCACGCACGACGCCCGCTATCTCTCGTACATCAAGAGCTACGTCGACCGCTTCGTGAAGAGCGACGGGACGATCGACCAGAGCTTCAACAGCCTCGACAGCATGCAGGCAGGCCGACTGCTGACCATCCTGCACCACGAGACGGGTCAGGACCGCTACCGCAAGGCGGCGAGGAAGATCCGCGACCGTCTCGCCACGTACCCGCGCACCGCCGACGGCGGCTTCTGGCACGCCGACACCAGCAGCCGTGCCCATCAACTCTGGGCCGACGGCGTCTACATGGTGAACCCCTTCCTCGTCGAGTACGGCAAGGAGTTCGGGGACGCGACGTACACGAACGACGAGGCGGCCCAGCAGCTGTATGTCTACGGCAGCCATCTCCAGGTCCCGAGCGGTCTGCTGAAGCACGCCTACGACGAGTCGAAGACCGCGAGCTGGGCCGATCCGCAGACGGGGCTCGCGCCCGAGCACTGGTGCCGTGCGGTCGGCTGGTACTCGATGGCGATCGTCAACGTGCTCGACGCGATCCCCGTCAACCATCCCCGACGGGATCACCTCGTCAGCATCCTCAGGAAGTTGGCGGTCGGCCTGGAGAAGTACCAGGACCCGGCGACCGGGCGCTGGTACCAGGTGATCGACAAGGGCGGCAGGAGCGACAACTGGACCGAGACCTCCTGCTCCAGCATGTTCACCTACGCCCTCTCGCGCGGTGTCCAACAGGGCTACCTCGACGCGCACTACGCCATGGTCGCCCAGCGCGGTTACCAAGGCGTCCTGGCCAAGATCTCGACCAGCTCCGATGGTCGCACCCGTCTCACCGACATCTCGATCGGCACCAACGTCGGCGACTACGCGTACTACGTCGCCCGCACTCGGGCCACGAACGACTTCCACGGACTCGGCGCCTTTCTGATCATGAACGAACAGTTGCGAGGTGAGTAATGTCATGAGCACGTCTAGAAGAGGGTTGCTCGGCGCCGCACTCGGCGGCGCGGTCGGCCTGTCGAGCGCGACAGCGGCGCACGCCGCCTCCTGGCAGCAGAAATGGGCCCCCTCGGCCAGCGGCAACGGACTCGGCGCGTTCGAGACCGTCGAGGACGACCGCGCCGACTCGCACCCGGCCGGACAGCCACACATCTACGCGACCGGCGACAACTGGCACTTCACCATGCACAAGGTCGACCGGGACACGTCGACCGACCGGCAGCGCCAGGAGGTCACCGGACTGCGCAACGGCAGCGGCAGCAACTATCTGAAGTGGACCGAGGGCCAGACCTGGCGGGTCACGTACTCGATGTACATTCCGAGCTCGCTGAAGGCGACGACCACCTTCACCCACATCATGCAGATGAAGCAGCCCGGTAACGGCACCTCGCCGATCGTCGTGCAGTCCCTGCGGCGGGTGAACGGCGTGCAGACCATCGAGCTGAAGTTGGCGATCGACGACATTCTCGTCGGCCGTACGGCCCTGGAGCCGCTGCACAACAAATGGATCGACGTCGACTTCCAGATCAAGGTCGGCAACGGCTCGGCGGGCTCGGTCCGCTGGATCCTCAAGAACGGTTCGACCACGGTCATCGACAAGTCGAAGACGGGCGTCGACACCTTCCTCGCCGACCGGGTGCGGCCCAAGTGGGGCATCTACCGCTCCCTCGGCGACACATCGGGGTCCCTGCAGGACTGCTACCTGCTGCTGACCAACCTCCGCGGCTACCAACTGGTGTGAGGAGCCGTCACATGACACGCACACACTGGGTGACGACGCTCTTCTTCGCCTTCGCCGTGGTTCTCGGCCTGACACACCCACAGGCCCTCGCGGCCGCACCGACGACCCGGGCCGGCGTCTTCGACGTACGCGACTACGGAGCCAAGGGCGACGGCTCCACCAATGACACCCCCGCCATCAACAAGGCCATCACGGCGGCCAATTCCGCGGGCGGCGGCACGGTCCGCTTCCCCGCGGGCAAGTACAAGTCGAAGAACACCATCCACATGAAGAGCGAGGTCACGCTCCAGGTCGACACGGGCGCGACGATCCAGGGCTCCAGCGCGGACACGTACGACCCACCCGAGGACAACCCCAACGACGCCTACCAGGACTACGGGCACAGCCACTTCCACAACGCGATGATCTACGGCGACCGGCTCACCGACATCGGCTTCGTGGGCGGGGGCGTCATCGACGGCCTCGGCAACCTCATCACCGGCAACCCCAAGTCCGGCGAGGCCGACAAGATCCTGTCCCTGACCCGCTGCAACGGCCTGCGCATCGGCGACGGTCTCACCCTGCGCCGCGGCGGCCACTTCGCGGCCCTCATCAACGGCTGCACGAACGTCACTTCCGACCACCTGACCATCGACACCGCGAGCGACCGCGACGGCTGGAACGTCATCAGCACGACGAATGTGACCGTCACGAACGCCAACATCAAGGCCAACGACGACGCGCTCGTCTTCAAGAGCGACTACGCGCTCGGCGCCAAGCTACCCAACGGCCATGTGCGGGTGAGCGATTCCTATCTGTCGGCGGTGTGCTGCAACGCGCTGATGTTCGGCTCCGAGACCTGTGGCGACTTCTCCGACTACCAGTTCACGAAGATCCGCATCGAGGGCTCCAACAAATCCGGGCTCGGCATGGTCTCGATGGACGGCGCGAAGATCTCGGACGTCCACTACCGCGACATCACGATGACGAACGTCCACTCACCGATCATGCAGAAGATCGGCACCCGGAAGCGCTGCGGGAACAGTCCGGGCATCGGCTCCATCAGCGACATCACCTACGACAACATCAAGGCGACCGGGTCGAGTCCGTCCTTCAGCCCGACCCTGTGGGGCGAGAGCGGCCACCGGATCAACGGAGTCACCTTCACCGACGTCGACATCACCGTGCCCGGCGGCAATGGGACCATGTCCACCGCCGTGCCGAGCAACGACCCGAACGACTACAACCCGAAGGCCATCGGCACGCGCCCCGCGTACGGCTGGTACCTCCACAACGCGGACGACGTGACCTTCACGAACAGCTCGGTGAAGTTCGCGGCGAACGACGGACGTCCTGCCGTCATCGCCAACTCGGCCGACGGAATCAGGTTCAACCACTTCACGGCACAGCGCGGGAGCAACTCGCCGCACGACGTGGGGTTCCAGAGCGTCACGGGGTACTGCCTGACGGACAGTCACAACACGTCGGGTGGGGCCCTGCGCGTCTCCGGTGCCGGGTCGAGCGAGAGCTGCGGTACGGCAGTCAAGACCGCGGCCGCGAAGGCCGGGGTTGTGAAGAGCGCGGCCGCGAAGACCGTGGCTGTGAGCGCGGATGGGGAGAGCGTGGCCGTGAAGCCCGCGGCTGCGAAGAGCGCGGTCGCCAGGAGCGCGGCCGCGAAACCGCTCGACCTGGAGAACCCCCGCCAGGCATTCCTCCGCGGCTCCGTCGGCGGCCTCTTTCTGCACTGGGGTGAACGCACCGCCCCCGCCCACACCAGCTGCACCGCCTGGGAGAACGACGTCACCAGCGGCGGCTGGACCCCCGCCTACTGGGTGAAGGAGGCCCAGAAGCTGCACACCCAGTACCTTGTCCTCGCCACCTTCCACAGCAGGCTCGGCTACGCCCGCCCCTGGCCGTCGAAGATCCCCGGCAGCTGCTCCACCCACCGCGACTTCCTCGGCGAACTGATCACCGCGGCCAAGGCCAAGGGCCTCAAGGTCATCCTCTACATGACCGACGACCCCCAGTGGCACAACGAGGGCGGCCACGAATGGCTCGACTCGGCCGCGTACTCGGCCTACAAGGGAACGAATGTCGACCTCACCACCCGCGATGGTTTCGGCCGCTTCTCGTACGACAACTTCTTCGAGGTCATGGACCGCTATCCCGACCTCGGCGGCTTCTGGATCGACAACGACAACGCGTACTGGGAGAGCCACAACCTATATGCGCAGATCCAGCAGAAGCGCCCGAACTACACGCTGAGCAACAACAACGAAGATACGCCGATCATGGACATGATCAGCAATGAGCAGAAGACGGGGATGACGCCGGCGTACGACTACCCCCAGGCTGTCTACACGGCCCAACCCCGGCTGACCGAGGCCGACTTCAAGCTGCCGTCGAGCGGAGCATGGTGGTACGACGGCTCGAACCCCTCCGTCGACAAGATGCTCACGCTCGGCCGGCTGATCACCAACACGGGATCGTCCGTGAAGGCGTTGATGGCCGAGACCGCTCAGGTCAACGGCAGGTTTCCGAGCAACCAGGCCGCCTTCAACAACTTCGCCGACGCCTACCTCGACTCCATCTGGCAGTCCCTGCACGGCACCGAGGGCGGCGGCTACATGTACGGCGGCCTGAAGCCCGGCTTCTGGAACGACGGTTCCCACGGCGTCACGACAATCAGCAGGAGCGACCCCGATCTCCAATACGTGCACGTGCTGACGCCGCCGTCCACCAGCACGCTGCGTATCCGCGACAACGGCTACCGGATCGCGTCCGTCACCAATCTCCGAACGGGAGCGGCGATCTCGTGGTCGCAGTCCGGCGGAGTGCTCACGCTGAGCGGCCTCGGCAACTGGGACCCGTACGACACCGTCTTCAAGGTCACGACCGCGGGGCGGCAGGGCATCCTCTCCGGGGTCACGGTCAGCGCCGGCTCCTCGGTGAGCGGGCATGAGGGTTCGGCGGCAGGTGACGGCAACTACCTCACGTATTGGGACAACAACAAGACCCTGCCGGTCGACCTCACCTTCGACCTCGGCTCGGCGAAGAAGGTCCAGTACATCGGCCTGAACCAACGTGAGGACTCCGTCGCCTACGCGCGCTCCGACACCGAACAGTCGGCGCGGATCAAGGCGTACAAGGTGTTCCTCAGCAATGACGGCTCCAGCTGGGGAAGTGCCGTGAAGACCGGGCAACTGCCAAGTCGTCGCGGAATCCAGGGGATCGACCTGACGGCGGCCAATGCCCGCTACGTACGTCTCGAAGTCGACTCCACCTGGGCCGCGTCCACCGATTCGACCCGCTACAAGCGGTTGCGGATCGACGAGGCATGGATCGGGACGTCGTACGCCACACCGGCGGCCACGGCCGGCTCCTCAGACGCATCGGCGGCGCGGGCGGCGGTCGGGCCCTATTCGGACAACGGTCAGTCCGTCCGCCCCGCGATGGGCTGGAGCAGCTGGAGCTTCGTCCGCCGCCGGCCCACCGAGGCGAAGATCAAGGCGCAGGCCGACGCCCTGGTTGCGAGCGGACTGGAGAACCACGGCTTCGTGTACGTCAACCTCGACGATTTCTGGCAGAAGTGCGACGCGAACGGATTCGTTGTCGACTCCTATGGCCGCTGGACCGTCGACACGGCCAAATTCCCCTCCGGAATCAAGGCACTGGCCGACTACATCCACTCCAAGGGACTGAAGTTCGGCTTCTATGTGACACCGGGTATAGCCAAGAACGCGGTCACCAAGAACACACCGATCGAGGGGACTTCGTATCACGCGGCCGATATCGCGGACACGTCGAAGACCGAGAAGAACTACAACTGCAAGAACATGTACTACATCGACTACGGGAAGCCGGGCGCTCAGGAGTTCGTGAACTCGTGGGCGAAGCAGTTCGCCTCCTGGGGAGTCGACTACCTGAAGATCGACGGGGTGGGCAGCGCCGACGTCCCCGACGTCCAGGCCTGGGACAAGGCGCTGCGGGCCACCGGCCGGCCGATCAACTTCGCGCTTTCCAACAACCTCCCGATCGCGAACGCCTCCACCTGGCGCTCGCTGGCGAACAGTTGGCGCACTCAGGGCGATGTCGAGTGCTACTGCGGTTCGGGCCCGAACGGCAGCGGTTATCCGCTGACCGACTGGTCGCACGTCTCCGCCCGCTTCACCTCGGCGGCGAACTGGCAGCCGTACGCCGGCCCAGGCGGCTGGAACGACCTCGACTCACTGGAGATCGGCAACGGCGACCAGGCAGGACTCACCGCCGATCAACGTCGCTCCCACTTCACCCTGTGGGCGATGGCGGCCGCGCCGCTGCTGCTCGGCACCGACCTCACGCACGTCGACTCCGTCGACAAGGCGATGCTGACGAATGACCGGCTCATCGGCGTCGACCAGGACGGCGTCGCCGCGAAACGGGTGGTGAACAGTGGTGTCAAACAGGTCTGGAGCAAGGAGGAAAACAGCGGCGACCATGTCGTGGCGCTGTTCAACACCGGTACGTCCGGCAACACCACGGTCAGTGTGAACTGGTCGCAGGTAGGTTTCACGGGCTCCGGCGACGTCACGGACCTGTGGTCGGGCTCCCACAAGGGCGTGATCGCGAACTCCTACAGCGCGACGCTGCGACCCGGGGAAACACGGCTGATCCGTGTGAAGCCGGTGAGCGCCACGCAAGCTGTGAAGCCGGTGAGCGCCACGAAAGCTGTGGATTCGGGCAACGGCGCGATGGCTGTGAACTCGGTCAATCCGGTGAACGTTTCTGCTGCGGCTCCCGGGATGGCCGTCGCCCCCTACGAGTACTTCGGCTGGGGCAACCCGCAGAACCCCACCACCGTGATGTCGGCGACCGGCGTCAAGTGGTTCACGCTCGCCTTCATCCTCTCCGATGGGTCCTGCAACCCGAAGTGGGACGGCTCGCGCCCGCTGACCGGCGGAAACGACCAGGCGAAGATCAAGGCGATCAGGGCGGCCGGCGGTGACGTCATCGTCTCCATCGGCGGCTGGAGCGGCGCCAAACTCGGCGAGAAGTGTTCCAGCGCCTCGGCGCTCGCGGGCGCGTACCAGAAGGTGATCAACGCCTACGGCCTCAAGGTCATCGACATCGACATCGAGAACACCGAGTGGAACAGCGCGACGGTCAGACAGCGCGTGATCGACGCGCTGAAGACGGTGAAGGCCCACAACGCCGGTCTCAAGACCATCATCACCTTCGGTACGACGACCAGCGGCCCCGACGCCACCGGTGTCGACATGATCAAGCGGGGCGCCAACTCAGGTCTGGCGAACGACATCTGGTGCATCATGCCGTTCGACTTCGGCGGCGGCACCACGAACATGGGCACGCTGACCACGCAGGCCATGGAGGGCCTCAAGGCGCGGGTGAAGTCGGCGTACGGCTACAGCGACGCGGCGACGTACGCGCACATCGGGCTGTCGTCGATGAACGGCAAGACCGACGACTCCGGTGAACGTGTCCGGGTGTCCGACTTCAAGACCATGCTTGCCTATGCGCAGCAGCACCACATCGCGCGCCTCACGTACTGGTCCGTGAACCGTGACCGGGCCTGCGGTTCCGGTTCCGACGGGGACTCCTGCAGCGGCGTCTCGCAGCAGCCGTACGACTATCTCAAGGTCTTCGCCCAGTACACGGGCTGAGGGGATCAACCATGAAACTCACAAGAGCACTTCCCTGGTGCCTTTCCCTGGCCCTGGCCGTGCCGCTGGTCGGACTGACCGGTTCGGCGGCCCACGCGGCCACCGACTACCAGGCCGAGGACGCCATGATCTCGCAGGGCACGGTCGCCTCCAACCACACCGGCTATACGGGCACGGGCTTCGTCGACTACACCAACACCACCGGCTCATACGTGGAGTTCACGGTGAGCGCGGCATCGTCGGGCACGTCGTCGCTGGCCCTGCGGTACGCCAACGGCACCGCCACCGACCGGCCGATGAACATCTCCGTCAACGGGACGGTGGTCGCCACCGGCGTCTCCTTCCCGGCCACCACCAACTGGGACACCTGGGCGAGCAAGAGTGTCAACGTCTCGCTGAACGCGGGCTCCAACAAGATCCGCGCGACCGCCACCACGCCCAACGGCGGCCCCAACCTCGACCGGATCAGCATCGGAGCGGCGGCCGACACCCAGGCGCCGAGCCGCCCCGGTCAGCCGAGTTGCTCGGCGGTCACGGAGGACGGCCTCACCCTCGCCTGGGGCGCCTCGACGGACAACGTCGGGGTGACGGCGTACGACATCTACGAACACGGCAACAAGCTCGCCGAGGCGCCGGGCGACGCGACCTCGAAGGCGCTCACCGGGCTGAGCCCCCGCACCACCTACAACCTGACGGTCATCGCCCGGGACGCGGCCGGCAACGCCTCGCAGGCCAGCCCGGTCGTGGACTGCACCACCCCGCCGAGCTCCGACACCACCCCGCCGACCAGGCCCGGCACCCTCACCTCGTCGGACGTCACCGCCAACGGCGTCGACCTGAGCTGGGGCGCCTCGACGGACGACAAGGCCGTCGTCGGGTACGACGTGCGCAGTGACACGACCGTGTACAAGAGCGTCACCGGCACGTCGACCACGCTCACCGGGCTTGCCTGCAACAGCCCGTACACCCTGAACGTGGTGGCGCGCGACGCGGCGGGCAACGTCTCCCCGCAGAGCAACACGGTCACCTTCACGACGAAGGCCTGCGCCACGGACGGCGGTGTCCCGTCGTCGATCGGGACGGTTTCCAGCGGCTGGACGATCCCGTGGGGCACGTACTGGATGCCCGACGGCCAGACCGCCCTGGTCACCGAGCGGGACGACTTCCGCGTCTGGAAGGTCGCGAAGGACGGCACGAAGACGCAGGTCGGGACGGTGCCCAACGCGGTGACGACGAACGGCGAGGGCGGCCTGCTGGGCGTGGCGGTCGATCCGAAGTGGGAGACCAACCACTACGTCTACTTCATGCACACGGCGTCCGAGGGCAACAGGGTCGTCCGTATGACGTACAACGGCAGCTCATTGTCCGGTTACACGATCCTGCTCCAGGGCATCAAGAAGAACCGCTACCACAACGGCGGGCGGCTCGCCTTCGGCCCCGACGGCTATCTGTACGTCTCGACCGGTGAGGCGCAGACGCCCGCCCTCGCGCAGGACAAGAACTCCCTCAACGGCAAGATCCTGCGCATGACGACGGACGGCAAGGCGGCCCCTGGCAACCCGTTCGGCAACTACGTCTACAGCTATGGTCACCGCAACCCGCAGGGTCTGGCCTTCGACCGCAACGGACGGCTGTGGGAGGCCGAGTTCGGGGACAGCTCCAAGGACGAGCTGAACCTCATCAAGCCGGGCGCCAACTACGGCTGGCCGACCTGCGAGGGCACATGCAGCGTCTCCGGGATGACCAACCCCAAGAAGACCTGGAACGTCTCCGAGGCCTCACCCAGCGGCATCGCCATCGTCCGCAATGTCATCTACATGGCGTCTCTGCGCGGTGAGCGCCTGTGGCGCATCCCGCTCAACGGCGACACGGAGAACGTCGGCACGGCGACCGCCTACTACGTGGGTACGTACGGTCGTCTGCGCACGGTCACCAAGGTTCCCGGCGCCGACCAGCTCTGGCTCTCGACCACCAACTGCGACAACAACGGAGGTGCGGCGGACGGCTCGGACAAGATCTTCCGGGTGAGCATCGACTAGTCAGCGTGCGCGGCGCCGAGGTACGCGTCCCTGACCTTCGGGTCGACGTGCACCTCGGCGGGCGTGCCCTCGGCGAGGACGCGGCCGAGGTCGAGAACGACGACGCGGGCGCAGAGTTCCATGACGAAGGCGACGTTGTGTTCGACGAGCAGGACGGCGCAACCCTCTTCGACGGACAGGTGACGGATGACAGACAGCAGATGTCGGATCTCATCATCTGTCATCCCACTCGCGGGCTCGTCCAGCAACAGCACCCTGGGCGGGTCCGCGACCGCGCGCGCCAGTTCGACCATCCGGGCCCGGCCGACGGGCAGGGCTCCCGCGTAGCCGCCCCCGAGCTCCGCCAGGCCGCAGCTCCTGAGCACTGCGTCCGCCCGTTGTCTGCGCTCCCTCTCGTACGGACGCCGAGTGGGCGCCGCCAGCAGATCCGCCGCGAGGCCGCCCCCGCCGCCCCGCCACTCCTGGGCCACCACCAGGTTGTCGGCCACGGTGAGCTGGCCGAACAGCTGCTGCCGCTGGAAGGTGCGGCGCATACCGTGGCGGGCGCGCCAGACGGGGGAGCGGCGCGTGATGTCGGTCCCGCCGAGGAGAACGCGGCCCTCGTCGGGGCGGCGGATGCCCGACAGGGCATCGAAGAGGGTGGTCTTTCCGGCGCCGTTGGGGCCGATGAGTCCGCACACCTCGCCGGCGCGCAGCGCGAGGTCCACTCCGCCGAGAGCGTGGACGCCGCCGAAGCGGACGCCGATGCCGACGGCTTCGAGCACGGGTGCGTTCATGACTGGGGCACCCCCTTGGCCGATGACCGGGGCGTCCCCCGGGGCGAGGCCGCGATCCCCAGGTACGCCTCCGTCAGCCGGTCCGCCTCCACCTCGGCGCGTGGACCGCACCAGGTCACCCGCCCTTGAGCGAGATATGCGACCGTGTCCGCGACCCCGAGGACTTCGGCGGCCTTCTCCTCGACGAGCAGCAGCGCGGTCCCTGCCTCCTTGAGCTCGGTCAGCAGCCGGAACACCTCGTCGACCACGCGCGGGGCGAGGCCGAGCGAGGGTTCGTCCGCGATGAGCACCTTCGGCGGGCGCTGAAGCAGCGGCGCCAGCGCGAGCATCTGCTGTTCGCCGCCGGACAGCGAGCCGGCGAGGACGCCGCGGCGCGCCGCGAGGCCGGGGAAGCGCGCGTACACGGCGTCGCGTTCGTCCCTCGCGGGCAGATGCAGGGCGAGGTTCTCCTCGATGGTGAGGGACGGGAAGATCCCGCGTCCCTCGGGCGCCAGCACGATCCCCGCCCGTGACCGTCCGACGGCCCGCTCGCGCGAGGCATCGCGCCCGGCGACGTACACCCGGCCGGTGAGCGGGGCCAGGAGGCCGGCGGCGACGCGGCAGGTGGTGGACTTGCCGGCGCCGTTCGGGCCGAGGAGGGCCAGGATCTCGCCGGGGCGGACGGCGAGGTCGACGCCGCGCAGGACGGCGGCGTCGTCGTATCCGGCGTGGACGGCGCGGAGTTCGAGGGCGGCTTCGGAGGACGACGCCGAGGGCGCCGCGACCGTCGCGGGTGGTTGGGTCGTCGCGCGCCTGCGGTGCAGACGGGTGGAGACCGCCGCCGCGTAGCCGTCCGGGTCATTGGCCAGTGCCAGCCCCGCCAGGCCGAACAGGATCACCGGCAGATGGACGGACCGGGTGACGTAGTCCGACAGCAGATGCGGTACGACGGCGTAGACGAGGCCCGCGGCCACGGCGAACTGGGGGCGGCGCACTCCGGCCGCCACGACGACCGCGAGCCAGATCAGCCCGGTCATCGCGGTGAAGTCGGTCGCGGTGATGCGGGTGCTGTACGACGCGTACATCACGCCGCCGAAGCCCGCGAGTCCCGCCGACAGTGTGAACAGCATGAGCTTGGTGCGGATCACCGACACGCCCGAGGCCATCGCCGCCGCCGGAGCCGAGCGGACCGCGAGCATCGCGCGCCCGGACGGCGAGTCCCGCAGCGCGCTGAGCGCCGCGACGACCAGCGCGACGAGCACGATCATCGCCACGCCCATCGCGCGGTCGTCGCCCAGGTCCACCGGTCCGAAGACGGGGCGCGGGATCGCCCAGCCCGTGTCGCCGTTCCTCAGCCGGCCCGTCTGGAACAGGACCTGGTCGGCGAGAAAGGCCAGCGCGAGGGTCGCGAGGGCGAGCGAACGCCCGCCGAGCCGCAGCGCCGGGAGCGCCACCAGGGCGCCAAGCACGGCGGCCGCGCAGGTCCCGACCGCCGTGGCCGCCACGAACGGCCAGCCATGACTCATGAGCAGCCCCGCCACCAGGGCCGCGCCGGTCACGAACGTCGCCTGTGCCAGCGACACCATCGCGCCGAGCCCCGTCACCACCGTGAACGAGACGAACACCAGGGAGAGGGCGAGCCCTTGGGCGAGAATGCCGCTCCAGAAGGGGGTCGTGACCGTGTAGAAGGCGAGGGCGAGCAGCAGCCCGGCGGCCGTCCAGGGGCCCCAGCGCCGTACCCACGACCGGCCCGCCAAGTAGTCGACCGGCGGCGCGTCGACGGCCGCCGTGCCGGCCGTCCGCTGCCGCCGCGTCAGCACCAGCAGCCCGGCGAAGAGAATCAGGAACGGAACGGCCGTACGGAAACCGGTGATCCGCTCGGCGAACGTCGCATACCCGGCGATCAGGTTCTGCAGCACCCCGAGCCCCAGGCCGCCGGCGAAGGCCAGCGGAATGGACGCGAAGCGGCCGAGGACCGCGGCCGTCGCCGAGACGAAGAGGAAGAGCGTGAAGTCGTGGGCGGACAGGCCGAGGAGAGGAGTGGCGAGGACACCCGCGAGCCCGGCGAGCGCCGACGACAGCATCCAGGCGATCGACGACAGCCGGTCCGCGCTCATTCCGCGCAGCTCCACGAGCGAGCGGTTGTCCACCGCCGCCCGGAGTTTGAGCCCGAGGGGCGTGTGCCGCATCAGCACCCACAGCCCGATGGCGACCACGGCGGTCGCCACCCAGGTGATCAACTGGTCGGAGTCGACGCCGACACCGTCCATCAGCTGCCACGACTTCGCCGGGCTCGGCCCGACCCCCGGTAGCCCGAACTGGTTCTCGGCGGGTTTGACGGACACGCCCGCGTCCTCGAGGAGCTCGACGATCCACAGCCCCAGTGCGGGTAGCGCCACCAACAGCCCAATGGTGGCGACGATCTGGGCCGTCTCGCCGACCCGCGCCAGCTTGCGGAACATCAGCCGGTCCAGGCCCCAGCCCAGCGCGGGCGCCACCACCCCCACCAGCAGCACGGCCGTCGGCACGGCGGGCCAGCCGAGGCCGGAGTGCAGCTCGTAGAAGGCGAGCGCGCACAGATAAGCGGTGGCGCCGTGGGCGAAGTTGAACAGTCCCGAGGCCGAGTAGGACAGCACGAGCCCGGTCGCGAGCAGGGCGTACAGCGCGCCGGAGACCAGTCCGCTCAGCACGAACCCCAACAGGTCCGACATCCCAAGTCCCCTTCGTCAGCAGCTACTTGAAGGGAATGGGCGAGTAGCACTTGAAGGGTGCCGAGACGACGTACTTCCCGCCCTTGAGCTGGACGAGAGCTCCGCAGCCGAACGACTCCTTGCGACCCCTGGGCTCGGCGCGGTCGCCGACCATCGTGCCCGTGTCGGAGAAGGCGCCCGCCGCCTTCTGGAAGGACGCCACCGTCAGGTTCTTGCCCGCTTTCTCGGCGATGGCGAGGAAGAGGTCGGCCGACATGTACCCCGTCATCATGTGCATGTTCAGTGGGGCGTCCTTGCCCGCAGCCTTCCTGATGTCCTCCTTGAACTGCCGCATCGCCGCGCTGTCCTGCTCGAACGGCTGGAACGACAGCAGGATGTGCACCCCGTCGAGTGCCTTCTTCGTCGCGCTCTTGGAGAGCAGCGAAGGGTCGTAGTCGGTGGGGTCGGTGAGCACGCCGTCGTATCCGGAACGCCTGAGCGCCGTGAACAGGCCGATGTTGTACGGAGTTTGCATCACCGAGATGACGGCGTCGGGGGCCTTGCCGCCCTCGCTGCGCAGGATCTCCTTGGTGTACGCCGACCAGTCGCTCGGCACGGCGCCCGCGGGTACGGACGACTTGGCGAAGGTCACCTGGTAGCCGGCCGAGGCGAAACTCTGCTTGTAGGTGCGGATGGCGAAGGTGCCGGCGTCGCTGTCATTGGCCAGGATCGCCACGGACTTGCCCTGCGAGCCGCCCGTCACCTGCTTGAGCCCCTCCGGCCAGGTCTGCGAGATGGTGCCGCCGGGCATCGGCACCATGCAGCCGCCGAAGCCATAGATGTACGTCGGCCCGCAGAAGGAGGGCAGGGTGCCCCAGCCGAAGGTCGGTACCTTCTGCTGCTGGAGGAAGTCCGCTCCCGAGAAGGTCGTCGAACTCATCGGCGCGATCGCGAACACCTTGTCCTGCTGGACGAGTTTGCGTGCCGCCGCGAGGTTCTTGGCCGGGTCCTGTCCGTCGTCCTCGGCGCCGAGGTAGTCGATCTTCCGGCCGTTGACCCCGCCCTCCGCGTTCGCCCGGTCGAAGCGGGCCTTCGCGCCGAGGTCGGTGTCCTTCTTGGAGTAGCCCGTGGCGGTCGTCATCGAGACGATGCCGCCGACCTTGATGGAATGGTCGGTCACTCCGCGTACGGAGCTTCCCGCCTTGTCCGAACTCCCCCCATCGGCGGCCGAGTTGCAGGCGGTCGTGGCGAGCAGCAGCGCGGCCACGGCTGCGGTGATGGTGCGGATCGGTCGCGACACGTCGGTCCCCCTCCGTCGGGTGACCGAAAGTCTCGGTTGAATCTGACGACCCGTCAATATCTGACGCGTCGGTAAGTGATGAGCCGTCAGGTATCTCAGGCCTGGTACAAGGCCTCGACCTCTGTCGAGTACGCCTTCTCGATCGCCTTCCGCTTCAGCTTCAGCGAAGGCGTCAGCAGTCCGTGCTCCTCGGTGAACTGGTGGGCCAGTATCCGGAACGTACGGATCGACTCGGCCTGCGAGACCAGCGTATTCGCGGCGACCACCGCGCGCCGTACCTCGGTCTCCAGGTCGGGGTCGCGCACCAGCTGGGCGGGGGACAGCTGCGGCTTGCCGCGCATCTGGAGCCAGTGTTCGACGGCTTCGGAGTCGAGGGTGACGAGTGCCGCGATGTACGGCCGGTCGTTGCCGACGAGGATGCACTGGGCGACCAGCGGATGATCGCGCACCCGCTCCTCCAGGATCCCCGGCGAGACGCTCTTGCCGCCGGACGTCACCAGGATCTCCTTCTTGCGCCCGGTGATGGTGAGATAGCCGTCCTCGTCGAGGGAACCGAGGTCACCCGTGGCGAGCCAGCCGTCGTGCAGGGCGGCGTCGGTGGCCTTCTGGTTGTTGAGGTAGCCCTGGAAGACGTTGCCGCCGTGCAGCCAGATCTCGCCGTCGTCCGCGATGTGCACGGTCGTGCCGGGGATCGCCTGGCCGACGGTGCCGAACCGGGTGCGCTCGGGCGGGTTGGCGGTCGCGGCCGCCGTGGACTCGGTGAGCCCGTATCCCTCGTAGATGGAGACGCCGGCGCCCGCGAAGAACAGTCCGAGCCGCCGGTCCATCGCCGAGCCGCCCGACATCGCGTGCTTGACCCGGCCGCCCATCGCGGCGCGCACCTTGGAGTAGACGACCTTGTCGAAGAACTGGTGCTGCATGCGCAGGCTCGCGGAAGGGCCGGGCCCGATGCCCCAGGCCTTCGACTCGACGGCGTCCGCGTAGCGCACGGCGACCTCGACGGCCTTCTCGAAGGGGCCCGACTTGCCGTCCTTCTCGGCCTTGCGACGGGCCGCGTTGAAGACCTTCTCGAAGATGTACGGCACCGCCAGGAAGAAGGTCGGCTGGAACGCGGCGAGGTCGGGCAGCAGCGCCGCCGCGTTCAGCTGCGGCTGATGCCCGAACTTGACCTTCCCGCGGAAGGCGGCGACCTGCACCATCCGCCCGAAGACATGCGCGAGCGGCAGGAACAGCAGCGTGGCCGCCTCGTCGCCCCGCTTGGAGTGGAAGACGGGCTCCCAGCGTTCGATGACGGTGTCCGCCTCGAACATGAAGTTGGCGTGGGAGATCACGCATCCCTTGGGGCGACCGGTGGTGCCGGAGGTGTAGATGATCGTCGCGGTCGACTCGGGCGTGACGGCGCGCCGGTGCCGGTGGACCACCTCGTCGTCGATGTGCGCGCCGGCCTCGTACAGCTCCTGCACGGCGCCCACGTCGAGCTGCCACAGCTGGTGCAGCTGCGGCAGCCGGTCGACGACCGTGGCGATGGTCATCGCGTGGTCCTCGTGCTCCACCATGACGGCCGACACCTCGGCGTCGTACAGCATCCAGAAGACCTGTTCGGCGGAGGAGGTGGGGTAGATGGGCACGACCTGGGCGCCGATCGTCCACAGGGCGAAGTCGAAGAGCGTCCACTCGTAGCGCGTACGGCACATGATGGCGACCCGGTCCCCGAAGCGGATCCCCTGGGCGAGCAGGCCCTTGGCAAGGGCGAGCACCTCGTCGCGGAACTCGGCGGACGTCACGTCGCGCCACTGCCCCTGCTCGTCCTTGCGGCCGAGAGCGATGTGCAGCGGGTCTTCGAGGGCATGGTCGAAGACGACGTCGGCCAGGCCGCCCACCGGCGGCGCCGACGCCAACGGAGGGTTGGTGAACTCGCGCAATCCCGCTCCTAGTGGCGCTCCGCACAGCGCCGTGAAAGCTACCCCACCGGGACGTCGGGCGGGAGGGGGGTCGAGCCGTCGGGGGCCGCGGGGTATGCACTGGTCAGTCGGGGAAATGCCCGCACAAGGGGAAGGGCCGGACAGAATCGCTTACGGTTCCGTAGGTTTCCGGCCCGTAATCTCCACGGAATCTGTACGACCCGATGACGGTGCGCGGCCCCCCGGATACCGGACGTGGAGCATCCGATTCCGGGGTCCGTGTCGCCCCGGGAGTCCCTGCGCAAAGGGTGCCGAGCCGGTCCCGGTCGGCCCGGGACCGGCTCGGCACCCTCGCGGCGTCACCGCCGAGACGCCGTCACCGTCTCGGCCGGTGCCACGGCCGCGCTCGCCGCAGGACGCGGTGTCCGCGCCAGCATCAGTACCAGCGCGCCGGCGGTCACTCCCGTCACACCCGCCACCACCGACGCTGTGTTGAGCCCCGAGGCGAAGGCGGCCCGCAGCGTGTGCTCGGACAGCGTGCCCCGCAGCGCCCCGGCGCCGCCGCCCGCCAGCGTGTGCGCCGCGTCGTGCGACAGCGTGTCCTGCATGCGGGAGGTCAGCACCGTGCCGAAGACGGCGACCCCGAGCGCGTAGCCGAGCTGACGGACCGTGTTGACCGCGCCGCCCGCCATACCCGCCCGCTCCGGCGGCACCGCGGCGAGCGCGGCCCCCGCGATCGCGGGGGAGACGAACCCGGTGCCGATCCCCACCAGCACCAGGCCCGGCACCAGCGCCGTCCAGCTCACGGCCGCGTCCAGCACGGCCTGGCAGAACACTCCCGAGCCGATCAGCAGCAGCCCGCCGCCCATCGTCAGCCGCGCCGGAACCCCGTGCAGCAGCTTCCCGGCCAGGATCGCGATCACCACCGAGGCGCCCGTCATCGGCAGCAGTGTGAGCCCACCGCGCACCGGGCTCATGTCCAGCACCGTCTGCATCCAGATCGACAGATACGGGATGACACCGAACGCCGCCCCGTTGAAGGCGAGCGCGCCCACCATCACGCCCACGAACGCGGGCTTGCGCAGGAGCGACAGATCGAGCAGCGGATGGGCCACCCGGCGCTCGACGAGGACGAACCCGACCAGCGAGAGTGCCGCGAGCGCGAACGCGCCCGTCGTGACCGCCGACGTCCAGCCGTCGGACCCGGCCCGCACCACCCCGTACGTGGTCGCCCCCGCGAAGCACGCGAACGCCGCCGTGCCCGCCCAGTCGATGCGCATGCCGCGCGGACCGCGCGACTCGGGGACCACCTTCAGCGTGAGCCACACCGACGCCACGCTCACCGGCAGGTTCACGAAGAAGATCCATCGCCAGCCGGGCCCCTCGGTGAGCAGCCCGCCGAGAACCGGTCCGACCGCGGCCGCACTGCCGCTGACGGCGCCCCACACCCCGAGCGCCACCGATCGCTGCCGCGCCTGGTAGACCGAGCCGAGCAGGGGAAGCGTCGTCGCGAACATCGCCGCCGCGCCCACGCCCTGCAGTCCGCGCGCCGCGACCAGCATCCCGGGCCCGGACGCCAGCCCGCACAGCAGCGACGCCACCGCGAACAGCACGACGCCCGCCACATGCACCCGGCGCCGGCCGAGGATGTCGGCCGCGGCCCCAACTCCCAGCAGCAGCGCGGCGAGCGCGAGCGCGTACCCGTCGATCACCCACTGCAGATCACTCAGCGACGCGTGCAGTGCCCGCGCCATGTCCGGCAGCGCGACGACCCCGATCGTGACGTCCAGCAACAACATGAACGTGCCCAGGCACACCGCCGTGAGCGGCCCCCATGTACGCATGTCCTCAACTCCTTGTGCCACGGATGCGTATGCCTCCGTACGATGAGGTCGCGCCGGATGATCGCGGCGGATACCGACGCCTGATCGACGGAATCCGACAAGGGCAGGCCCCGTGAAGATGAAATCCCACACCTTCGACGAGCTCGATCTGCAGTTGCTGGCGGCGCTGGAGCTGGACGGCCGCGCGCCCTTCAGCCGGATCGCGGCGGTGCTGGGCGTCTCCGACCAGACGATCGCGCGGCGCTACCGCAGGCTGTGCGCCGAGGGCGGGCTGCGCGTCGTCGCCGTCCGCGACGCCCAGCGGCTCGGCCAGGACCAATGGATGCTGCGGCTGCGCTGCGCGCCCGACAGCGCCGAGGCCATCGCGGAGGGGCTGGCCAAGCGCCCCGACACCGCGTGGATCGGGCTCGCCTCGGGCGGTACCGAGGTGCTGTGCATGACGCGCCCCCGCAGCCCCGGTGAACACGACGACCTGCTGCTCGGCAAGCTCCCGCGCACCCCGAGCGTCATGGAGATCCGCGCTCACCAGCTGCTGCACCGTTTCTTCGGCGGGCCCCAAGGATGGCTCGGCAAGTTCACCGTACTGACGGACGATCAGCTCGCCGCGCTGCGCCCCGAGGCGCCCGACAGCACTGGCCCCGCCCGGATCGACCCCGAGGACGAGCCGCTGGTCATCGCCCTCGAACGGGACGGACGCGCCACCTATCCCGAGCTCCAACGGGTCACCGGCCGCTCCGAGTCCGCCGTCAAACGCCGGCTGGCCGGGCTGATCGCCTCAGGGGCCGTGTACATCGACGTCGAGTACCACTCCGAGATCCTCGGCTACCCGCTCGCCGGTTGCCTGTGGGTCACGGCCGCCCCGGCCGCGCTCCACTCCGTCGGACAGGCCCTCGCCACCCACGACGAGGTCGCCTTCGCCTCCGCGACAGCGGGATCCTCCAACATCGTCGTGACCGCCGTCGCACGCGACACGGCGGGCCTCTACGCCTACCTGAGCGAGGGACTCGGCCGCCTCGAAGGCGTGCAGCACGTCGAGACGACGCCCTTCCTGCGCCGGGTCAAGCAGCTCACGTACACGAGGCCGACTCGCTAGGCGGCCTCGCGCAGGCCCTGCCGTCCGGCGCGCTGCCGCGCTCGCGCAGGGCGCCGACGGAACGTGCGGGAGAACCCTAGGCCTGGAACTCCGTGAGATCGATCCCGTACACCCGCAGATCGTGCCCGGTCTGCGGGTCCTGCGCCGTGCTCTCCGCCCGCATACCGAGTTTGCCCAGGACGTTCGCGGACGCGGTGTCGCTCGTCCGGCATACGGCGACGACCCGGTCGAGACCACGGTCCTGGAGAGCGAACTCGAGCGTGGCCTGCGCCGCTTCCGACGCGTAACCCTGCCCCCAGAACACCCGCCCCAGCCGCCAGGCGATCGCCACCTGGCCGGCGACCTCGGGCGGGGAGCCGGGAACGTACAGGCCCACCGCTCCGGCCAGCTCTCCGGATCCGAGGAGCTCGACGGCGAAGATACCGAAGCCCTCCTCGTCCCACTCCTCCTCCCACGCCTCGATGTCCTCGGCGGTCTCTTCCAGGGAGCGCGGGCTGCCGTCACCGATCCACTGCATCACCGCCGGGTCGGCGTGGATCTCGGACAGGGGGACGAGGTCGTCATCCAGCCAGCGGCGCAGGAGAAGACGGGGGGTGCGGATCTCGCTCATGACCCCATCCTGCCCTTTTGCTTCCTTCTTCCTCTCACCGCACCGGGCGTTGCCCCGTCGCCCGGCGTCGAGGCATCAGGACCCCCGTTGTGGGGGTCGAGGCATCAGGACCTCCCTTGTGGGGGGCGTGCTGAGGCGGAGCGGGACGGCACGGTGTCCGATGCCGAGGGAAGCGCCTCAGCTTCGCGGTCCCGTCGGTCCCGGGTGCAACCGGACCCCGCCGCTCAGGATCGCCGCCGCCAGCGCGTCCGCCGCCTCCTGCGCGGACGTCCGGCGCCGTCCGTGCACCAGGACGAAGTCGACCTCGCCGAGTTCCGGCAGCCCCGCCCGCTCCGGTACGCGGACCAGCCCCGGCGGGAGGAGTCCGCGGGAGTGGGCCATCACGCCCAGGCCCGCGCGGGCGGCCGCGATGAGGCCGTTGAGGCTGCCGCTGGTGCAGGCGATGCGCCACGGGCGGCCCTGGCGTTCCAGGGCTTCCATGGCCAGGGCGCGGGTGATGCCCGGGGACGGGTAGACGATCAGGGGGACCGGCCGGTCGGGGTCCAGGCGCAGCCGTTCCGCACCGATCCACACCAGGCGGTCGTGCCAGACGAGCTCGCCGCGCGGATCCTCGGGCCGCCGTTTCGCCAGCACCAGGTCGAGCCGGCCCGCCGCGAGCTGCTCGTGGAGCGTGCCGGACAGCTCGACCGTCAGCTCCAGGTCCACCTCGGGATGGTCGTACCGGAAGCCCTCCAGGATCTCCGGCAGCCGGGTGAGGACGAAGTCCTCGGACGCGCCGAACCGCAGCCGGCCACGCAGCCGCGTCCCGGTGAAGAAGGCCGTCGCCTGCTCCTGTACCTCCAGGATCCGGCGCGCGAAGCCGAGCATGGCCTCGCCGTCCTCCGTGAGTTCCACGGAGTGCGTGTCCCGGGCGAACAGCTGCCGCCCGGCGGTGTCCTCGAGACGGCGTACGTGCTGGCTGACCGTGGACTGCCGCAGCCCGAGGCGCCGTGCGGCCTGGGTGAAGCTCAGAGTTTGGGCCACCGCGAGGAAGGTACGCAGCTGGGACGGGTCGTACATGGGATCACGTTATCGCGAATCGCAATGACAGTCAGTGCGGTATGACGGATTCCCGATTGCGGGTCGGAGGAGGACGATGGAGAGGGCACGACCCGACCTGGTACAACGACACACAGAACCGAGCAGTGGAGCACCGTTGAAACGCCTGCAGTGGCCGAGTTGGATGCCGATCGACCCGTACATCGTGCTGTTGCTCGGGACGGTGGGCCTCGCTGCCCTCTTCCCGGCGCGGGGTACGGGCGCCGACGTCGCCTCGGGCGCGTCCACGGCCGCGATCGCCTTCCTGTTCTTCCTCTACGGGGCGCGCCTGTCCACCCGTGAGGCGGTCGAGGGGCTCAGGCACTGGCGGCTCCACGGCACGGTCCTGGCCTGCACCTTTGTGATCTTCCCGCTGCTGGGCCTCGCGGCTCGCGGCCTTGAGCCGGTCTTCCTGACGCACAACCTGTACACCGGCCTCCTCTTCCTCACGCTCGTCCCGTCGACCATCCAGTCGTCGATCGCGTTCACCTCGATAGCGCGGGGCAACGTGCCCGCCGCGATCTGCGCGGGCTCCTTCTCCTCGCTCGCGGGCATCGTGATCACCCCGCTGCTCGCGGCGTCCCTGCTGGGCAACAGCGGCGGCGGCTTCTCCACGGACGCACTCGTCAAGATCGTGCTGCAGCTGCTGGTGCCCTTCGTCGCCGGGCAGGTGCTGCGCCGCTGGATCGGCGGATTCGTCACGCGGCACAAGAAGGTCCTCGGATACGTCGACCGCGGCTCCATACTGCTCGTCGTCTACACCGCGTTCAGCGAGGGCATGGTGCAGGGCATCTGGCACCAGGTGAGCCCCGTCAGGCTGGGCGGACTCCTGATCGTCGAGGCCGCGCTGCTCTCCTTGATGCTCGCGCTCACCTGGTACGGCGCGAAGGCCCTGCGCTTCAACCGGGCGGACCGGATCGCGATCCAGTTCGCCGGGTCGAAGAAGTCCCTCGCCTCCGGACTTCCCATGGCCAGCGTGCTGTTCGGCGCGCACGCCTCGCTCGCCGTGCTGCCGCTGATGCTCTTCCACCAGATGCAGCTCATGGTGTGCGCGGTGATCGCCCGGCGCCGTGCCCGCGACCCCGAGGCCGCCGAGACGGCTACGACCCCGGTTCCCTCAGCCGCAGAGTCACGAATCTCGGTCGGTACAGGGACACGTTCCGACTGAGGTTCGCCTGCGCGGCGGCGCCCGTCGCGTCCAGCCAGTTGACGTCGTAGCTGAGCACGATCCGGTCCCCGTCGCTCAGCTCCGGGTGCGCCTGCGGGTTGTACGCCGCCACGTCACCTCGGGGCAGGGACGGGCTGAAGCTGCGGGTGGGCCCGTGCCAGGGGCCGGTCGGCGAGCACGCCCAGTACGAGGTGATCGTCGTCAGGCCCGCGGTGCCGGTCGCCATCGTGAACAGCACGTACGTGCCGCCGTCGCGCACCACCGTGAACGCGCTGCCCACCCCCGTGCGCTGCCCGTCCCCGAGCACCGGCGCCGGACGCGCCCGCACCGTCCACCCCGAGCCGTCCCAGTACTCCCAGGCCCCCGGCTCGGCCAGCCTGCCGCGCGGCACCCGGGCGACGTAAGCCTTCGAGGCGGGGCGCGAGGCGGCCTGCCCGTCGTCGCCGCCGAAGACGTACGTCCAGTCGCCCGCATCCAGCGTGGAAGTACCGAACAACACCCGTTGGGAGGCGTCCGGGACGGAACGCTGGTCCAGGACCGTGGTGATGCCTTCGAGACGCAGGTCCGGCAGCGAGAGCGTGGCGACCTCGGTCGAGGTGGGCACGCCGTAGATCCACGGGGCCTGGCCCGTGGTACGGGTCCACAGCAGGACGCGTACGACGTTCTCCGAGGAGTCGGGGGAGCGGGGCTCGACGCGGGCCGCCACCGGCCAGCGCCACTGCTGCGGCCCCGGGTCCGGGAACACGGGGGCGGGAAGTGTCGTCCGCAGTCGGCCGTCGCGCGACATCACGACCGCCGAGTTGCGCACGAGGGGCGCGCTCGTGTCCCGCCAGGCGTACGACTCTCCGACCGGATTCGGCGGCCCGTGCACCAAGCCCAGATAGGTGTCCGAGAACAGCCACAGCACCCGCCCGTCCGGCAGCCGCACCGAGTGGGTGCCGTCGCCTCCGGTCCAGTCGTCGGTGCGGCCGGCGTCGTCGCCGTACCGGGCGAACTCGCCGGTGAACTTCGCGTTCGCGGTCCAGGACCTGACCGTACGAGCCGTGCACGCGCCGCCGCCCTCCCGGTCGTGATCCGGGAGGGCGGTGAGCAGCACGGCCGCGCAGACCAGGGCCAGCAGGATGCCCAGCCCGGTCCCGTTCTGCCGTCGTGCTCGTGCGTCGTCGGGCACGGACGGGACGTTAGTGGTCTGCGCTCGCATGGTCCATGGGCAGCCACAGGACGGTGTCCCGGGTCACCTTCTGCGAGGTCTGCTCGGGCGCCGCCGCCAGCTCGTCGTCGCTCAACGCCCGGTCGTAGACCCGTACGTCGTCGATCGCGCCGGTGAAGAACGCCCGGCTGTCCATCCGTTGGCCGATGTGCACCCCGAACGGCGAGTTGCGGCTGACCGATCCGGGCACGTCGGCGGTGCTGACCGTCGTACCGTCGATGAACAGCGTGAGCTGTCCTCCCCCACTCTCGGCTCCGCTCGAGCGGGAGGTGCCCCCATCCCGGCGCAGCGCCAGATGGTGCCACTGGCCGTCGTTGTACGCGCTCGTGGTGCGCACGGACGCCGTTGCCGGGGCCGACGCGCCGTTCCTCGTGGTGATCAGCCCGGTGATCCGGTTGGAGGCGGGCTCGCCGCGCAGCCACACCTGCGGTTGCGTCGTCCCGATCCCGCCCATCCACAGAAGCGGCTGCTCACCGGTGGTGGCGGTGTAGCGGAACCACAGGGAGGCCGTGAAGTCCTTCGTCCCGAGCGGCAGTCGGTCCTGATACGGCAGTCGCACGGCGTCGTCGGTGCCGTCGAAGGCGAGCGCGCCGCCGAACACGCCGTCGGTCTCCTGGGCGCCGCCGAGGACCGCTGCCCGCTTGGTGCCCGGAGCGAGGTCGGCCGTCGTCGGGTCCGGGCCACGGCGTGGCTTGAGCCAGTCCTCGGTGAACCGGGCGAAGCGGATCTCGTCGCGCGCGTCGACCGCGCCGCCCTCGTACATCAGACCCACCGTGTCGCCGTCGACGCGGACCATGTCCGAGTACCCGGACCAATCGGTGGTGACGACTGTGCCGCGGTCCACGCTGTCCCACGTGCGCCCGCCGTCGTACGAGGAGCGGATCATCATCGTCCGGCGGCGGTCCGGGTCGCCGGGGCAGGACAGCAGGATCCGGTCGCCGAGGCGCAGGGTGGAGCCCTGGACCTGCGGCGCGTAGAGGTCGGGGAGGTCGCGGAAGGGGGTCACGAAGCTGTCGCCCCCGTCGCGGCTGACGGCCTGCGTGCGGTGGCCGAGGTCGGTGCCGTCCTGCTCGCGCCCGCTGACGAGGACGGAGCCGTCGGTGCGTTCGGTGAGCGCCATCTCGGACGGTTTCTGGCGGAAGGTGCCGTCGTCGGCGATCGGCCAGGAGTCGGTCGCGCCGATGTCCCAGTGGTCGCCGCCGTCGTCACTGGTGATCAGCGCGGCGTTGTTGGCGGTGACCCGACTGCCGTTCCACGTCTCGGTGTTGACGCCGAACACGAGCCGTCCCGCGTGGCGGCCCCGGGTCAGCTGGATGCCGTGCACGGGCCCGGTGGCGTACCAGGAATTCCAGGTGGTCGGGAGGATCTCGTCGCTCAGGTCGCGCGGCTGCGACCAGGTGAGGCCGTCGTCGTCGCTGTACTGCAGGTGCGGGGTGCGGTCGCAGGGCACGGAGCAACTCGCGCTGTCCGTGCGGCCCGTGTTGTACGTCTCGGCCAGCAGGATCCGGCCGGTCTCGCGGTCCACGATGGGCGCGGGGTTGCCGTGCGTGTCGCCACCGCCGTCGTTGACGACCTGGAGGGGGCCCCAGGTACGGCCGCCGTCGGTGGAGCGCTTGACCACGATGTCGATGTCGGCCGCGTCCCCGCAGTTGAGGACGCGCCCCTCGGCGAACGCCAGCAGTGTGCCCTCGGTCGTCTTCACGACGGCCGGAATGCGGAAGCAGGCGTAGCCGGGATCCTGGGCGGCCTTGAAGAGCACCTGCTGATCGAACTCGCCCTTGGCTAAGGCCTGTTCGGCTCCCGCCGGGCTCGGCAGCGCGAGCAGCGCGGCGATGGTGAGAGCGGTGGTGAGAGCGGCGGTGAGGGTGGATCTGAGACGTCGTTGAGGAGTGAGTCTCAGATGTGCGCGGAGGCTTGACGGCATGGTGCGACCTGCCCTTCATGCGGCTGGGCAATCCGGATACTCTGGACATCCCACGTCCAACGTTCGCGTCGCAGACGCTACTTGGGCTCTCAGGCACCCCACAAGAAGCGTGCACCGGTCGTGTTCATGTCGGATCCCTTCGGCGCCGCGGGGCCGGCAGCAGTGGAAGTACGGCCGTCGGCTGGGGAGTTGGCGCCGGGCCCGCTCCACTCCTGCGGCAGACCAGGGCGTCGGGGTCGTTCACGGGCGTCTGGAGCGCATAGCCGTCCGGGCAGCTGGACCCGGGGTCGCCCTTGGGGCCGGCCGGACCGGGATCTCCCTGGTCTCCCCTGTCGCCCTTCACGCCCGACATGCCGGAGGACCCCGGTTGGCCCTGGTAGCCCTGCTCACCCTGGGGACCGGGTGGCCCTGTCGGGCCAGGGGAGCCGTCTGCACCCGGCGCTCCCGAGGCGCCGGGCGCGCCGGACGGTCCCGGATCACCCGGCTCGCCCCGCGGCCCGCGCTCCCCGGTGGCACCCGTCTTGCCGCCCGCGCCCCGCTCGCCCTTCGTGCCGGGAGTTCCGGGAGATCCGGGAGATCGAGCAGGGTGGTGCCGGCATCCAAGTAACTGCCTCCTACCTGGACGATGGGCCGCGCGGACGTGGCCCGATGGAACTCGCCAGGAGTAACGAGCCCGGGGGCGCGGGGATGTGCGGACGGTGTGCGGTACCCCGGTCGGGTGGTGACGGAGTGTCATGACTGCTGCCCGACCTTGCCGACCATCGGCAATCGGCAATCGGCGCAGTATCACCGTGCCGTTGGTCGGTCGGCCGTGGCGCTTTCGTGCCGTTGGTCGGGCAGCCGCAGTACCACCCGTGCCGTTGGTCGGTCAGCCGCGGTGCCGTCGTGCTGTTGGTCGGTCAGGGGTGCCGCGCCACCGAGCTGTTCGTCGGTCAGGGTGCGGCACCACCGAGCCGTCCATCGGTCAGGTCCGCAGCACCACTTTGCCGAGGTTGCTCCGCGACTCGATCACCTCGTGCGCCTTCGCGGCGTCCTCCAGCGCGAACTCCCCGTGCACGACGGGATTCAGCGTGCCGTCCCTGAACAGCCGCCACAGCTCCAGTCGCCACCGCTCGTACAACTCCGGCTCCCCGCGCGCGATCCGCGCCATCTGGAAGCCGATCACCGACTTGGCGCCCACGAGCAGGTCGTACGCCTGGATGCTCCCACCGCCCGAGCTGTACGCGACCAGCCGCCCGCCCGCAGCGAGCGCGGCGATGGCCGGGGTGAGCAGGTCGCCGCCGACCGCGTCGAGGGCGTAGTCGACGGGGGTGCCCCAGTCGGCGGTGTCGTACGTGATCACCGCGTCGGCGCCGAGACTCCGTACGAACTCCTTCTTCCCGGAAGCGGACACGGCGCCCATGACACGCGACGCGCCCCGCAGACGGGCGAGCTGGACGGCGAGGTGCCCGACACCGCCGGCCGCCGCCGTGACGAGCACGGACTCGCCGGGTGCGGGGCGCGCCGCTTCCAGGACGCCGAGCGCGATCAGACCGCTGCGGACGAGGGCGACCGCATCGACGGCGCTCGCGCTCTCGGGAACGGGCGTGGCCATGGCTTCGAGCAGGGGCGCGTAGTCGGCGTACCCGTGCCCGAAGCAGAGCCCGGTGACGCGGTCGCCCGCCCGGAAACGGGTGACGCCCGCACCGACGGCGACGACCTCCCCGGCGACCTCGCCGCCGAGCGGGATCGGCTCGGCCGCCTCGGTGACTTTCCGTACGACAGGGAGGGTCACGCCGATCGCCTCGGTGCGGACGAGCAGCTCGCCGGGCCCTGCGGTGGGCACGGGAACGTCCTCCAGGAACAGCGGACCACCCGTGTGCTCGTAGCGAACGCGACGCATGGCACCTCCACAGTCGAATGCAGTCGAAGACGATCCAAGACGATCGAAGTCGTTGGGAGTCCCAATGATATCCGACGAATCGTTGGGAAGTCCAACGGTTGTTCGCTACCCTGACGGCATGACCGCCCTCCTGTCCGCGATCCGTGCACTGCCCAGCTGGCTGCTCGGCAGGGCCGCCGCCCGTGGCCGCGCGCTCGTGGCCGAGGCCCTGGCTGCCGAGGGCGTGAAGATGTGGCACCACGTGGTGCTCTCCGCCGTCTCCGATCTCGGTCCCGTCGCCCAGGCCGAGCTCGGCCGTTCCATCCAGCTCGACCCCAAGGACCTGGTCGGGATTCTCAACGACCTTCAGTCCGCGGGTCTGGTCGTCCGCGAGCCGGATCCGAAGGACCGCCGCAAGAACGCGGTGTCCCTCACCGAGGAGGGCGCACGCCTGCTGGAGCGCTGCGAAACCGCGGCCCGCCGGGCGAACGACACCCTGCTGGCGCCGCTCTCGGCGGCCGAGCGGGATCAGTTCATGGGCTTGTTGAAGCGGATCTCCGGCACGGAGCCACCGGCGGGATGAGGGGGCCTGGCCCTCGCGCGGCAGGGCCGGGGTGGGGCCGAGGCGGGGCCCCGTCGACGCAGGGGGCGCTCCCCGCCGTTCGGGACCCCGCCGCCGTGTCGCGGGGAGCCGGTCAGCCCTGGGTGGCCGCGGCCCGCAGGGCGATGCGGTGCTCGCCCGCGTACACGTTCATGGAGGCCCCGCGCAGGAAGCCGACCAGGGTGAGGCCTGTCTCCGCGGCCAGGTCGACCGCCAGGGACGACGGGGCCGAGACCGCCGCGAGCATCGGAATGCCCGCCATGACCGCCTTCTGCGCCAGCTCGAAGGAGGCCCGCCCGGAGACGAGCAGGACCGTTCGGGAGAGGGGGAGCGTGCCGTTCTGCAGGGCTCGGCCGACCAGCTTGTCGACCGCGTTGTGCCGGCCCACGTCCTCCCGTATGTCGAGGAGCTCGCCCTCCTCCGTGAACAGTGCCGCCGCGTGCAGGCCCCCGGTCCGGTCGAAGACCCGCTGAGCCGCCCGCAGCCGGTCGGGGAGGCCGGCGAGCAGCTCGGGTTCGAGCCGCACCGGGGGAGTGGTGTCGCCCGCCGTGTCGTCGATCGTCCAGCGGGCCGTCGTACGGACCGCGTCCAGGCTCGCTTTGCCGCACAGGCCGCAGGAGGACGAGGTGTACACGTTGCGTTCGAGCGTGATGTCGGGGATGACTACGCCGGGCGCCGTCCGCACGTCGACGACGTTGTACGTGTTGGAGCCGTCCACGGTGGCGCCCGCGCAGTACACGATGTTCTGCAGCTCGTCGACCTCGCCCAGTACCCCTTCGCTGACCAGGAAGCCCGCGGCGAGCGCGAAGTCGTCGCCCGGTGTGCGCATGGTGATGGCGAGGGGTTTGCCGTTGAGGCGGATTTCCAGTGGTTCCTCGGCGACGAGCGTGTCCGGGCGGGTGCTCACGGCCCCGTCCCGGATGCGAATCACCTTGCGTCGTTCCGTGACTCGTCCCATGTCCTGATCAGCCCCGGTTCTGTACGTGCTGGTGGCCGAATCGGCCCTTGATGCGGAGGTTGCCGTCGGTCACCGGGTCGTCGTGCGGCGAGGTGACCTTCACGATCTCATTGTCCTGCACGTGCGGGGTGAGGTCGCAGCCCACTCCGCGGCAAGGGCGCGGGTCCATGTCCGTCCTCAGCTCCGCACCGCCGCGACGGGCAACTTCTCGATCCGGATTGCCGATGCCCGGAACTCCGCCGTCCCCACGATCGGGCAGTTCGACCGATGGAGGCGAGGTCGGCGAGGCCCGCTCGGACGATCTCCCGGCCGATCGCGTGGGCCATCGGGATCTCGGTGCCGGCGTTCAGCACGAGCCGGCTGGGGAAGTCCACGTGGTGCTTGCCCATGGCGGCACGCGCGAACTTCCCTGCCACGTAGGACATTTCACTCGTCGCATGCGCGCGGGGGAACATTCCGAAGGCTCCGCGCGCCCGGCTCAGCCCCTGGGCGACACGGGTCGGCGCCTCGTCCCGGTCGGTCTGCCGGAAGGGCTCGTCGCGGGAGTCCCGTACCAGGGGCTGTGTGAGCCGGGCGTAGGCCTGCGGAGTGTGTCCGCTCATGCCGCGGTCCGCAGCGCGAGCAGATCCGAGATGGCGTGGACGGTTCGGAGCGTCGGCACCGGGACCTCGGTGATCTCCGCCAGCTCCACGACGGCCGCGAGCAGCACGTCGAGTTCGAGCGGTTTGCCGCGCTCCAGGTCCTGGAGCGTGGAGGTGCGGTGGTCGCCGACGCGCTCGGCGCCGGCCAGGCGCCGCTCGATGGAGACGCCCACCTTGCAGCCGAGGGCCTCGGCGACCGCGAGCGTCTCGGTCATCATGATCTCGATGACCTTGCGCGTGCCGCCGTGCAGGCACATCTGCCGCATCGTCGCGCGGGCCAGCGCGCTGATCGGGTTGAAGGAGATATTGCCGAGCAGTTTGAGCCAGATGTCGTTGCGCAGGTCCTGCTCGACCGGACACTTGAGCCCGCCCGCCTGCATGGCCTCGCTGAACGCCTGACAGCGCGCGGACAGGGAGCGGTCGGGCTCGCCGATGGAGAACCGGGTGCCTTCGAGATGGCGTACGACGCCCGGTCCTTCCAGCTCGGTCGCGGCATAGACCACGCATCCGATGGCCCGTTCGGGCGCGAGCACCGCACTGACCGCGCCGTCCGGATCCACGCTCTCGATGCGGTGGCCGTCGTGCGGGCCGCCGTGCCGGTGGAAGTACCACCAGGGGATGCCGTTCTGGGCGGCGATGACCGCCGTGGTGTCGTGCAGCAGTGGCTCGATCAGCGGCCCGCACGCCGCGTACGAGTTGGCCTTCAGGCCCAGGAAGACGTAGTCGACCGGACCGATCCGGGCCGGGTCGTCGGTGGCGTGGGCGCGCGCGGTGAAGTCTCCGCGCGGGCTGAGGACTCTGACTCCGTGCTGCCTCATGGCCGCCAGATGCGGTCCACGGGCGACGAGGTGCACATCGGCGCCTGCGCGGTGCAGCGCGGCGCCGACGTAGGCGCCGATCGCACCGGCGCCGAGAACGGCGACTTTCACTGTGTGGCGCTCCGTTCGGTCGAGGGTACCGAGGAACTGTCGAACTCTGTCGACGAAATATTGTCTACAGGATGGAATAGCTTCCAGCAAGGGTTGCGTCGCACTCGGGGGTCTTTCGCGCGATGTTCAGGAGACCGTTCGCCGGGCTCCGCCGACCGTTCGTCGCGCCAGGGGTACCGCTCATCGCATACGGTCGACCAGTTTCGGTCGCGCGGGTTCCCCATCGGGCAACCGCTTCCTATCGTCCGGGATCATGAGTCCCCCTGTCGCACCGCCCGGCTGGAGCCGCTGGCTCGTCCCGCCGGCCGCTCTGTCGGTCCACCTCTCCATCGGCCAGGCCTACGCCTGGAGTGTCTTCAAGCCACCGCTCGAATCCGCGCTCGGCCTCAGCGGAACCCAGAGCGCGCTGCCCTTCCAGCTCGGTATCGTCATGCTCGGTCTGTCGGCCGCGTTCGGCGGCACGCTCGTCGAGCGAAACGGACCGCGCTGGGCGATGACCGTCGCCCTCGTCTGCTTCTCCTCCGGCTTCCTGATCGCCGCCCTCGGCGCCGCCACCGAGCAGTACTGGCTGATCGTCCTCGGCTACGGCTTCGTCGGCGGGATCGGCCTCGGCATCGGCTACATCTCACCCGTCTCCACTCTGATCAAGTGGTTCCCGGACAGGCCCGGCATGGCCACCGGCATCGCGATCATGGGCTTCGGCGGCGGTGCGCTGATCGCCTCGCCGTGGTCCACGCAGATGCTGAAGTCGTTCGGTTCCGACTCCTCCGGCATCGCGCTCGCCTTCCTCGTGCACGGCCTGACGTACGCCGTCTTCATGTCGCTCGGCGTCCTGCTGGTGCGGGTGCCGCGCGGCGAGAAGCCGGTCGCGTCCGCGCCGAGCGCGCTCGACGGTGTGCAGGTCTCCGCCCGGAACGCCGTGCGCACCCCGCAGTTCTGGTGCCTGTGGGTCGTGCTCTGCATGAACGTGACCGCGGGCATCGGCATCCTGGAGAAGGCCGCGCCGATGATCACGGACTTCTTCGCGGACACCTCCACACCGGTGTCCGTCTCCGCGGCCGCCGGATTCGTCGCGCTGCTGTCGGCGGCCAACATGGCGGGTCGGATCGGCTGGTCGTCGACGTCCGACCTGATCGGGCGCAAGAACATCTACCGGGTCTATCTCGGGGTGGGCGCCCTGATGTACGCGCTCATCGCCTGGTTCGGCGATTCCTCGAAGCCTCTGTTCATCATCTGCGCGCTGGTGATCCTCTCGTTCTACGGTGGCGGATTCGCGACGATTCCCGCGTACCTGAAGGACCTCTTCGGCAGTTACCAGGTCGGAGCGATCCACGGCCGACTGCTCACCGCCTGGTCCACGGCCGGCGTCCTCGGTCCGCTGATCGTCAACTGGATCGCCGACCACCAGGAGTCGGCGGGCAAGCACGGCTCCTCCCTCTACGGCCTCTCCTTCCTGATCATGATCGGCCTGCTCGCGGTCGGCTTCGTCGCCAACGAGCTGGTACGACCCGTCCATGTCCGGCACCACATTCCCGCACCGAGGGAGGCCGTCGATGATGTCCAGCGAGAGCAGTCCGCCCAGTAGGCGGGGTCTGATCGCGTTCGCCTGGCTGTGGGTGGGCGTGCCTCTCTGCTACGGCCTGTACGAGCTGGTACTCAAGGCCAAGCAACTGTTCACGGGCTGAGGCCCGGGCAAGTGTGCTGGAGGTGTTCGGGCGTCCGAGGGTCTGACAGAAGCCGACAAGCCTGGCGTCCCATTCCTGTGGCATCACCTGCCGTCGTACCCGTGAGTCACTGATCAGACTGGTGGATCCCGCTACCCAAGGCAACGAGGGGGACCACTCATGAACGGCTCACGGATCGCCGCCGTCGGCCATTACCAGCCCGCCAAGGTACTCACCAACGAGGACCTGGCGGGCCTGGTCGACACCAGCGACGAGTGGATCAGGAGCCGGGTGGGCATCCGCACGCGCCACATCGCGGGGCCCGACGAGCCGGTCGACGAGCTGGCCGCGCACGCCGCCGCCAAGGCGCTCGCGGCGGCGGGCCTGACCCCGGGCGACATCGACCTCGTGCTGGTCGCCACGTCCACGGCCGTCGACCGCTCCCCGAACATGGCCGCGCGGGTCGCCGCCCGCCTCGGGATCCCGTCGCCGGCCGCCATGGACGTCAACGTCGTCTGCGCGGGCTTCACGCACGCCCTGGCCACCGCCGACCACGCCGTGCGGGCCGGTGCCGCGAGCCGGGCGCTGGTCATCGGCGCCGACAAGATGTCCGACGTGACGGACTGGAGCGACCGTACGACCTGTGTGCTCGTCGGCGACGGGGCCGGGGCCGCGGTGGTCGAAGCCTCCGGCGAGCCGGGGATCGGGCCCGTGCTGTGGGGCTCGGTGCCCGAGATGGGGCACGCCGTACGGATCGAGGGCACGCCCGCGCGGTTCGCCCAGGAGGGGCAGAGCGTCTACCGCTGGGCCACCACCCAGCTCCCGCCCATCGCCCGCAAGGCCTGCGAGCGCGCCGGACTCGCCCCCGAGGACCTCGCCGCGGTCGTCCTGCACCAGGCCAACCTGCGCATCATCGAGCCCCTCGCCGTGAAGATCGGCGCGGTCAACGCCGTCGTCGCGCGGGACGTCACCGACTCCGGGAACACCTCCGCCGCGAGCATCCCGCTGGCCCTCTCCAAGCTCGTCGAGCGCGGGGAGATCTCCACGGGCGACCCCGTCCTGCTCTTCGGCTTCGGCGGGAATCTGTCGTACGCGGGACAGGTGGTCCGCTGCCCGTGATCTGCTCGTACGCTCCCTGGCGAGCGTCCTGGGACGCCCGCTCGCAGGCCCCTTTGCCCGCCCTGGTGTGACGAGCCCAACTCCTGTGCCTGCCGGCGTTTGTGCGCCGTAGACTGTAGGCGAAAGACAATTCATAATTGGCTTTCATATTGCAGCGACGGCGCTGCCCAGGAGGGACCGCCATGTTGTCGACGACAGGACTGCCGCAGGGTGCCGTGCCCAAGCTCGAACGGCCCGGTCCGCTGCGCGACCGCGTCTACGAGGCGCTGCTCGAACTCATCACCACCCGCGCCCTCCAGCCGGGCCAGCACCTCGTCGAGAGCGAACTCGCCGGGCACCTCGGGGTGTCCCGGCAGCCCGTGCGCGAGGCACTGCAGCGACTCAGCACCGAGGGCTGGGTCGATCTGCGGCCCGCCCAGGGCGCGTTCGTGCACGAGCCGACCGAAGAGGAGGCGGACCAGCTCCTGACGGTCCGCACGCTCCTGGAGGCCGAGGCCGCCCGGCTCGCCGCCGCCAACGCGGGTACCGAAGCCATCACCGCGCTGGAGGCGCTCTGCGAGGAGGGCGAGCGTGCGGTGGCCGCCGACGACGTGGACGGCGCGGTCGCGATGAACGCCCGGCTCCACGCCAAGGTCATGGAGCTCGCGGGCAACACGGTGCTCGCCGAGCTGGCCGCGCAGGTCGACCGACGGGTCCGCTGGTACTACACACCGGTCGCCCGGCAGCGCGGTCACCAGTCCTGGATCGAGCACCGTGAACTGATCGCGGCGATCGCGGACCGTGACGAGCAGCGCGCCACGGCGGTCATGCGCGCCCACACGGAACACACGCGGAAGATGTACCACGAGCGGGAGAAGTAGCGGATCAGGCGAGGGTCGCCCGGGAATCGGGGCTCTCCGGAGCCTCCGCGCCGGCCCGGCACGGTGACCATCGCGCCTCCGCCCCCAGCATCGCCACCAACACACCTACCAGCGCGAGGAGTTCGGCGACCGCCGACAGGTGGATGCCGAGCAGCGCGGTGGCCAGGGTGACGGGCACCGCGGCCGCGCGGAAGCTCACCGGGAACAGCCGCAGCACGGCGCGGAACGCCACGTCACCGGCGAGGAAGAGGGCGACCCCGCCGGCGAGCGCGAGGGCGGGGCCGGTGTGCAGCTGCTCGGTGAGATGTCCGAGGGTCTTCTTCACGCCCGCCGCGAGACAGGCGATGCCGAGCAGCATGGGCAGGAAGGCGTAGTAGTACGCGTTCATCGCCAGGCGCCAGCGTCGGTCCGGCGGGGTCGCCGCGAACACGGTCTCCGCACCGTGCTCGTCACGCACGAAGTACGTCCACCACAGGGCGATCGCCAGCGCGAGCGCGAGGAAGGCCCCGCCGAACAGGTCCGCCGTCAGCGGCAGATCACCGATGCCGATACCGATCGCGATGACCGACTCGCCGAACGCGACGATCAGCAGCAGCCCGTGTCGCTCCACGAAGTGCGCTGGGTCGAGACCGCCCAACTGCGAGCGCAGAAAGGCGGCTTCACGCCCGTCCCGGCGCCGCGGACCGTGCTCCGCCAGGAAGGGCGTCACGAACTGCAGCACCAGCGCGAGCAGCCACAGTCCGTCGGCGGCGAGTCCGTCGAACAGCCCCGCCGCCGTGACCGACAGCGCGGCCAGGGAGTTCGGCACCGCGTACCAGATCACATCGCGGCCGTGGCTACGGGTGTAGAGGGCGCTGTGCACGAGCACGACGGCCAGGAAGCCGAGGCCGAAGACAACTCCGCCGTCGTCGAAGGCGCGCGGGATGGCGAGGGCGCACACCAGGAACGCGCCCATGCCCAGCATCAGGAGGAGCCGCCGCGAAGGCCGGTCGGGCGGCACCTGGTTGGTGAGATACGCGTAGGCGCCGTACATCCAGAACAGCACCACGAAGATCAGCGCGACGCGTGCCGCCGTCGCGAAGGACAGGTCGGCGGCGAGCAACACGGTGAGCTGGGTGAGCGTGAAGACGAAGACCAGGTCGAAGAAGAGCTCCAGGGTGCTGACCCTGCGTCCCGCCTCTTCCGTGGTCGTGCGTGCTGCCTCTCCCGCTGCCGGGTTCCCTGTTGCGTCCACGGTCGTGCGTCCCGCCTCTTCCGCGGTCGTGCGTCTTGCCTCGTCCTCTGCCGTGCTCATGAGTTCCCCCCGAAACCGATCGCTGCGCAGATCGTATGCAGGTGACCTCCCCCGCGGTGTGCGGACCTCCCTTTGTCCTGTGAGTGGAGAAAGTTGGCGGCAATTCGCGCGCTACTTCTTCCCACTCCGGGCAGCCGCTGCTACGTTCCCCTCGAAAGCAAGTCCGGTGAAGTGGCCGGAACTTGACGGACGCAGGCCGATTGAGGCGGGGAGGGGCTCGTGAGACGTATGACGGCACGACCCGCGAACGCGCACCAGGCCCGGCTGCTGCGCCTGTTGCGTGACGGCGGCCCCAACTCCCGGGCCCAGTTGGGCGATCAGATCGACCTCTCGCGGTCGAAGCTGGCCGTCGAGGTGGACCGGCTGCTGGACACCGGGCTCGTGGTGGCCGACGGACTCGCCGCATCCCGTGGCGGCCGCCGCTCCCACAACATCCGGCTCGCACCGGCCCTGCGCTTCCTCGGCGTCGACATCGGTGCCACCTCGATCGACGTGGCCGTGACCAACGCGGAACTGGAAGTCCTGGGGCACATCAACCAGCCCATGGACGTACGCGAGGGCCCGGTCGCCGTCTTCGAGCAAGTCCTCGCCATGGCGGCCAAGTTGAGGGCTTCGGGGCTCGCGGAAGGGTTCGACGGCGCCGGAATCGGCGTACCGGGACCCGTCCGCTTTCCCGAGGGCGTCCCGGTCGCCCCGCCGATCATGCCCGGCTGGGACGGCTTCCCGGTCCGTGAGGCGCTCAGCCAGGAACTCGGCTGTCCGGTCATGGTCGACAACGACGTGAACCTGATGGCCATGGGGGAGCAGCACGCGGGCGTCGCACGCTCCGTGGGCGACTTCCTCTGCGTCAAGATCGGCACGGGTATCGGTTGCGGCATCGTCGTCGGCGGTGAGGTCCACCGCGGTACGACGGGCAGCGCGGGCGACATCGGGCACATCCAGGCCGTGCCCGACGGGCGTCCGTGCGCCTGTGGCAACAGGGGCTGCCTGGAGGCCCACTTCAGTGGCGCCGCACTGGCGCGCGACGCCACGGAGGCGGCCCAGCAGGGCCGCTCGGCGGAACTCGCCACGCGTTTGGAGACGAACGGCGCGCTGAGCGCCGTCGACGTCGCCGCCGCGGCCGCCGCGGGCGATGCCACCGCGCTCGATCTGATCCGCGAGGGCGGCAACCGGACGGGTCAGGTCATCGCCGGACTCGTGTCGTTCTTCAACCCCGGCCTGGTGGTGATCGGCGGCGGTGTCACCGGCCTCGGCCACACGCTGCTCGCCGCCATCCGCACCCAGGTCTACCGCCAGTCGCTGCCTCTGGCGACCGGCAACCTGCCCATCGTTCTCGGGGAGTTGGGCCCGACCGCCGGCGTGATCGGCGGGGCCCGGCTGATCAGCGACCACCTGTTCTCACCCGCGTAACCACGTCATCCGTAGATCACCGGCACAGCGCCCTGCTCTGCCACGCCCTGAACACGCTTGCTCGTGTAAGCGCCCTGCCCTGCAACCGGCCCGCATGCCTGCCAAGGGGAACCGTCATGGCACCAGAACCACCGCTGCTCACCATGTCCGGCATCACCAAGTCGTTCCCCGGAGTCCGGGCCCTCGACGGCGTCGACCTCGACGTCCAGGCCGGCGAAGTGCACTGCCTGCTCGGCCAGAACGGCGCCGGAAAGTCCACGCTCATCAAGGTCCTGGCCGGCGCCCACCAGCCCGACGAGGGCACCATCGGCTGGCGTGGCGAACAAGTCACCCTCAGGTCGCCGATCGCCGCCATGCGCCTCGGTATCGCCACCATCTACCAGGAACTCGACTTGGTGGAGGGCCTGTCGGTGGCCGAGAACGTCCATCTCGGACATGAACCCACGGCCGCCGGTTTCGTCGTACGGGGGAGGGCGGCCCGGTCATCAACTGCTGTTCTGCTCAAGCGACTTGGGCATCCGGAGATCGATCCGGCGCGGCTCGTCGGGGAGCTGTCCGCGGCCCAGCAGCAGATCGTCTCGATGGCCCGGGCGCTCTCCCACGACGTACGCCTGATCGTCATGGACGAGCCGTCCGCGGCCCTCGACCCCGACGAGGTCGACAATCTTTTCCGCATCGTGGGCGATCTGACCGCGGACGGCGTCGCCGTCGTCTACATCTCGCACCGCCTCGAGGAGATCCGCCGCATCGGCGACCGGGTCACCGTGCTCAAGGACGGGCGCGCGGTGGCGGGCGGACTGCCCGCGAAGTCCACGCCGACGCGTGAGGTCGTGGCCCTGATGACGGGGCGCAATGTCGAGTACGTCTTTCCGGACCGGCCCCGGTCACGGCCACTCGGTGAGCCCGTGCTCAAGGTCCAGGGTCTGGCCCGTGTGGGGGAGTTCGCGCCACTCGACCTCGACCTGCGCCCCGGCGAGATCGTCGGCCTGGCGGGGCTCGTCGGTTCTGGGCGCTCCGAGATCCTGGAGACGATCTACGGCGCGCGGAAGCCGACGGAGGGTCGAGTCAGCGTCGACGGACGGGCGTTGCGCCCCGGCAGCGTAGGCGCCGCCGTCCGTGCCGGACTCGGCCTCGCCCCGGAGGAGCGCAAGGCGCAGGCCCTGCTGATGCTGGAGTCCGTCACCCGCAATGTGTCGGTGTCCTCCATGTCCCGCTTCGCGCACGGGGGCTGGATCGACCGGCGTGCCGAACGCGGTGCGGCGCGGGCGGCGACCCGCGAGCTGTCCCTGCGCCCCGACAACCCGTCGGTGCCCGTCCGGACGCTGTCCGGCGGCAACCAGCAGAAGGCCGTCCTGGCGCGCTGGCTGCTGCGCGGCTGCCGAGTCCTGCTCCTCGACGAACCGACCCGCGGGGTCGACGTCGGCGCCCGCGCCGAGTTGTACGCGGTCATCCGGCGGCTCGCCGACGAAGGCCTCGCCGTACTGCTGGTCTCCAGCGAAGTGCCCGAGGTGCTCGGGCTCGCCGACCGCGTCCTGGTGCTCCGCGAGGGGCGCGTCGTCCACACGGCACCCGCCCAGGAGCTCGACGAACACCGCGTACTCGACCTCGTCATGGAAGGAAGCCCCGTGGCCGGTGAACGAAGCGCCGCGGCCGGTGAAGGAAGCCCGGTGGCCAGTGAAGGGAGCCCGGCGTCGTGACGCAGCACGTATCTCCGCCCAGGGGTGACACCCCGAAAGTGTCACCGTTCAAGGAACACGCCCCGTGGCGGACGCTCGCGGCCCGCGCAGACGTCCGCACCCTCTCGCTCCTCGGCGTGCTCGTCGCCCTGATCGTCATCGGCGGCATCACCAAGCCCGACGAGTTCCTCGACACCCGCAACCTCCAACTCGTCCTCACCCAGGCCTCGGTGATCGGCGTCGTCACCGTCGGCATGACCTTCGTCATCACCTCCGGCGGCATCGATCTGTCGGTCGGCGCGATCGTCGCGCTCTCCTCGGTGTGGGCGACCACCGTCGCCACACAGGAGTACGGCTTCGCGGGCGTCCTGTTCACCGCGGTGCTCGTCGGCGTGGGCTGCGGCCTGGTCAACGGACTGCTCATCGCGTACGGCGGGATGGTCCCCTTCATCGCGACGCTCGCCATGCTCGCCTCGGCCCGCGGCCTGGCCCTCCAGATCACGGACGGCAAGACGCAGATCGTCACCATCGACGGGATCCTGAAACTCGGCGAGCGCGACTCGTACGTGCTCGGCATACCGCCCCTGGTACTCGTCTTCGCCGTCGTCACGGTCATCGGCTGGCTGATCCTCAACCGCACCACCTTCGGGCGGCGCACGGTCGCCGTCGGCGGCAACGCGGAAGCGGCACGGCTCGCCGGCATCGACGTACGACGCCAGCGGCTGTACCTCTACCTGCTCTCCGGACTGTGCTGCGGCATCGCCGCCTTCCTGCTGATCATCCTGTCCGGCTCGGGTCAGAACACCAACGGCAACCTGTACGAACTCGACGCCATCGCGGCCGCGATCATCGGCGGCACCCTGCTCAGCGGGGGGCGCGGCACCATCACCGGCTCGGTGCTCGGTGTCCTGATCTTCACGACGATCACCAACATCTTCGCGCTGAACAACCTCCAGAGCGACGTCCAGCAGATCGCCAAGGGCGCGATCATCGTCGCCGCGGTCCTGGTCCAGCGGCGCACAGCAAGCACGACCTGACACGGGAAGGGTCCACCGCCATGCCAGAACCCACGAGCCTCACGAGCCGCAGAGGACTGCTCTTCGGGACCGCCGCCGTCTCGGCCGGTGCCCTCCTCGTCGGCTGCACCAGCAATGACACCAAGGACGAGAAGACGGCCGCGAACAGCCGGCCGGCCGCCGACGACAAGCCCGGCAAGCACGTCACCATCGGCTTCGCCGGCCCACAGGCCGACCACGGCTGGCTCAACGCGATCAACGACAACGCCAAGAGCCGGGCCAAGAAGTACTCGGACGTCACCCTGGAGATCACCGAGGGCTCCAACGACACGGCCGCGCAGATCGGCCAGATCGAGACGCTGATCAACAAGAAGGTCGACGTCCTCGTCGTCCTGCCCGCCGACGGCGCGGCGCTCACCCAGGTCGGGCTCAAGGCGATGCGGGCGGGAATCCCCGTGGTCAACCTGGACCGGATCTTCAACTCGCCGCAGGCGTACCGCTGTTGGATCGGCGGGGACAACTACGGCATGGGCCTCAGCGCCGGCCACTACATCGGCGAGAAGCTCAAGGACAAGAAGAACGCCCGCGTCATCGAACTCGCCGGGCTCGACAACCTGGAGCTCACCAAGCAGCGCACCCAGGGCTTCGACGCAGCCCTGAAGAACTATCCGAACGTCAAGAAGGTCGCCCGGCAGGCCGCCGAGTTCACCGTCGAGTCCGGCCAGGCCAAGATGGCCCAACTCCTGCAGGCCCAGTCGAAGTTCGACGCACTGTGGAACCACGACGACGACCAGGGCGTGGGCGCCCTGCGCGCCATCAAGCAGGCCGGACGCGACGACTTCCTGATGGTCGGCGGCGCCGGCGCGCTCTCCGCCTTCCAGGCCATCGACGCGGACAACAGCGTCCTGAAGGCCACCGTCCTGTACCCGCCGACCATGGCCGCCTCGGCGATCGACCTCGCCCGCGCGCTCGGCCAGGGCAAGGGCATCGGCGGCCTCGCCGAGTTCGAGATCCCGGCGTCGCTCACCCTCTACTCGGCCGTCGTCGACAAGGACAACGTCCAGCAGTACATGGCCACCGGCTTCAAGTGATGCGCCCTGCCCCAGGGGCCTGTCCGGCGGACCAGCTTCCATCGGACCAGGTCACCCGGGGTCAGGCCCCACCCCCCACCGCGCCACGACGACGAGGAGGACATCCGCATGGGACAGCCGCACCAGGGCGACGAGGCCGAGAAGCCGCCATTGGGCGTGGGCATGGTCGGTTACGCCTTCATGGGCGCCGCCCACTCACAGGGCTGGCGCACCGTGGGCCACGTCTTCGACCTGCCGCGCCGTCCGGTCCTCGCCGCCGTCTGCGGCCGTGACGGACAGGCCGTGCGAGCGATGGCGGACCGGCACGGCTGGGCGGCGGCCGAGACCGACTGGCGCGCCCTGATCGCCCGCGACGACGTCGACCTCGTCGACATCTGCACCCCCGGCGACAGTCACGCGCAGATCGCCGTCGCCGCCCTGGCCGCGGGCAAGCACGTGCTGTGCGAGAAGCCCCTCGCGAACACGGTCGAGGAGGCCGTCGCGATGGCGACAGCGGCCGAAGAGGCCTTCGCACGCGGCCAGTTGGCCATGGTCGGATTCAACTACAGGCGGGTGCCCGCCACGTCGCTCGCCCGGCGGATGGTCGCCGAGGGGCGCCTGGGCACCCTGCGGCACGTCCGAGTGACGTACCTTCAGGACTGGCTGGTCGACCCGCAGTTCCCGCTGACCTGGCGCCTGCGCAAGGAATTCGCGGGATCGGGCGCGCTCGGCGACCTCGGCGCGCACATCGTCGACCTCGCGCAGTATCTGGCGGGGGAGCCGCTCGTCGGGGTCTCGGCGCTCACCGAGACGTTCGTACGGGAGCGGCCGCTGCCCGGTGGTGCGTCGAGCGGGCTGTCCGCCGTGTCGGAGACGGGCGGCACGGACGCCGGCTCCGGCTCGGACTCCGGTTCTGCTTCCGGCTCCCGCCCTGGCTCGGGCGTCGTCACCGTCGACGACGCGGCGCTCTTCAGCGCCCGCTTCGCCTCCGGCGCCCTCGCCTCCTTCGAGGCCTCCCGCTTCGCGACCGGGCGCAAGAACTCCCTGCGCATCGAACTCAACGGCGAGCGCGGCTCGTTGGCCTTCGACCTGGAACGGCTGAACGAGCTCTCGTACCACGACCACACCGAGCCCGGCGCGCACGCGGGTTTCCGACGCATCCTCGTCACCGAGCCCGACCACCCCTACCTGGACGCCTGGTGGCCGCCGGGCCACGGCCTCGGCTACGAGCACACGTTCGTGCACCAGGCCCGCGACCTCGTGCACGCCATCGCGGCCGCCCGCCCGCCGGTGCCGTCCTTCGCCGACGGGCTGCAGGTGCAGCGCGTGCTGGCGGCGGTGGAGGAGAGCGCCGAGAAGAACTCCGTCTACACACCCATCGCGGTCTGAGGAGGCCATGGGAATGCCGCGCAACTTCACGCTCTTCACCGGCCAGTGGGCCGACCTGCCCCTCGAAGAGGTCTGCCGCCTCGCCCGCGACTTCGGCTACGACGGACTCGAACTCGCCTGCTGGGGCGACCACTTCGAGGTCGACAAGGCGCTCGCCGACCCGGCGTACATCGACTCCAGGCACGCGCTCCTCGACAAGTACGGCCTCAAGTGCTGGGCGATCTCCAACCACCTCGTCGGCCAGGCCGTCTGCGACGCCATCATCGACGAGCGCCACCAGGCCATCCTGCCGGCCCGGATCTGGGGAGACGGCGAGCCCGAGGGCGTACGGCAGCGGGCCGCCGCAGAGATCGCCGACACCGCCCGCGCGGCGGCGGCCTTCGGCGTCGACACCGTCATCGGTTTCACCGGCTCGGCGATCTGGCACCTGGTCGCGATGTTCCCGCCCGCCTCCGAGTCGATGATCGAGCGCGGCTACGAGGACTTCGCGACGCGCTGGAACCCGATCCTGGACGTCTTCGACGCGCAGGGCGTGCGGTTCGCGCACGAGGTCCACCCCAGCGAGATCGCGTACGACTACTGGACCACGCACAAGGCGCTGGCGGCAGTCGGCCACCGCCAGGCCTTCGGCCTCAACTTCGACCCGTCGCACTTCGTGTGGCAGGACCTCGACCCGGTCGGCTTCCTCTACGACTTCCGTGACCGGATCTACCACGTGGACTGCAAGGAAGCCCGCAAGCGGCTCGACGGACGCAACGGCCGCCTCGGCTCGCACCTGCCCTGGGGCGATCCGCGTCGCGGCTGGGACTTCGTCTCCGCGGGCCACGGCGACGTCCCCTGGGAAGACGTCTTCCGCATGCTGCGGTCCATCGACTACGCGGGCCCCATCTCGGTCGAGTGGGAGGACGCCGGCATGGACCGGTTGCAGGGCGCACCCGAGGCCCTGACCCGCCTCAAGACATACGACTTCGAGCCGCCGTCGGCATCGTTCGACGCGGCATTCGGCGGCAACGACTAGGCCCCGTCGGAGAGTTCATCGCTTCCGGGGTGACGGCGCACCCCGGCGTATCGCACCCGCCCAGTACGACCAGCCCCTTCATGGAGGCATTTCGTGCACCCGAACGCCAGCAACAGGAAGAACACCAGCCACTCGAGACGTCCAAGACTGCGCGGGGCACTCGCCCTGCTGAGCGGCGCGCTGCTCGCGGCCGCTTCCCTCACCCTCACCGCACCTCAGGCCGGCGCAGCCGTCGCCGAGCCGAAGAGCGCGGTTGCGGCAGAGGACTTCCAGCAAGTCACTCTCGCCAAGGGCGAGCCCGAGGTCGGCGAGCCCATGTCGCTCGCCGTGCTTCCCGACCGCTCGGTTCTGCACACCTCACGCGACGGCGAACTCCGCCTCACCGATGCGGCGGGCAACACCAGGATCGCGGGCAAGCTCGACGTGTACTCGCACGACGAGGAAGGCCTGCAAGGCGTAGGCATCGACCCCGACTTCAGCACCAACCGCTACATCTACCTCTACTACGCGCCGCCCCTGAACACCCCGGCGGGCGACGCCCCGGAGACCGGCACCGCCGCCGACTTCGCGCCCTTCGACGGCGTCAACCGCCTCTCGCGGTTCGTTCTCAAGGCCGACGGCACGCTGGACAACGCCAGCGAGAAGAAGATCCTCGACGTACAGACCTCGCGCGGCATCTGCTGCCACGTCGGCGGCGACATCGACTTTGACGCGGCGGGGAACCTCTACCTCTCCACCGGGGACGACTCCAACCCCTTCCAGTCGGACGGCTTCACCCCCATCGACGAGCGCGCCGACCGCAACCCGGCCTTCGACGCCCAGCGTTCGGCCGGCAACACCAATGACCTGCGTGGCAAGATCCTGCGCATCAAGGTGAACGCCGACGGCTCGTACTCCATACCCGACGGCAACCTCTTCCCGCCCGGCACGGACAAGACCCGCCCCGAGATCTACGCGATGGGCTTCCGCAACCCGTTCCGCTTCAGCGTCGACAAGGCCACGGGCATCGTCTACGTCGGTGACTACGGCCCGGACGCGGGCGCGGCCGACCCGGCACGCGGCCCCGGCGGCCAGGTCGAGTTCGCCCGCGTGACCGGCGCCGGCAACTTCGGCTGGCCGTACTGCACGGGCAAGAACGACGCCTACGTGGACTACGACTTCGCCACGAAGGCCTCCGGCGCGAGCTTCGACTGCAACGCGCCCAAGAACAACTCGCCCCACAACACCGGTCTCACCGACCTGCCGCCGGCCCAGCCCGCCTGGATCCCGTACGACGGGGCGTCCGTCCCGGAGTTCGGCAACGGCTCCGAGTCCCCGATGGGCGGCCCGGTCTACCACTACGACGCCTCCCTCGACTCGCCGGTGAAGTTCCCGCAGGCGTACGACGGGAACTTCTTCGCCGGAGAGTTCGGCCGCCGCTGGATCAAGCGGATCGTGTCGGACGGCAGCGGCACCGTCCAGTCCATCAACTCCGTCCCGTGGACGGGCACCCAGGTGATGGACATGGCGTTCGGACCGGACGGAGCGCTGTACGTCCTCGACTACGGCACCGCCTGGTTCGGCGGCGACGAGAACTCGGGCCTCTACCGCATCGAGAACGCCACCGACGGCCATTCCCCCGTCGCCCAGGCCGCGGCCGACCACACCTCGGGACAGGCTCCGCTCAGGGTCCGCTTCTCCTCCGTCGGCTCCTCCGACGCCGACGGTGACGCCCTCACCTACAGCTGGGACTTCGGCGACGGCGGCAAGTCGACAGCGGCGAACCCGACGTACAAGTACAAGAAGAACGGCACGTACACGGCGACCGTGACGGCCAAGGACGCGAGCGGGCGCACCGGCAGCGCGAGCGTGCAGGTCGTGGTCGGCAACACCGCCCCGAAGGTGACGCTCGAACTTCCGGGGGACGGCCAGCTGTTCAGCTTCGGGGACACCGTGCCCTTCAAGGTGAAGGTGACCGACCCGGAGGACCCGACGATCGACTGCTCCAAGGTGAAGGTCAACTTCATCCTCGGCCACGACAGCCACGGCCACCTGCTGACCTCCGCCAACGGCTGCTCAGGCACCATCAACACCGGGGCGGGCAGCGGTCATGACGAGGACGCGAACATCTTCGGAGTCTTCGACGCCGAGTACACCGACGGCGGTGGCGGCGGCCAGGCCGCGCTGACCAGCCACGACCAGCACGTCGCCCAGCCCAGGCACCGCCAGGCCGAGCACTACGGCAACGCCTCGGGCATCACGGTCCAGACGAAGGCCACCGCGCACGGCGGCAAGACGGTCGGCGACATCAACAACGGCGACTGGATCTCGTTCGAGCCGTACGTCCTGAGCAATGCCACGAAGATCACGGCGCGCATCGCGTCCGCCGGATCGGGCGGCACCCTCGAGGTCCGCGCGGGCTCCTCGACCGGCCGGCTGCTGGGCACCGCGACCGTGCCGGTGACCGGGGGCTGGGACACCTTCCAGGACGTGAGCGCGGATCTCTCCGGTGCGCCGCGCGGCACGACCACGCTCTACCTCGTCTTCAAGGGGAGCGGAACAGGCGCGCTCTACGACGTGGACGACTTCACCTTCACCACGAGCTGACGGGAGGTGTGACGGGCATGCGCACATCAGCGCAGATGCTGACGGTGGGCGCCGCGGCCGCTCTGCTCATCGGCTGTGTGTCGGGACCGGCGGCCTCCAAGGGAGCCGACGAGAGCCGGGTCCTGGTCTTCTCCAAGACCGCCGGCTTCCGGCACGACTCGATCCCGGAAGGGATCGCGGCCGTACGTGAGTTGGGGGCGACCGGCGGTTTCGCGGTCGACGCCACCGAGGACGCGGGCGCTTTCACCCCGAAGAACCTCGCCCGCTACGACGCCGTGGTGTTCCTTTCCACCACCGGTGACGTCCTCGACGACACCCAACAGACCGCCTTCGAGCGGTACATCAAGCGGGGCGGCGGCTATGTGGGCATCCACGCGGCCGCCGACACCGAGTACGACTGGGCCTTCTACGGCGGTCTCGCGGGCGCGTACTTCCAGTCGCACCCCGCGATCCAGCCCGCGACGGTCGACGTCGAGGACCGGGCGCACCCGGCGACCTCGGAGCTGCCGAAGGCCTGGGACCGCACGGACGAGTGGTACAACTACCGCTCCAATCCACGAGACCGGGCCCACGTCCTGGCCTCGCTCGACGAGTCGTCTTACACCGGCGGCACGATGAGCGGCGACCATCCGATCGCCTGGTGCCAGGAGTACCGGGGCGGCCGCGCCTTCTACACCGGGGGCGGCCACACCAAGGAGTCCTACGCCGAACCGGCCTTCCGCAAGCACCTGTTGGGCGGCATCCGGTACGCCATCGGTGACGCACAGGCCGACTGCCGCCCGGAGAACGGCTACCGGCCGCTCTTCGACGGCACGGCCGAGTCGCTGGCTGCGTGGAAACAGGCGGGACCGGGTTCGTTCTCGCTGTCGGACGACGGCACGCTGACGTCGAACGGCGGTCTGGGGATGCTCTGGTACGCCGGCTCGGGCTCCGGCTCCGCTGCGGACTCCGGTTCCGCCGCGGGCTTCGGCTCGTACTCGCTGAAGCTGGACTGGAAGGTGGCCGGGGACGACAACTCCGGTGTCTTCGTGGGCTTCCCGGCCTCCGACGACCCCTGGTCGGCCGTGAACAACGGCTACGAGATCCAGATCGACGCGACCGACACCCCCGATCGCACCACGGGGGCCGTGTACAGCTTCCAGTCCGCCGACATCGACAAGCGCGACCGGGCGCTGAACCCGCCGGGGGAGTGGAACACGTACGAGATCCGCGTGGAGGGCGAACGGCTCCGCGTCTGGCTCAACGGCGTGAAGATCAACGATTTCACCAACACCGATCCGGCACGGAGCCTGCGCGACGGGCACGTCGGCATCCAGAACCACGGAGCCGACGACGAGGTGTCCTTCCGCGACGTGCGGATCAAGGAACTGCCCTCGAAGCCCATGGCGTACCGGGCTTCGCCGGGCGACTGAGCGGCGGCGGGCGGGAGGCGCCGTACCCCCGCCCGCCGTCTCGCCCCTCCCGGGAGACGAATCTCCCGGCTGGTGCAACTCCCGGCTGATGAATCTCCTGACTGACGTACGACAAGGAGGCTGCCCATGTCCGCGTCCCTTTCCGATTCCCGGGTGGGGGTGTGGTTGATCGGAGCACGCGGCTCCGTCGCCACCACCGTCATCGCGGGCTGCGCGGCCGTCACCGCCGGGCTGCACGTCCCCACAGGCATGGTCACCGAGACCGATCTCTTCGCCGACTGCGACCTGCCCGCGCTGTCGTCCCTCGTCTTCGGCGGCCACGACACGGTGGGATGTCCGCTCCCGAAGCGGGCGGAGGCCCTGGTCGCCGCTGGCGTGCTCCCGCACGGCCTCCCCTCGGCGATCGCGGCCGAACTGGAAGCAGCCGACCGGGAGATCCGCCCGGGTGGGCCCGTCCCCGGCGACACCCGCGACCAGGCCGACCTCGTGGACGCCTTCGCCACGGACATACGGGACTTCGTACGCCGCTGTGGCCTGACCCGGGCGGTGGTGGTGAACGTGGCCTCCACGGAGCCGGCTCCCGCCGGGACCGTGCTTCCTCCCAGCTCGCTGTACGCGGCAGCGGCGCTGCGGGCGGGCTGTCCGTACGTGAACTTCACCCCCTCCACGGGCCTGCACCACCCGGCCCTTGCGACCTTGGCCGAGTCCAGCGGGCTGCCCTACGCGGGGCGCGACGGCAAGACCGGCCAGACACTGCTCCGGTCGGTGCTCGGTCCGATGTTCGCCCAGCGCGCGCTGACGGTTCGTGCCTGGTCCGGCACCAATCTCCTGGGCGGCGGCGACGGAGCCGCCCTCGCCGACCCGGCAGCCGCCGCGGCGAAGAACGCCGGCAAGGAGCGCGTACTCGCGGACACCCTGGGCGCGGCCCCCGAGGGCGAGACCCACATCGACGACGTACCTTCCCTGGGCGACTGGAAGACCGCCTGGGATCACATCGCCTTCGACGGCTTCCTCGGCACGCGCATGATTCTCCAGACCACCTGGCAGGGCTGCGACTCCGCACTCGCGGCCCCACTCGTCCTCGACCTCGCCCGCCTGGCGACCCGCGCCCACGAGACCGGCCTCACCGGCCCGCTGAGCGAACTCGGCTTCTACTTCAAGGACCCGATGGGGGAGGGCCCCTCGGCCCTGGGCGAGCAGTACGCGGCACTGGCGGGGTTCGCGGGACGCCTTCGGGGACTTGTTGGGGAGGGCCGGTGAGGTTGTGGAGGACTGGGGCGGTTGCGGGGGTCTCGTCGGCTGTGTCGACTGTGGCGAGCGAGGTGGCCGGGTTGGCCAAGGGGAGCGCGCTGGTCGGGGTGGCCGGGGCGAGCGCGTCGGCCGGGGCGAGTGGGTCGGCCAGGTTGGCTGGGGCGAGCGCGTCGGCCGGGGTGCCCGGGGCGACTGGGTCGGCCGGGTCGGTCAGGGTGAGCGCGTCGGCCAGGTTGGGCCCGAGGGCGCGGGCGAAAGCCTGGGCCTGGGCTGAGCTTCTGCGGCTGCCCGCCCTGTTCACCGTCCCCGGAGACGCTCTCGCGGGGGCCGCCGCCGTAGGCGCCCGCCCGAACTCCCGCACGCTGCTCGCCATCGGTTCCTCCCTCTGCCTGTACGAGGCGGGCATGGCACTGAACGACTGGGCCGACCGAGCCGAGGACGCCGTGGAACGCCCGCATCGTCCGCTGCCCTCCGGCCGCATACGCCCGGCTTCGGCACTCGCTGCGGCCGGAGCCCTGACCGCGGCGGGCCTCGCCCTGGCGGCCCGCGCGGGCCGTTCCTCCCTCGCGGTCGCCGCGCCCCTTGCGGCCACCGTCTGGGCGTACGACCTCACGCTCAAACGAACCCCCGCCGGATCTGTCGCGATGGCCACTGCGCGCGGCCTGGACGTACTCCTCGGCGCCGCGGCGACCGCTGATACCGCTCACAGCCGGGACCGGCACCTGCGCCTGGCGGCCACCGGACGGGCCGCCCCGGGCCGGGACGTGACCCGCCGCGCGATGGTCGGTTCTCGCCCCGCCCGCTGCGCCCTCCCCTCTGCCCTCACCCTGGCCGTCCACACCCTCGCGGTGACGACGGTGTCCCGCGGCGAGACGCAGGGCGGTTCGCCAGTGGCACCGCTGGCCGCGCTGGCCACGACGGGTGCGCTGGCCTGGGGGCTGGCGAACGGTCGGGCAGACACGGGCCGGTGCGCTGCCGACGTCCCAACAGCCATGCAAACAGGGCGTGTTGACACCTCGACGGGCATGGGCGTGGGCACCGGTACCGGCAAGGCGGGCGTGGGCTCCGGCGTGAGACTCGGCCCAGCACGCGGCGCCGCTCCTGCCCCCGGCCCCTTCCGGGACCCCGTGTCGGACACGCTGCGCGCAGCCCTCACCCTCGCTTACGCGGCGACCTCCGCCCACCCGCTCTTCCACGCCGCCCTGAACCCCTCACCCCCGCTCACCCAACGAGCCGTCGGCGGCGGTATCCGCGCCATGATCCCGCTCCAGGCCACCCTCGCCGCCCGCGCGGGCGCCCCCGTCACCGCCTTGCTGACCGCCGCGCTAGCCCCAGCCGCCCGCACGTTCGCGAGGAAGGTGAGCGTCACATGATTCCGAGCCCACGCACAGCCGCCCACACGCGCCCCGCCACAGCCCCCGGGCCCCTCCGCTTCGGCTATGGCACCAACGGCCTCACCGACCTCCGACTCGACGACACCCTCGCACTCCTCGCCGACCTCGGCTACGACGGCGTAGGTCTGACCCTCGACCACATGCACCTGGATCCGCTCGCCCCGGACCTGGCAGCCCGCACCGGGAAGGTGGCCGGCAGGCTGGCGGCGCTCGGTCTGGGTGTCACGGTCGAGACCGGTGCCCGCTATGTCCTCGACCCACGGCGCAAACACGGCCCTTCGCTCCTCGACCCCGCCCCGGACGACCGCGCGCGCCGCGTCGGCCTGCTCCTCCGGGCCGTCCAGGTCGCCGCCGACCTCGGCGCCCACGCCGTGCACTGCTTCAGCGGAGTCACCCCGGTCGGCACGGACGAGGACACCGCGTGGAAGCGGCTGGCCGAGGCACTCGGCCCCGTGCTGGACGCCGCCACCCGCGCCGGCGTCCCCCTCGCCGTCGAGCCCGAACCCGGCCACCTCCTCGCCACCCTCGCCGACTTCCACCGCCTGCGCCGAACACTCGGCGACCCGGCCGCCCTCGGACTCACCCTCGACATCGGCCACTGCCAGTGCCTCGAACCCCTGCCTCCCGCCGATTGCGTACGCGCCGCCGCCCCATGGCTGCGTCACGTCCAGATCGAGGACATGCGTCGCGGCATCCATGAGCACCTCCCGTTCGGGGACGGGGAGATCGACTTCCCGCCCGTACTCGAAGCCCTGGCCACCACCGGCTACCAGGCCCTGACCGTCGTCGAACTGCCCCGCCACTCCCATGCGGGCCCCCACTTCGCCGCACAGTCCCTTCCGTTCCTCCACCGCGCGGCCCGGGCGATCCCCGAGGGCCCCGAAGGGAGAACCCCGTGAACGACCCGCACCGAGCCCAGCACAGCCAGGGCAGCCACGACGTCCATGGCACCCGACGCCAGGCCGGCCATCGCGCCCAGCCCGGCCTCGCCGCGCTGCGTGCCCGCCTGAACACCCATCTCGGCGGAGCGGCTCGCGCCTGGCTCGACCAGGCCCTCGACGAGGCGGCGGCCCACCCGGGCACCCACGGCCCCATCTCCGTCTGGGAGTTGCGGATCGCCGAGGCCGGGCGCCGGTGCGGGCCCGAGTACGCCGACGCCGCCCGCGTACTCCTCCTGCACGCCGCCCGCGCCGATCAGGAAGCCCTCGCCCGCGTCTACCGCCAGGGCACCGCCGCCGAACGGCGAGCCGTCCTGCACGCCCTGCCGCACCTCGTGCCAGGACCCGACGCGCTGCCTCTCGTCGAGGACGCCCTGCGCACCAACGACACCCGACTCGTCGCAGCCGCCGTCGGCCCGTACGCGGCCCTGCACCTGGACCCCCACAACTGGCGCCACGCCGTCCTGAAGTGCCTTTTCACCGGCGTCCCCGTCGACGAGGTGGCCGAGCTGCCCGGGCGCGCCCACGCCGACGCCGAGCTCGCCCGCATGCTCGGCGACTACGCCGACGAACGCGCCGCCGCGGGCCGTCCCGTACCCGAGGACCTGTACCGCGTCCTGGCCCTGACCGAGGCCACGGCCACCCCCACCGGCACGTCCGGCCGCCCCGGCACGTCCGGCCGCCCCGGCACGTCCCGAAGCCCCGGCGCCCCCGGCACGTCCGGCACCTCCGGCAAGGAGTCCTGATGCGCATCTTCGACCCCCACATCCATATGACGTCACGGACCACCGACGACTACGAGGCCATGCACGCCGCGGGCGTCCGCGCCGTCGTCGAGCCCTCCTTCTGGCTCGGCCAGCCCCGCACCTCACCCGCCTCCTTCCTCGACTACTTCGACTCGCTTCTCGGCTGGGAACCCTTCCGCGCCGCCCAGTACGGCATCGCCCATCACTGCACGCTCGCCCTGAATCCCAAGGAAGCGAACGACCCCCGCTGCGTCCCGGTCCTCGACGAGTTGCCCCGCTATCTCGTCAAGGACCAGGTCGTGGCCGTGGGCGAGATCGGCTTCGACTCGATGACCCCCGCCGAGGACATCGCGCTCGCCGCCCAGCTGCAGCTCGCCGCCGATCACGGGCTGCCCGCGCTCGTCCACACCCCGCACCGCGACAAACTGGCCGGCCTGCGCCGCACACTGGACGCCGTCCGTGAGTCCGCACTGTCCCCGGAGCGGGTCCTCGTCGACCACCTCAACGAGACCACCGTCAAGGAGGCCAAGGACAGCGGCTGCTGGCTGGGCTTCTCCGTCTATCCGGACACCAAGATGGACGAGGAGCGGATGGTCGCGGTCCTGCGGGAGTACGGGCCGGAGCAGGTGCTCGTCAACTCGGCCGCGGACTGGGGGAGAAGCGATCCTCTCAAGACCCGTCTGGTGGGAGAGGCCCTGCTGAAGGCTGGGTTCACCGACGACGAGGTCGACCGGGTGCTGTGGCGCAACCCCGTGGCCTTCTACGGGCTCAGCGGACGGCTGTCTCTCGACGTGACCGGCACCGACGCGACCCACGAAGGCAACACCATCCTCCGCGGCGGGGAGTGAGCCATGCGTTTCCGCCACCCCGACGGCTCCACCGTCCACCTCGCCTATTGCACCAACGTCCACCCGGCCGAGACTCTCGACGGCGTCCTCGCCCAGCTCCGCGACCACTGCGAACCCGTCCGCCGACGCCTGGGACGAGACCGCCTCGGCATCGGACTGTGGCTCGCCAAGGACGCCGCTCGCACCCTGGTCGGCGACCCGTCCGCGCTGCGCGGCCTGCGCACCGAACTCGACCGCCGTGGCCTCGAGGTGGTCACCCTCAACGGCTTCCCGTACGAAGGCTTCGGCGCCGAAGAGGTCAAGTACCGCGTCTACAAGCCGGACTGGGCAGACCCGGAGCGGCTCGCCCACACGACCTCCCTGGCGCGCGTCCTCGCCCAGCTCCTTCCCGACGACGTCACCGAGGGCAGCATCTCCACACTGCCCCTCGCCTGGCGCACGGCGTACGACGGCGAGCGGGCGGCGACCGCCCACACCGCACTGAGCACGCTGGCCGAACGCCTGGACGCCCTGCACGAACTCACCGGCCGCTCCATCCGCGTCGGCATCGAGCCGGAACCCGGCTGCATTGTCGAGACCACCACCGACGCCCTCGCCCCGCTCACCGCGATCGGCCACGACCGCATCGGCATCTGTGTCGACACCTGCCACCTCGCCACCTCCTTCGAAGACCCGCACCACGCCCTGGACGCGCTCGCGCAGGCCCGCGTCCCCGTCGTCAAATCGCAGCTCTCAGCCGCCCTGCACGCCGAACACCCCCATCTCCCCGAAGTCCGCACCGCCCTCGCCGCCTTCGACGAACCCCGCTTCCTGCACCAGACCCGCAACCGGACATCCGCCGGCCTGCGTGGCACCGACGATCTCGGCGAAGCCCTGGCGGGGGACGCCCTGCCCGACGCCTCCCCATGGCGCGCCCACTTCCACGTCCCGCTGCACGCGGCCCCCGCCGCGCCCCTCACTTCCACACTCCCCGTACTCCGGGCCGCGCTCGCCCACCTCGTCGGCGGCCCGCACCCGCTCACCCGCCACCTGGAGGTCGAGACCTACACCTGGCAGGCCCTCCCGCCAGAGCTGCGCCCCCGCGCCCGCGCCCAGCTCGCCGACGGCATCGCCGCCGAACTCACGCTCGCCCGGGACCTGTTGACCGACCTCGGCCTCAAGGAGCTGCCGTGAACCAGCCATCGGCCCCGACAGCCCAGCCCGAGCACGCCGCCGAGCAACCCCGTCCCACCCCTCTCCTCGTCCTGGACGTCGTAGGCCTCACCCCCCGTCTCCTCGACCACATGCCGCACCTCAAGGCCCTCGGCCAGTCCGGCTCCCGTGCGCCGCTCGGCACCGTCCTGCCCGCCGTCACCTGCGCGGCCCAGTCCACCTTCCTCACCGGCACCCACCCCGCCGAGCACGGCATCGTCGGCAACGGCTGGTACTTCCGCGAGCTCGGCGACGTACTCCTGTGGCGTCAGCACAACGGCCTGGTGTCCGGAGACAAGCTGTGGGACGCCGCGCGGCGCGCGCACCCCGGCTACACGGTCGCCAATATCTGCTGGTGGTACGCCATGGGCGCCGACACCGACATCACCGTCACTCCCCGTCCCGTCTACTACGCCGACGGCCGCAAGGAACCCGACTGCTACACCCGGCCCCCGGCCCTGCACGACGAACTCACCGAGGAATTGGGCACGTTCCCCCTCTTCCACTTCTGGGGTCCCGGTGCCGACCTCGTCTCCAGCCGCTGGATCATCGACGCGACCCGCCACATCAACCGCACCCGCCGGCCGGACCTGACCCTCTGCTACCTCCCTCACCTCGACTACGACCTGCAGCGCTTCGGCCCCGACGACCCGCGCTCCCTCCAGGCGGCCGCGGACCTCGACACGGCCATGGCTCCGCTCCTCGACGACGCCAGGGCCGAAGGCCGTACCGTCGTCGCGCTGTCCGAGTACGGCATCACGCGCGCGGACCGCCCCGTCGACATCAACCGCGCCCTGCGCCGCGCCGGACTCCTCGAAGTGCACACGCAGGACGGCATGGAGTACCTCGATCCGATGGCCTCCCGTGCCTTCGCGGTCGCCGACCACCAGATCGCCCATGTCTATGTGCGACGGCCCGAGGACCTGGAGACCACGAAGGCGGCGCTCGCCGACCTGCCCGGCATCGAGCAACTCCTCGACGACGAGGGCAAGAAGATCCATCACCTCGACCATCCGCGCTCCGGCGAACTCGTCGCCGTCGCGGAGCCGGACGCCTGGTTCACGTACTACTACTGGCTCGACGACGCCCACGCGCCCGACTTCGCGCAGCTCGTCGAGATCCACCGCAAACCCGGCTACGACCCGGTCGAACTCTTCATGGATCCCCTCGACCCCTACGTCAAGGTGAAGGCGGCCACGGCTCTGGCCCGCAAGAAGCTCGGCATGCGCTACCGCATGGCGGTCGTGCCCCTGGACCCCTCACCTATTCGCGGCAGCCACGGCCGCCTCCCCCTGAGCGACGACGAAGGTCCGCTCATCATCTGCTCCACCCCCCGCGCAGTCACCGGCCGCGTCGCGGCCACCGAAGTGAAATCCCTGCTGCTCGACCTGGCCGGCCTCACCTGACGAGGTCTGACAAGCCGTGACGAGCGACTACAGAAAGTGAAACACACGCCACTGACAACGCGTCCGGCGAGCGCTCGGCAGGCCTCCGACCCGGGCACGAGCAGCAGACCTCCCGGCACCCGCCACCGCTGAACACCGATCCGAAAGAGAGAAACCGTGACCGCGTTCAACGACGAATCCGTAACCGGCGACGCCCTGCGTCGCACTCTCGGCGTCAGCCGTCGCCGCTTCCTCAGCACCTGCACCGCCGCCGCGACCGCCGCGATCGCCGCCCCCGTCCTCGGCGCCTCACCGGCCCTGGCCCAGGACCAGGGCAGAGGCTACGACTACGGCGGCGACGTTCTCGTCCCCGCGGACAAGCGCGGCATCATCCTCTACACCGTCCGGGACGCGACGGGCCGCGACCCGCTCGCCACCGATCTGCCCTCCGGTTTCCGCGAGGTCTTCCAGCAGCTCTCGCGATTCGGCTACCGCCAGGTGGAGTTCGCCGGATACGGGCAGCACGCCAACGCCCCGGGCGGAGCGAACCTGGAGTCCGTGGAGGGTGCCAAGCTGCTGCGCTCCTGGCTCGACGAGTACGGGCTGCGGGCCCAGGGCAACCACGGCTTCATACCGCCGTCCTGGCCCTTCACGACGGCCGACCTGGACACCTTCAAGAAGCACCTGGAGATCGCCAACATCCTCGGCATGGCGCACATGGGCACCGGTGGCGACCCCACCGGCAGCGCCTACCGCGCCGACTGGGACGTGGCCGCGGACAAGTGGAACGCACTCGGCGAGATCGCCCGCCGTGAGGGCATCAAGCTGTACACCCACAACCACGACGCGGCGTACGGCTTCCTGCTCGACGGCGGTCCGCTGGACGCGCAGGGCCATCCCACCCGCAGCTCCGGCATCCGCAAGCTGGAGTACTTCCTCACGATCACCGACCCGAAGGTGGTCTGGCTGGAGATGGACATCTTCTGGGCGCACGTGGCCCAGTACAAGTTCCATACGTACACGGCCCACGACGGCTCCACGCAGGAGAACGTCTTCGATCCCGCGGGGCTCGTCGTCCGCCACAACAAGCGCTACCCGCTCTTCCACGCCAAGGACGGCACCGTCAACACCACGAACGGCATGGGGTACGACATGGTGCCGTTCGGCACCGGTGTCATCGACTACACCACGTTCTTCTCACGCGTCGGCGCGCGGAACTACCACAACCCGATGGTCGAGCAGGACAACGCTCCGAGCGCCACCGACCTGGGGCAGTCGCTGAAGCACGCGAAGATCGGTTATGACAATCTCGCGGCCCTCCGCAAGAAGCGCCACCAGTCCTGACCAACGGATGAGGCGGGCCGCCCCCCCCCCCCGCGGGGGGGGGGGGGGCCCCCCCACCGGGCGAGGGTCATCGCCATGGCCGAGCACAACTAGAGGCGAAGCGGG
>NZ_JBITGS010000007.1:0-56158 GCF_044457265.1 Streptomyces sp. NPDC050564 | reverse complement strand
TAACAAAAACCCGCCCCCCCCCACAAGCCCCCCCCCCCCTCCCCCCCCCCGGGTGGCGCCCCCCCCCCCCCCCCGCGGGGGGGGGGGCGGCCCCGCCTCATCCGTTGGTCAGGACTCCCTTGCTCAGACGACCGGTTGCGGCTGCGGAGCGGACGTGTCCGCCCGCGTCCGCCCCGGCTGCTTCAGCAGCAGCGCGATCGCCGCCGCCACCATCGAGACGCCGCCGGCCAGCGCGTAGGCGCCGTTGTAGCCCCAGGCGGCGACCACCATCGAGCCGAGCCCGCCGCCGAACAGGCCGCTGATCAGCTTGCCGCTGTACACCAGACCGTAGTTGGTGGCGTTGTAGTTCTCGCCGAAGTAGTCCGGTGTCAGAGCCGCGAACATCGGATAGAAGGCCCCGCCGCCGAACCCGGAGAGGAAGGCGAAGAACAGGAACAGGGCTTCGCTGTGGATGTCACCGGCCCAGATCACGCCGAACTGGGCGAGACCCAGGACGACGATGACGAACACCAGGGTCTGCTTGCGGCCCCAGGTGTCGGACAGCCAGCCCACCACACCGCGGCCGATGCCGTTGATGACGGCCATGACGCCCATCGACGAGGCTGCGACCAGCGGTCCGAAGCCCACTTCCTTGGCGAAGTCGACCTGGAAGGAGATTCCGAAGATCGACACACCCGCGGTCATGACGAGGGCGATCCACATGAGCGGAAGCATGCCGGTCCTGATGGCCTCCTTCGGCGTGTACTGCTTCACCGCGGGAGGGTTCTTGGCCAGGGCGGCGGCACCCTTCTCGGTGCCGCCATAGGCCAGCGGGTCGACGTCCGCGGGCCACCAGTTCTTCGGCGGGTCCTTGAAGAAGAACGCGGAGGCCAGCACCACGATCATCACGTAGCAGCCGATGAGGTCCAGGACGCGGTGGTAGTTGGCCGTGTCGAAGGCGTAGTTGAAGATGAAGATGAACGGCAGGGAGCCGTAGGCGAATCCGCCGTTGACGAATCCTGTCTTCGCGCCACGGCGCTCGGGGAACCACTTGCCGACCATGTTGATGCAGGTCGCGTACACCAGGCCGGACCCTACGCCGCCGATGACGCCGAAGCCCAGGATGGCGAGAAGGACGTTGCTCAGGTGAGAGAGGGCGAGGAAGCCGATCAGGCACATGCCCGAGCCGGCGTACATGGCCTTGCGGGCGGTGAGGATGCCCTTCTCCCGCAGCCAGCCCGCGGGGAAGGCGATGCCGGCCTGGAAGAAGACCCAGACGCTCAGGATCCAGAAGGTGTTGCTCTGCGTCCAGCCGTGCGCGTGGGACAAGGTGTCCTCGGCGGAGCCGTACGCGTACTCGAAGACGCTGATGGCCATCATGGCTATCCACGGCAGATACACCATGAACTTGCGTGAGTGGCCCAGGATGTCCCGGTCAGTCTCGCCGATCCGGTAGACACGACCCCGGGAGTCGGTGACTTCACGGTATGCGCGGTTCGAGGCGTCGGATTCGTCCGACGCTTCCTTCGCGGCGATGGGTTCCGCCGTCATTACGCCATCTCCTCGCCAAGCGGGTGCGGGTTGGGAACGATGCTCCGGGCCTGCGGTCGGCCGGGAGCCTTGAGGAACAGGGCCAGTACTGCGGATGCCAGCCCGATGGATCCGGCGAGAACGAAGGCGCCGTGGTAGTCCCACGCGCCGACGACGACCGCGCCCATACCGGAGCCCACAAGGCCCGAGATCAACTTCGAGCTGTAGACCATTCCGTAGTTGGAGGCGTTGTTGTTCTCGCCGAAGTAGTCAGCTGTCATGGCCGCGAACAGCGGGAAGATCGCGCCGCCGCCGAAACCGGAGACCATGGAGCAGAACAGGAAGAACGGCATGCTGCCCATCTGGCCGGAGACCAGCACACCGAACTGGGCGGAGCCCAGCACCAGACACACGATGATCAGTGTGTGGCGCCGGCCGACGCGGTCGGATATCCAGCCGATGACGCCGCGCCCCGTGCCGTTGACGATGGCCTTCAGGGACATCGCCGTGGCCACGATTCCGCCCGCGAAGCCCATGTCCTTGCCGAACGGCACCTGGAAGGCGATGCCGAAGATGTTGATCCCGGCCGTGCACAGCAGACAGAACCACATCATCCAGAGCACGGGGGTACGGGCGGCCTCCTTGGGGGTGTACTGCTTCACCGCCGGCGGGTTCTTCTCCAGCGCCCGCCGGATCTTCGGGTCGTCCGACGCCTTCAGCGGGTCCACGTCCGCGGGCCACCACCCCTTGGGCGGGTCCTTGAAGAACCAGCCGGCGACGGCGACGACGGAGCAGCAGAGCAGGCCGACCGCGATCAGCACGCCCTTGTAGTTGCTCAGATCCATGTACGACGTGAACAGGAAGACGAAGGGCACGGACCCGTAGGCGAAACCGCCGTTGACGAAGCCCGTCTTGCCGCCCTTGCGCTCCGGATACCACTTTCCGACCATGTTCACGCTGGTCGCGTAGACGAGGCCGGCGCCGATGCCGCTGCACATGCCGAAGCCGAGATAGGCGATCAGCACATGCGGTGCGAAGGCCAACGACAGGTAGCCCAGCAGCGTGCCGAGTGCGCCCAACAGCATCGCCGTACGGGCCGGGAGGCGGCCGCTCTCCCGCAGTTGCCCGGCCGGGAAGGCCACGGCCGCCTGGAAGAACACCCAGACGCCCATGAGCCAGAAGATGTGTCCGCTGCTCCACAGGTGAGCATCGTGGAGCGTGTCCTCCGCGGACGTGAACGCGTACTCGGCGGAGCTGATGCCCATCATGCCCGCCCAGGGCAGGATGACCATCCATTTGCGCTTGCGGCCCATGATGTCGATATCGGACTCGCCGACGCGGTACACGCGGCCGTTGCGGTCCGTCACCTCTTGATAGGGGACGGACGTCGAATAATCGGTGGATGTCATGTTGCTCAAGCACCCCTTGCGTCGAAAGATCTGGTCAGCGCCCCCTGCCAAATGCCTTTCGTGCGCTTATGGGTCCCGGGGACGGCCGACGCGCACCGTCGGCCGCCCCCGCGCACACTCACGTCATGAACCCGCCCCCCAACAGCCCCGCCGCACGCGCCCAGCGATACTTCGCGCCGAGGACGGCCACCGGCTTCTCGGTCGTGTACGGGTAGGCCACGACCCCCCGTTCGTACAGGTACTGGCAGGCCTCCTCGACCTCGACGTCGCCCGCGAGCGATGCGACCACGGGCTTCTCGATCCCGCGCTCGCGGAACTCGGCCACCACGCGCGCGGTGAGTTCGGCGAAGACCAGGGGAGGGGTCACGATGGTGTGCCAGTAGCCGAGGACGAGCGCGTGGACGCGCGGGTCCGAAAGGCCCAGCCGGATCGTCGCCTCGTACGTCGACGGCGGCTCGCCGCCCGTGATGTCCACGGGGTTGCCGGCGCTCCCGAAGGGCGGGATGAATTCCCGGAAGGACGTGTCCAGGTCCGGCGGGATCTCCATCAGGGACAGGCCGTTGTCGGTCACCGCGTCGGACAGCAGCACACCGCTGCCGCCCGCGCCCGTGATGATCACGACGTTGTCGCCCTTGGGAGTCGGAAGCACCGGCAACGCGCGCGCGTACTCCAGCATTTCGTTCAGCCCCGGAGCCCGGATGACGCCGGCCTGCCTCAGGATGTCGTCGTACACGGCGTCGTCGCCCGCGAGCGCGCCCGTGTGCGAACCGGCGGCTTTGGCGCCGGCCGCCGTACGACCGGCCTTCAGGACGACGACCGGCTTCTTCGGGACCGTGGCGCGGGCCGCCTCGACGAACGCGCGGCCGTCCTTGAGGTCCTCCAGGTGCATGGCGATGCATTGCGTGTGCGGGTCCTCGCCGAACCAGGTGAGCAGGTCGTCCTCGTCCAGGTCCGCCTTGTTGCCGAGCCCGACGATCGCCGAAACACCCGTCTTCGTCGTGCGCGCGAAGCCCAGAACGGCCATTCCGATGCCGCCGGACTGCGAGGTCAACGCGACGCCGCCCTTCACGTCGTACGGCGTGCAGAAGGTGGCACACACGTTGTGCCAGGTCGAGTAGTAGCCGTAGATGTTCGGACCGAGGAGCCGGATGCCGAGCCGCTCGCCGATGGCCACGATCTCGTCCTGGAGGTCGGGCTCGCCGCTCTCCGCGAACCCGGAGGGGATCAGCACGGCGTTGGGGATGTTCTTGCGTCCGACTTCCTCCAGGAGCGGGGCCACGGACGGGGCGGGGACGGCGAACACCGCCACATCCACCTCGCTGGGAATGTCCGTGACACTCGGGTAGGCCTTGCGGCCCAGGATGTCGTCGGCCTTGGGGTTCACCGGATGGATCTCGCCCGGGAAGCCGCCGTCGATGAGATTGCGCAGGACCGAATTGCCGATCTTTCCCTGCTCGTTGGAGGCGCCGATCACGGCGATCGAGGACGGCCGCATCAGGCGACGCATGGAGGTGAGGATCTCCTCGCGCGTGTGCGTCCGGCGCTCACGGGGAGCCCGCTCCGCGAGGATCACGCGGATGTCCGCCGCGATCGCGCCCTCCGCGGTGGCGATCACCGGGTTGAGGTCCACCTCGGCGATCTCCGGGAAGTCCGCGACGAGTTCGGACACCCGGAGGATCTGGTCGGCGATGGCCCGCCTGTCCACCGGCCGCGCACCGCGCACTCCGCGCAGAATCTGCGCCGAGCGGATCGAGTCCAGCATCGACAGTGCCTCGTCGGTGTCCACGGGCGCGAGCCGGAACGTGACGTCCCTGAGGACCTCGACCAGGACACCGCCGAGCCCGAAGGCCACGACCTTCCCGAACGTCGGGTCGGTCACCGCGCCGACGATGACCTCCTGTCCCTGCGGGATCAGCTCCTGGACCTGTACGCCCGCGATGTGGGCCTGCAGTTCGTACTCCCGCGCGTTCTCGACGATCTTGTGGAAGGCGGCCCGTACCTCCGCCGCACCCTCCACGCCGACGACCACGCCGCCCGCGTCGGTCTTGTGCAGGATGTCCGGGGAGACGATCTTCATCACGACGGGTCCGCCGAAGCGCGCCGCGCAGGCCACCGCCTCGTCCGCGTCCCTGGCGAGTTCCTCGCCGGGGACGGCGATCCCGTACGCGTCGGCGATCACCTTGCCCTCGGGCGCCGTGAGCGCTGTCCGTCCCTCGGCCCGTACGCCGTCGAGAAGGGCGCGCACCGCTCGGGCCCGGTCCTGTGTCACCACGTCAGATCACCCCGTTCGACTTGAGCAGGCGCAGCTCTTCGTGGCCGAGGCCGAGCTCGCCGATGTAGACCTCTTCGTTGTGTTCGCCGAGCAGCGGCGAACTGGTCACATCCACGGGGGAGTCGGAGAGTTTCAGCGGGCTGCCCACGGTGATGAACTCGCCGCGCTCGGGGTGCGGTACCTTCACGACCATCTCGTTGGCGACCAGCGACTCGTCCTCGATGATCTCCTTGGTGGACAGGATCGGTCCGCACGGGATGTTGTGGGAGTTGAGCTTCTCCAGCACCTGCCACTTGGGGAGGGTGCTGGTCCACTCCTCGATGAGCTGGAACATCTTCTCGAGCCTGGGCAGTCGGGCTTCGGGGGTGGCCCATTCGGGGTCCTCGGCGAGTTCGGGCCTGCCGATGAGTTCGCTGAGGGGCTTCCAGCCGACGGGCTGCACGATGACGTAGACGTAGTCGTTCGGGCCGCCGGGCGCGCATGCGACCGCCCAGCCGGGCTGGCCGCCGCCGGAGGCGTTCCCGGACCGGGGAACCTCGTCGCGGAAGTCCTCGTTGGGATATTCGGCGAGCGGACCGTGTGCCAGTCGCTGCTGATCGCGCAGCTTCACCCGACAGAGGTTGAGCACAGCATGCTGCATGGCCACGTTGACCCGCTGACCACGCCCGGTGTTCTCCCGCTGGAACAGCGCCGCGAGAATCCCCGCCACGGCGTGGATGCCTGTGCCCGAGTCACCGATCTGCGCGCCGGTCGCCAGTGGTGGCCCGTCCTCGAAGCCGGTGGTCGACATCGACCCGCCCATGGCCTGTGCGACGACCTCGTACGCCTTGAAGTCGGTGTACGGGCCTTCGCCGAAACCCTTGATGGAGGCGTAGACGATACGGGGGTTGATCTCTCGGATGCGATCCCAGGTGAAGCCCATGCGGTCGACCGCGCCCGGGGCGAAGTTCTCGACCATGACGTCGGAGCGGCGGATCAGCTCGGTGAGGATCTCCTTGCCGCGCTCGGTCTTGGTGTTGAGGGTGATGCTGCGCTTGTTGCTGTTGAGCATCGTGAAGTAGAGGGAGTCGACGTCCGGGATGTCCCGCAACTGCTTGCGGGTGATGTCACCGGTCGGCGCCTCCAGCTTGATGACGTCCGCTCCCAGCCAGGCCAGCAGTTGGGTCGCGGACGGGCCGGACTGGACGTGTGTCATGTCGAGGACGCGAATGCCTTCGAGAGCCTTGGTTGTCACAGGTCACCTCACTTGTCCGTTGCCTTGAGCGTCCTGGCGTCGCTGGTCGTGGGCGGCGTCCGGCACATTGCATACAGTCGACGGATACTGTATGAAGATTGTTATCCCGCATCCGATGGGTGATGTCCAGGGGTCGTGCAGCACTTTTAGGACAGGAGCCGAATCATGGACCTGTACGAGCACCAGGCACGGGGGCTCTTCGAGGAACACGGCATATTGGTGCCGCGTGCCGAGGTCACGAGCTCGGCCAAGGAGGCGCGCGAGATCGCCCGCCGGCTGGGCGGTCGCGTCGTTGTCAAAGCCCAGGTGAAGACCGGGGGGCGCGGCAAGGCGGGCGGTGTGAAGCTCGCCGCCGACCCGGCCGCCGCCGAGCTCACGGCACGCCGGATCATCGGCATGGACATCAAGGGCCACACGGTCCGCGAGGTGATGCTGGCTCAGCCGGTCGACGTCGAGAGCGAGTTCTACGTCTCCTACGTCCTCGACCGAGCCGCCGGACGCTTCCTCGCGATCGCCTCCGCCGAGGGCGGCATGGAGATCGAGGAGGTGGCCGCGGCCAGGCCGGAGGCGGTGGCGCGCATTCACATCGACCCGGCGGAAGGAGTGACGTCGGCGAAGGCGTCCGAGATCGCGCAGGCCGCGGGTCTGCCACCGCAGACGGTCGACGTCCTGATGCGACTGTGGCAGGTGCTGACGCGTGAGGACGCCGTCCTCGTCGAGGTGAACCCCCTCGTCCGCACGGCCCAGGGGCAGATCCTCGCCCTGGACGGCAAGGTCACCCTCGACGACAACGCCCGTTTCCGGCAGGCGCGTTGGGGAGAAGAGGGCGCCGGGCACGACGACCCCCTGGAGGCGGCGGCCGCGGCCAAGGGCCTCAACTACGTCAAGCTGGACGGCGAGGTCGGCATCATCGGCAATGGCGCGGGCCTGGTCATGTCGACGCTCGACGTGGTCGCCGGCTGCGGCGCCCGGCCGGCCAACTTCCTCGACATCGGCGGCGGCGCCTCCGCCCAGATCATGGCCGACGGCCTGGCGGTCATCCTTTCCGATCCCGACGTGAAGTCCGTCTTCGTCAACGTCTTCGGCGGGATCACGGCCTGCGACGCCGTCGCCGACGGCATCGTGCAGGCCCTGGATGCCGTGCGGCTGACCAAACCGCTCGTGGTCCGCCTGGACGGCAACAACGCCGTCCGCGGCCGCGCCATCCTCGACGGCCACGCACACCCCCTGGTGCAGCAGGCCACCACCATGGACGGTGCCGCCCGCCGTGCCGCCCAACTCGCCAACACAAGCTGAAGGAGCGGGACATGGCCATCTTTCTCACCAAGGAGTCCAAGGTCCTCGTCCAGGGCATGACCGGCGGCGAGGGCATGAAGCACACCCGCCGCATGCTCGCGGCCGGCACGGACGTGGTCGGCGGCGTCAACCCGCGCAAGGCCGGACAGACCGTCGACTTCGACGACCGGGCCGTGCCCGTCTTCGGGTCGGTGCGCGAAGGCATGGCGGCCACCGGCGCGGACGTGAGCGTGGTCTTCGTGCCACCGGCCTTCGCCAAGGCGGCCGTTGTGGAGGCCGCCGACGCCGGGATAGGACTCGCCGTCGTCATCACCGAGGGCATCCCGGTCCACGACTCCATCGCCTTCCACGCGCACGCCGCGAAGAGGGGGACGCGCGTCATCGGTCCCAACTGCCCGGGCCTGATCACGCCCGGCCAGTCGAACGCGGGCATCATCCCCGCCGACATCACGAAGCCCGGACGCGTCGGCCTGGTGTCCAAGTCGGGCACCCTGACGTACCAGCTCATGTACGAGCTCCGGGACATCGGCTTCTCCACCTGCGTGGGCATCGGCGGTGACCCCGTCGTCGGAACCACCCACATCGACTGCCTGGCGGCCTTCCAGGACGACCCCGACACGGAACTGATCGTTCTCATCGGGGAGATCGGCGGCGACGCCGAAGAACGGGCGGCCGCGTACATCCGCGACCACGTCACCAAGCCCGTCGTCGGCTACATCGCCGGCTTCACCGCGCCCGAAGGCAAGACCATGGGGCACGCGGGAGCCATCGTCTCCGGTTCGTCGGGCACCGCCCAGGCGAAGAAGAAGGCCCTGGAGGCGGTCGGAGTGCGCGTGGGCGGCACCCCGACCGAGACGGCTCGGCTGGTGCTGACCCAGCTGGAAACGGAACGTGACGTCACTCATAGTTAATGCGGCGTGACTGTCGGGAACAATCCGGCTTCACTACGTTCCTCCCTACATACGCGACCACCGTTCGCGACCTACGCGACCACTGTTCGCGCGGGCATGCATTCTGCGGTTCTGCAGATGTCAAGCCCCCCGCCCCCGACTGTGCACCGAGAGCGGAGACACCGAATGGCAACCACCCTCAACCCCACCAACCTCGTTCTGAAGTCCGGTACGTCCTGGACCGATGCCTGGCAGCGGTGCCTGGCTGTCGCTCCCGAGGCGTTCCGCGACGACCGAGTCCTCAATCTGTGGAGCGGCGCCTGGCAGGCGGACGGCCGGGCACTGCCCGCCACCAGCCCCGTCGACGGCAGCCCCATCGCGGGCCCGCCGCGCCTGGACCGCGCCACCGCCCAGCAGGCCGTACGCGCCTCGCTCGACCAGCACCGCGCCTGGCGCCATGTGCCCCTGGAGGAGCGCCGTGCACGCGTGGCGGCGACCCTCGACGCGCTCACCGAACACCGCGAACTGCTCGCCCTCCTTCTCGTCTGGGAGATCGGCAAGCCCTGGCGGCTCGCGCAGGCCGACGTGGACCGGGCGATCGACGGCGTGCGCTGGTACGTCGACGGCATCGAGCCCATGGTGGGCGGCCGGGCTCCGCTCGACGGGCCCGTGTCCAACATCGCGAGCTGGAACTACCCGATGAGCGTGCTCGTTCACGCAATGCTGGTGCAGGCATTGGCCGGCAATGCGGTCATCGCCAAGACCCCGACCGACGGCGGCGTCGCCTGCCTCACCCTGGCCTGCGCGCTCGCCGCGCGCGAAGGGATCCCCGTCACCCTTGTCAGCGGCAGCGGCGGCGAGCTCTCGGAGGCGCTCGTCCGCGCGCCCGAGATCGGCTGCGTCTCCTTCGTCGGCGGCCGTGACACGGGCGCCGCGGTGGCCACCGCCGTCGCCGACCTCGGCAAGCGGCATGTGCTCGAACAGGAAGGACTCAACACCTGGGGCATCTGGAACTACACCGACTGGGACGCGCTGACCGCGGTCATCCCCAAGCTCTTCGACTACGGCAAGCAGCGCTGCACGGCCTACCCGCGCTTCGTCGTCCAGCGCGAGCTGTTCGACGAGTTCCTGGCCGCGTACCTGCCGGCCGTCCGCACCCTGCGGGTCGGTCACCCGCTCGCGGTCGAGCACCCCGCTGACCCGTACCCGACGCTCGACTTCGGTCCGGTCATCAACGCGGCGAAGGCCAAGGAGCTGCACGACCAGGTCGCCGAGGCCATCGACCGGGGCGCCGTCCCACTGCACCGCGGCAAGCTGTCCGACGCCCGCTTCCTGCCCGGCCAGGACACGGCGGCGTACGTCCAGCCCGTCACGATCCTGAACCCGCCCCCGTCCTCACCGCTGCACCACGCGGAGCCCTTCGGTCCGGTCGACACCATCGTCCTGGTCGACACCGAGGCCGAGCTGCTCGCCGCGATGAACGCGTCGAACGGCGCACTCGTCGCCACGCTCTCCACGGACGACGAGGCGACGTACGACCGACTCGCCCCGCAGATCCGCGCGTTCAAGGTCGGCCGCGGCAAGCCCCGTTCCCGGGGTGACCGTGACGAACTCTTCGGCGGCTTCGGTGCGTCGTGGCGCGGTGCCTTCGTGGGCGGGGAGCTGCTGGTGCGCGCGGTGACGCAGGGGCCGGCGGGGGAGCGGCTGCCCGGGAACTTCCCGGACTACCACCTCATGCCGTGAGGTGAGGCCGGGCGGCGCCCGTGTCGGGGCGCCGCCCGACGACCGGCTCGATGATCTCGTCCACCAGCTGGTGCGCGACGCCCGTCGGACAGGGCGCCGGCAGGCTGAGGACGACATGGCTCATGCCGACGCCGACGAGCTCGGTGACCACCGCACGGGTGTCGCCGGGGTCGTCGTACGAGTCACATTGTGGAGCTGACCGCCGCGGGCCGGGGGAGTGCCTGCGCCGCGCGGAGCGGGCGCGTCGCGACATGGAGCGGCGACTTCCTCGCCCCGCTGGACGAGGAAGTCGCCGCCACGCTTGTACGAGCCCTGCGAGTCCTGGCAGTGGACGAGCGGGTCACGGAGTGACCGTGTAGGCCTGCAGGTCGAAGGTCTGCCCCAGGGAGTTGGTGGGCGCAACCGTCACCGAGGCGTTGTCCACCGTCACCTTCAGGAAGTGGTAGACCTGTGCGTCGTCCGTCGGAGCGGTCGCGGCGCCGCAGGCCGAGCCGCGGTTGCGGCTGTAGGACCAGCCGATCCCGTACGCGTCGGTCGCCGAGCAGCCGTTCTCGCCGACGGAGTGGACATCGGCGCCACCTCCACCCGTGACGTAGGAGACGATCCGCCCCGCGCCCCCGGAGTTGCGCTGGTAGAGATGCGAGTGGCCGTTGAAGACGAGGTCGACGCCGCCGTCCAGGAGCGTTTGCTCGACGTTCGCGAGGAAGGCGTCGCTCGGCTCGCTCGCGCTGTCGGAGCGCAGCGGGAAGTGGAAGAACGCGAATTTCGGACCAGTCGGATGCGCGGCGAGGTCGGCCTTCAGCCACTCGTACTCGGCGGACCCGTTCTGCCAGTGGGCGTGCGCGTCCTGCTCATAGATCGCGCAGTGCGAACCGCATGAACCACCCGTCGCGGAACCAGTGTTGGAGTTCCCCCACGCCGTGTCGAGGACATAGAAGCGGACGCCGCTGGTCGTGAAGGCGTAGTACGTCGTCGGATAGCTGATCGCGGTCGAGCCGAGGTACGACGGATAGTCGACCATCGAGAACACGCCGCCCGATGCGGCCGTCAGAGCCGACTGTTTCCACACTGACAGATAGGTGGCCGTCATGCTGTGGTTGCCGACCGTGCCGATGAGAGGGATGCGCATGCCGGGCTGGGCCCAATAGGACGGGCCGAACCACGAACTCACCTCGGGGCCGGTCTGGTTGAGGTCGCCGTACTGCGTCTGCGAGGTGCCGGGATGGGTGTTGTCGCCGGTCTGCATGACGAAGCGGGCGCCGCTCGATCCGATCAGGCTCATCACGTTCGCCTGGTTCACGTTGACCGAGCCGTCGTCGACGCCGCTGTTTGTGGTCTCGCCGGTGTCGCCGAGTACCGCGAAGGTGAAGGGCTCGGACGAGGACGCCGAATCGGGTGTGGTGAAGCTCGGGGTGGCCAGGGAGCCGAGCAGGTCGGTTCCGGAGCCGGTGTAGACGCGATAGCAGAAGCCGGTGCTCGCGCTCAGTCCGGTCAGCGTCAGCGTGTTGGCGTACTCGCGGGTCGATCCGACGGTGATCGGGCTGCCCAGAGACGCCGAAGCTGCGGTCTGGGCGGAGCAGTTGCCCAGCGGACCGTAGCGGACCGAGCCGCGGCTCTGCGTCGTGGTCGCCCAGTTCACCTGGACCGAGGTGGTCGTGGCGTCCGAGAGATACGGCGCCCGGGCCAACTGCGGGTCGGTTCCCGGAAGATCGGCGTGCGCCGGAGCCGCGAACGACAGCGCCGCGCTCACCCCCAGTCCGAGGGCGAGCGTGGTGCGTCGTGTCTTTCCGGTCAGCGAACCTCTGCTCATGTTCTTCTCTCCCTTCTGGTTCTGACGCCCCGCAGCCGGGCGAGCCCCGCCACCGCGCCCACCAGCAGCGTGCAGCCGAGGATCCGCAGCAACCCCGGCCAGTAGCCGAGGGGTTGGTGCCGGGAGGTCCCCGAGGCCGGGGGCGGTACCGACGGCGAGGCGGAGGCGGGCACGCCACGCAGTCGGCGCAGCTCGTCCAAGGCCTGAGTGCCGTGCTCCACCGACGGCTCCACATGTGAGTTCTCACTGAACTCGTTCCAACTGATCAGCCCGAGCACATCCGGGTCCGAGGCCACGGCCGCGGCGTACTCGGCGCGCAGAGTCCGACCCCCGGCCCGCGGTACCGACCTCGTGCCGCCCACCTTCCGCGCGTCGAAACCGGGCGCGAACGGCGCCATCCAGTAGCCGTCCGCCCGGTGCACGGCCTCGGCCATGGCACGCAGCTTCGTCTCGTGCCGGTCATTGGTGTCGGGGTTCACCGACGACCAGTAGTACGCGTCCCCGTCGGTGACCCGCGCCAGCCTGCGGCAGCCTTCCGGGTTCTTCTCGGTGCCGAGGACGACGAGCCGTGACCGCACCGGACCGGTGATCCGCGCGACGTCCGTGGTCGCGTACTCCCAGGTACCGCTGAACACGGTGAGCGGTTTGCCACCGAGGCGGAAGAAGGCCGGGTCCCGCGCGTAGCGGTCGCGCAGCAGCCGGAAGTCGGCCGCGACGCGGGCCGTCGCCAGCGGGCGGCGATGGAAGTCGAGGCCCTGATAGATCACTGCGACCTTGAAGTCCTGCGCTCGAGCCTCGGTCAACAGCAGCTCCAGGCGACGGTTGTTGACGGGGCTGGACTTCCAGCTCGCCACGAAACCGTTGATTCCGGCCGACCGGGCCCACGCGATATGGGTACGGATCACCGAGGCGTCGTCGCTCGAATACCGGCCCAGGCGTGGGTAGTCGGTCTTCGCCCGCTGCCACGAGGAGCGCTCGAACCACTGGTAGTAGTACGCGAGGAGCGGCGCCCGGTGCGGGGGCGCGAGGGCGAACGGCGGCGCCCGGTGTTGCGCTGCCGACGCGGGCGCCCTCGGGACGGAGGTCGCCAGGACGGGCGCCGGCAGCAGCCCGGCCACCACCAGGGCCAGGACCACCACCAGCGCCGCCCGTCTCACACCCCACCCCGCCCTCTGCGCAGCCTCCGCCCCGCGAGGAGCAGACCGACCGCCACCGTCGCCAACACCCCTGCGGCCAGGGCCAGATCGGCCCGGCTGACCACCCGAACCTGCACCGATTGCGTCCGTGACAGATGGATCTGCTGCGCGGCCCGCAGCCCGTTGCCACCGGTGACCTCCACCTCGTACTGCCCGTGCGGCAGATCCCGCAGCGTCGCCGTTCGGTCGGTGCCGAACGGGACGGTGCGTACGGATCCGTCGGGCAGCGTCACCTGCGCGGTGCTCCCGGCCGCGGAACCGAACACGGCGTCCCGCGCCGAGACCGTCAGATCGTGGAAGGGCGTGGTGAAGGTGACCGTCCGCTCCTCGGCCGGCCGGAACCCTTGCCGACCGGCGTCCACGGTGTTCGCGCCGTATGCGTCGGCCGACAGCAGCACGTATCCGACCCTGCGCGAGGTCAGCACGCTCTTGCGGTACACGGGCCGCAGCCCGTCCAGCCAGACCGGGCGGCCCACCGGCAGCCGCTGCGTGCGACCCGTGTCACTGCGTACGGTCACCTGTGGCACCAGCGTCCGGGGCACCGGCTTCCCGTCCTGGTCGAAGCAGCGCAGCGTCACCCGGAAGCGCGCCGTGAACGCCGCCGTCACCGTGTAGTCGACGCGCAGCGGCAGTCCCTGCACCGTGCGCCGGAAGGCCTGGTCGGGATCCCGCTGCCCGGCCCAGCGGGCGAAGCTGAATTTCTGTCCGGCAGAACCCAGTTCACTGTCGTCGACGGCCAGAGTGTGTCCGCCGAAGTCGTGCTCGCTCGTGAACCGCGCCGTCCCGTCCGCGCCCGTGACAGCCGTCCGACCGTCGAACGCGAAGCGCACTCCGGCCAGTTGAGGCGCGGTGCGTACGGTGACGGTAACCGGGCCCGCGGCTAACGCGGGGGTCGGCACCAGCCAACAGCCCAAGGTAATGACCAGAAGCGTCAACCACCTCATGACGTACGCCATTTGGGTCGCACCGCCCCCCAGAGCAGCAGCGCCACCACGGCCGAGGCTCCGCCGTACACCGCGTACACGGGCATGGGCGATGGTCGGTGGGCCACGGGAAGGGCGGCCTCGCGCGCGTCGTCGGGGATGAGTTCGGCCGGGCGCGGCGACGACCGGAAGTCGAAGGCATCGGCCAGACTGCGCACCTCGGTCGTCCGTCCGCCGAGCGTCCGCAGACCCCAGTTCTCCTCTACGAACCGCAGTGCGCTCGCCGCCTCGTACCCGCTGTGCTGCACCTTGCCGCGCGCCGCGTACGGGCTGACCAGCAGCGCGGGCACCCGCAGCCCGCGATCTTCCGGTGGCTTCACATGGTCATACCAGCCCCCGGACCCGTCGTAGGACCACAACAGTGCCGAAGAGCGCCAGTACCGACTGACCATCAACTGCGAGGTCAGCTCGCGCACCAGCCGCTGACCCGCTGGGATGGACCGCGTGGACCGCTCGCCCGCGCCCGACGACGCGATGTACGCGACCGCGGGCAGCGTTCCGCGGTCCAAGTCCCGGTAGTACTCGCCGAGATCGGCGATGTGGGAGCCCAGCTTCGGATCGTCGACGAAGCGCGGGATGTCGAGGAGCGGCACGCGAACGGTCTGGGTGGCCGGGTCGGTGGGGGAGGTGGTGCGGTAGGTCTTCTCCGGGTCGTAGTTCTGCACGTAGAACTTCCAGCTGACGCCTGCCTCTTGGAGCCGGTCGAAGACGGTCGGACCGTCGAGGTCGGGGCCGCCGGTCACCCACTGGGCGCGGTTGGCGCGGGTGCCGTCGAGCGAGGACGCGAAGAAGTGGTCGAAGAGTTCGTAGCGGTCCGCCGCGTTCCAGTAGAAGGGCAGGTCCCGGCGGTCGTAGTGGCCCATCGCCACGCGCCCGTCCCGACCCTGCCGCTCGAAAGCGGCGACGAAGGAGTCCATCCGGCCACCGTTGTACTGCTGTTGGACCAGGCGGGGCCCGGCGCCGGGCGACACGGGGGTGGCATCGTGCAGGGGGTAAGGCGCCACCAGTCCGTCGTCCGGATGCTTCAGGTCGACAGCTTGGCGGGCCCGCGCCGGTAGCCCGTCGGCTCCCGGATACGTACCGAAGTAGTGGTCGAAGGTGCGGTCGCCCTGCATGAGGTAGACGAAGTGCTTAATCGGCGTACGGGGAAGTGGAGTTGATGCCGAAGCGGTGCCACTTCCCACGAGCAACAGAAGGACCACCGCCACGAAAACAGCTTTCATGACGCCCTCACCCGGTAGACGATCACGACCTGAACCCCGTCCCCGTTCCGCGCCGTGAACACCGCGTCTCCGTGGTAACGCCCCACCAGTTCCTGCAACTTGGCGGTGAAGAAGGGCGTGCGGCGAGCGGTGTACGCATCCCACACCAGGTACTGGAAGCGGCCGTCCCGCACGGCGCGGTCGGGGTTCTCGACGGCCCGGTAGCTGGGGTTGCGGCGCGCCGGATCGGGTGAGACGGAGAGTGCTGAGACGGGCCGCAGTCCGTAGTACTGCACCACGTTCGCCATCGAAGGGCCGATGGCCAGCAGCCGCGCACCCTCGGGCGCGTTCGTACGCACCCACAGCCCCGCCTCGCGTCCGCCCGGCAGCCCGCCGGTCCCGGCCAGAAACCGGGTGCCGGTCTGCGGCGCGGTCCGCAACCAGGACGGAACGGCGAGCGAGACGACCACCAGGCAGACGGCGGCAGCGGCGGCGACGCGCTGTGCGCGCACGACTTGCGGGAACGAGGTGAGCGTACGTCCGGCCAGCACCGCGAAGACGGGCACGGCGGGCAGCAGATACTGGAAGCCCTTCACCGGCCAGACCGTGAAGAACAGCGCGGGCACGGCCACCCAGCACACCAGCAGCCGCTCCCGCCAGGTGTTCTCCCGCCGCAGCCACACCAGCCCGGCGACGACGGCCACGACCACCAACGGGCCCACTGCCCAGGGAACTTCGCGCGCATAGAAATAGTAGGGGTGGTTGGCGCGCCGGAACATCTGCCACAGCAGATAGTTCCCGCCCGCCTTCGAGTGCCCGGCGACCGCCTGCGACAGCGGATGCGCCACCGCCACCACCACGATCGCCGCCAGCGCGGGCAGCAGATGCCGCCAGCGCGTGCGCACGGCCGGGGTCAGCGCGAAGAAGGCGTACAGCGAACCCAGGAAGACGATCGACGTCTCCTTGGCGAGCACGGTGAGCCCGAGCATGCCGCCCGCGGCCAACAGCCAGCGTTGCGCGGGCGATTCCGCGTACCGCACGACGCAATACAGCGCACCGGTCGCGCACAGCGTCATTGGCGCGTCGAGCAGCACCTGGCGGCTCACCACGACGTGGTACGGCATGACGGCGAGCAGCAGCGCGGCGACGAGCGCGGCCCGCCGTCCGTACAGTCTGCGGCCCAGCCCGTACGTCATCGCGACCGTCACCACGCCGAGCAGCGCCGGCACCGCGCGCGCCGCCCACTCGCTCTCGTGCACCCGCAGCGCCAGCGACACCAGCGACTGGAAGAGCACGGGATGCGCCCGGAACACCGGGAAGAGCGAACCGAGCTGGTCGTCTCCGGCGAGCGAGGCCGACGTGCCCGCGTACACCGCCTCGTCACTGTTGAACCCGGTGTCCGTCAACCGGTACAGACGCAGAAACGCCGCGACGAGCAGCACCGCGGTCAGCGGTGTTGCTCGGCGCAGGGAGGCCCCGGCGCCGGAGGGGGCCGGCGCCGGGGTGGTGCGGGGCGCTCCCGAGGGGAGCACGGACCGTTCGGTCATGCGGCGGCGCCGGGCAGCAGCCCCCAGCGAGGCCACGCGTCGACCTGCACCTGCCCGTTGTGCCGCTCACCGGGTACCTGCGCGGTGTTCCGCTCTCCGGCCAGCAGCCGCGGGATCTCGTCCGCCCAGCCGAAGCAGTCCGACGCGAGGACGCGAGTGCGGACGCCGGAGAGGAACCCGGCGAGTATCTCCCGCTCACGGGCACGCAGTTCGGCGTGATCGAGACCGTCGATGCGCAGCGCCGGCGCGAGATAGCGGTACGGCGGAAAACCGTACGCGTCCTCGGTGTTGACCAGCATCCGCTCCAACGCCTCGGCGGAATCGAGGTCGTACAACGCCGGCGCACCGCGTTCGATGACGAAGAGGTCCTTCACCTCGACGCTCGACCCGAGCCGGCAGGGCACGAGCCGGTCGACGCTGTACTTCGGCGGCGGCACCAGGATCTGGGTGATCGCGTTGATGCCCATGATCGGCAGGTTGAAGCGGGCCAGCATCAGCGCGATCGACCGGCCGCCCTTGGAGTGCAGCCGCGACTGGAGGTTGAGCCGGCGCCACTCCCTCTTGGTCAGATCCTCGGCGTGAACGGCGCGCAGGGTGTGCGCACTGATGGTGAGCGGCTTCGGGAAGCAGACCGCCCGCCCGGTGGCGTCCACCACGGTCATGTCGTCCGACAGGAACCGCCCGCCATGCTCGCGCAGCAGCCGCAGTACGGTCGCGGTCTTGCCGGTGTCGGTCAGCGCGGACAACATCACGCCGTGCCCGTCGAGCTCGACACAGGCCGAGTGCAGCAGCATCCTGCTGCGTGAGATCAGCACGAAGCGCAGCAGTGCCTCGACTACGTTCGTGTAGACGACATGCGGGGAGCGCGCGAGCAGCGGACCGACCTCTACCGTGATCGGCGGACCCAGCCGTACGCGGAAGTTGGCGCCGAACCGGCCCAGGTGCTCCTCGTAGCGCAGCGCCGCCGACTCGCCGCGGTCCTCCGTCAGCGCGGCCCGCCGCCGCGGCCTGCGCCGGCCGACGTCACCGACGCGCACCGCGATGTCGACCTCCGCGTCCGGGATCCACTGGGCGCGGAAGAACTCCAGCTCGGGCAGCCGGATTTGGGAGCCGATGGTGACGGTGCCTGCGACGTCGTACCGATAGGGCAGGTAGACGGACCGCTTGCGGCTGGGCACTTCGGCGCTCTCCGCGTTCGGATAAGGGTCCGGGTCCACCAACATCCGTACAGGATCGCGCTGTCGAACCTTCGTCTCGCCGCCCCGGTAGATCATGCGGTCGCTGATCAGGAAGCGGAGGACGAAGAGGAGCACGAGCGTGAGGGCGTTGGCGGTCAGCACGCCCATGCCCGCGAGCACCAGCCACTGCAGCAGCGGAAGTCGGGCGACGAGCAGCAGGTTGTTCATCGCGAAGAACCGGCCCGCTCGCCCGTACCAGGTGCCTTTCCGCTGCCTTCCGCGATATACGGCGGCGTCGGTGAGGACGAAATTCCAGGCGGTCGAGAACTGCGTGGCCAGGGCCGCGCCGACCAGGTGATGGACACCGAGCAGATCGAAGAAGAGCCACAGTGCGGCCGTGTTCACCGCGACCCCGGACAGCCCGACCGCTCCGAACGCCAACATCCGCAGCAGCTGCCGCTGCCCGCCCGCCACTCCGCGGCGCAGCCGCCCGACATGGCGTACGAAGGCGATTCCTTCCCGCAGGGAGGCCTTGGAGTGGCCTGCCTCGCGGGGCGCGAAGGTGTACGCGACCTCGGCGACCCGGGCCGCCGGGTGCCGTACAAGGATCTCCAACAGGATCTTGAAGCCGACGGGCCGCAGCCGATCGGTGTCGATCGCATCCTTGCGGAAGGCGAACAGGCCGCTGAGCGGATCGCTGACGGTGGCGAGCCGACGCGGGAACGCCGCCTTGACCACGCGTGTCGCGGTCGACGAGGTCGCCTGCCGACCGGTGCCCGCAAGCCCCTCGGACTGGCCGTTCCCGGCGTACCGGGTGCCGACGGCGATGTCGACGCCTTCCCGCATCGCCGTCCTGGCCAGCAGCGCCGCGGCTCCCGGCGGATGCTGCAGATCCCCGTCCATGACGAGGACCCAGTCACCGCGCGCGACACGGGTGCCGGCGACCACCGCACCCGACAGACCCCCTCCGCGCAGACCCGGCGGGCGGTGCAGCAATCGGATCGGGACACGGCTGCCGGGCGCGAGGGCGGCGAGCTCCTCGACCGTGCCGTCGTCACTGTCGTCCACGAAAAGGATCTCCGCGCCGAGCGGCGCGACCGCGGGTGAGAGCCGGTCGAGGAGCAGTGGAACGCTCTCCTGCTCATTGCGCGTGGGCACCAGGACGGTCAGCCGGGGCGCGGCACCGTCGCCGTGCGCACCGCCGCCGAGATCCTGGACACCGAGATGTTCCGGACGGTCCCCCTCGCGGGCATCCGCACGGGAATTGGTGACATGCGCCATGGAGTCTCCCCTGTACGCGTGCCCGCCAGCGGTACAGCGCGACGGACACCGAAACCGCCCGAGGGCACGGGCGGAGAAGTGAGCGGTGACCCTCGCGGCGTGTACGGTCTCGACGCGGCGCGGGGAGGTACAGGACGTGCCAGAGGTACGGGACGTACCTGGCTCCACGGTCAGGAGCGGAAGCCAGAGGCTAGCAGCGGGCGTGGATGGTTCGCCCAGCATTCGGCTCGCATCCGAGGGTAATTAGCCTGCTGTTAACCATAGTTGCTCCCCGAATGCCCCTTGAGTCGCACACCGTCCCACCTGCCCCGGTCAGACGTAGTTAGATCTACGCATCTATTACATGGAGGTGAAAGTCTGCGCATTCTTCATGGAGGCCCTGCTGAAGCCACGGTTCCGCGACAACCATGGCCCGCATGCCTTCCGACGAAACAGCATCCATGCCGGAGGCCCCCACCGGTGCGCCCGGGGGCGCACCGCCTTTCTCCAGGCGGGACCACACGGTCACCCTGATGGACGCCATGCGTGCGGTCCTGGCCATGATCGACGACCTGGAGGCGCTGAGAACCGAGAACCGCCAGCTCAAGGAGGCCCTCGAGGGCCGCGCTCTGATCGAACGCGCCAAGGGCATCCTTATGGCCCGCCGCGGCTGCGACGAGGCGACCGCCTTCCAGATGCTCGTCGCCCTCTCCCGCGAACAGCACCGCAAGGTACGGGCGGTGGCGGCGGACTTCGCCGAGGGATTCGGGACGGGTGGGGTGGATGTTGCGGTGCATCCGCTGACGTGACGCCGGGCCGCGACGCGGGGCCAGGGCTGGGGAGCCCCCCGACTGGCGCCGGCCGGCTATCCGATGCCCTGTCGGTCGGGTCGCAAGGCGAAGGCGCGGTCCGGCGCCCGGGGGCTGTTCGCTCAACGGCCTGTGTCAGCAGCTCGCGATGGCGCATCACTGGCTCGCGCCGGTCCGCCGGAGCCACCAGCAGCAGATTGTCGAGTCCGGCGAGCATGCGCCGTATGGCCTTGAGGACTGCCGGCCGCGCAACCCCGGATCTCGGTGAACCCGAGACCCACCAACTCGGTCCAGCCCGGCACGGGTTGGACCAGTCGCACCTGCCCGCGCCGGTCGCAGTGCAGCGACATGTCGAGCGGCCGGCCGGAGACGGAGGCCAGGAACTGCACGATGTGGTCAAGGGCCTGCACGGCGGTGGTCGGGTCGTTCACGGCGGGCGACGGCGCGCGGAGCCCGACGTCGGACAGCCGCAGCCCGAAACCGAGGTCCTGGTGGAAGGTGTGTCCGACGCCGACGGCGATGGTGCAGCTCAGGGACCGCCGGGAAGGGGCGGGCCCGCCGTGCACGGCGAGCAGAGGTGTTCCCGGCACGACGAAGTCCCCGATCCGTGGGACGAGCCGCCGGACGACACCCAACCCTCTGCCGCGCGGCGCTGACCAGCCGGGCGATGTTCACGTCCCGCAGCACTCCGGCCCGCCCGTGATGGGCGACCCACGCGGTCTCGGAGGCCCGAGCCCCTCTTCCTCCCCGGAGGACCCGACGGCCGGCATGCGCGCGAGTACCCGGGACGACTCCCACGTGATCCGGACGATCACATGGCTGACCCGCATGAGCCGGAGCGTCGAGTTCACGTACATCACGAACAGCAGCAGGCTCAGCCCAGCATGGCAAGCGTCCGGACCGACTGCACCAAGGGGATGGAGGTGGCGAGCCGTGGCTCGGGCTCACTCTCGTATGACGCAAGTACGAGCAGGGACAGTACGAAGGTCGCGAGGAACACGGCGAAGGTGGCATTGGTGATCCGGCTCCGCATGTAGACCGCACCACGCGGGGGCTGAACTGCCCGCTCGCCACATGCACGGCGACCGGCGAAATGACCAGCGAAATACTGAACACCACACCGATGAAGGTCATCATCGCCGAGCTGACAGCGGTCACCACGGCCTTCGCGTCTTCGGCGAGCCTCAGCAGTTCGGCGATCGTGTCGTAGTCGTGCGCCCTCCGCAGCGCCTCGACGATCTCGGTGTCGACCTCCGACGCCACGGCCCACACCACGAAGACCAGCACCATCGCCGCGGTGGGCGCGCACCAGAACGTGTCCCGAAGATGCTTCCGCCACGGCGACAGCGTCCTGGGCCGCCGCCCTCCCCGCAAGCCCGCCGTAGTCAGCCAGTCACCCATGGTGAGGCTGCAGGTGCACCCCCACCTCGTCCCGCGCATCCCCTCTGGCGACCCGGATACGCAGGTGAAAGGCGCCCCGAAACCTTGGTATTGTTGTCCACGTCGCCGCGGGGAACACCCCCGGCCAGGCGACAGACACCTAGTCCGGGTGGCGGAATGGCAGACGCGCTAGCTTGAGGTGCTAGTGCCCTTTATCGGGCGTGGGGGTTCAAGTCCCCCCTCGGACACCAGCAGAGACCCCAGTTCACCTGGGGTTTTTCTGTTTCTCAGACTGTGGCGTGACCAACCGCCTGGAGACTTCCCAGGTCAGACCAGGGATGACAGACCAAGTCGGCCCGCACCGGAGGCGGCCAGTCGGCGCGCTCCGTCCTTACGAGAGTGGCCGTACCGGCTTACGAGAGTGGCCGTACCGGGCCATGGTGCAGCCCGGCGAGTGGTGTCGGACGTTGGCGGAGACCTCTGCGGGGTTCTCTCCGGCCTCCAGATCGTTCGTGACCTTGCTGTGCCTCCAGTCGTGGATACAGAACTCCTCGGGGAGCTTCAGCCGCGTTCGCAGGGTCCGCCAGCGGGCGGAAACCTTCTCCGGATCCTGGGGCCTCCGGCCTCGCCCCGGTAGAGCTTGAATCCGTCCCGGGCGAACACAAGGTCATGATCGGCCCAGGCGGAGCCGAGGCGTGCACGCTCAACGTCCTGCCGCTCCTTCTGCCACTTCAGAACGTTCATGACGCTCTGGTCCACGTAGATCAGCGCGTTGTCGTCACCATCCTTGGTCAGCTTTCGGAGGCGGTAGGTGTTGCCCTCCTCGACCACGACCCAGCCGAGTTCGATGGCCCCCTCTTCCCAGTGGACGAGGGACCACTTCATCCCCAGGGCCTCACTGCGCCGGACGCCGGTTGCGGCGTAGACGGTCCACAGCGGAGCGTCCCGGAGACAGTGATGGCTCAGGCCACCGTCACAGGCCCGGTTCCCGCAGGGCTCCCAGACAGTTGCCAGGAAGCGGGCCGTCTGGCCGTCGTCCACGGTGGGGTACTTCTGTTCCTGAGCCCGTATCTCCCGCGCCGTGGGCGGGTGAGCCGAGTGCCGCCGGGTTGGCAGGGATCAGCTTGTGCACAGCAGCCCCGAGAGCGCCGGAAAGAATGTTGTGTACGTGCCGAACGCTCCATCCCGACCAAGGGAGGTGGTCGCTTTCTCGCTACTCACACCACCAGTGGGATTACGTCCGGGGCGAGCATGGTGAACCACCTGTGGGAGCAGCAGGAAGCGACCGCAGAGACCGAGCACGGGCGGGATGACGGCCGTGGTGCAGGGCGCGTTCGTGCCCCCGTACGAGGTCCTGATCCATCCCTCCAGCGGCTGCAACCTGCGATGTGCCTGGTGCATCGGCAACCACGTGCCCGTCGAACTGTGGGACGAGGACCGGGAGCAGCTGGTGCTGCTGGATGCCGCCAAGGGTGCCGAGGAACGGCTTCCGGATCACCTCGCGAAGCCGGAGAACATGCTCAAGCTCGTACGTGACATCGTCGACTACGAGGTCGAGGCACCGTTCCGGCAGCACGGCGCGGACCGCTCGAAGGTCTTCAAATGGAGGCGGTGTCGTTCTCCGGGCTGATCGGCGAGCCGCTCGTCGCCCGCCGGGCACTGCTTCCGGCCTTCGGGCTGCTGGCCGAACATGACGTCCGCTACGGCATCTTCACCAACGCGGTACTGATGGACGACGCCTGCATCGAGGCGCTGCTGGACGCCGGATACGTGCACATCAGCATCGACGCGGGGACAGCGCAGACGTATGCCGCGCTGAAGTATGGCGGCAGGCCGGCGGGCAAGGCCATGTTCGAGCGAGCCCTCACCCATCTGGAGCGCCTGGTCCGGTGGCGGGTCGAGACCGGATCGACGGTGGAGATCAAAACCTCCTTCGTCATGTACCCGGAGAACTACCACGAGGTCCACACCGCCGCCGAACTCGTCCGCGCCGCCGGCGCCGACAGCCTGCGCCTGAAGCAGGACAACTCCGGCCATCGCCCGCTCAGCCCCGAGCAGGCGCGACACGCGGCCCAGCTGATCGGGCGCATTCGCAGCGAGCTGGTGACCGACACCTTCCGCCTGCACGAAATCCACCGCGTCGGTCGGAACGGCGAGATGGCCCGGTCCTGCTCGACCTGTTCCATCACCGACCTGATGGCGGCCGTCGGCTCGGACGGCCACCTGTACCCGTGCAACTACCATCCGCGGCCAGGCGGGTTCAGCTACGGCAGTGCGCTGGACGAGTCGTTCTCCGCCGTCTGGGAGGGCGAGCTGCGCCGACAGCTGCGCGGCCGGCTCCCGGAGATCTGTCCCAAGGTGTGCGACCCGTTCAAGAACCGGTCCAACCGGCTGCTTGCCGAGGCCAAGAGCATCGCTGCGACGGGTGGCCTGGACGTGCTCGAAGCGCACGTCGGCGACTTGATCAGCACCGACGCCTACCCGGACGAGGCGTGAAAGGCATGCGGCCGCAACTGTAGGGTGCGCACCTCGAAGCCTGGGCCCGGCATCGCGGTTCTACCGCTCGCCGCGGCCGGATCGGGTTCCCGGAGGCCATGGTCGAGATCAGTGCCTCCTCGCCGTACATCGATTACGCCACCTGGTACACGCAGGGCTACTTCGACCACCATCGGTCCCCGGTCAAGGCCCGGCTCTTCGTCCACGACCTGCCCGTCGCACGGATGCCGCCGTCCGGCCATGACCGGCCGGAGTCCCCGTTGCGCCGGGTCGTGTTCCCCACAGCTCCGGAAGCGCTCTGCTTCATCGACGATGAACAGGGTGCCGTTCACCTTCTGCCTCGGGACGGCTCCCGGCCGCTCCCGCTGCTCCTGGTGATGCGCGTACTGCGCGCACTCGTCATGCGTGAACTCATGCTCCAGGACGCTCTGTTCTTCCACGCCGCCTGCTTCACTCTCCAGGACTCCGGCGTCGCGCTGCTCGGCGCGCGCACCGCGGGAAAGACGACCATGCTGCCCGGCGTCGGCGGACACTGTCTCCCGGTCGACCCCACTTACCTCTCCTGGCAGGTCCGCCCCCAGACCGACGGAGCTCCTCGTCGAAACAGCCGACAAAATCAACACAGCGATGCCAGCCCACGTCGTACACCGCGTGATCACGTCCCTCGCACACCGCGGGCTCCCACTTAAGGACGCACGCGTCCTCCTCCTCGGCCTCGCCTACAAGGCCGACACCGGAGACACCCGCAACGCGCCCGCCCTGACCATCGCGAACCTCCTCATCGCCCAGGGCGCACGGGTCCAGATCGTCGACCCACATGTCGAGGAGCCCTTCGACCTGGATCGCCATGCAGACGTCGCGCAGCTCACCGCACCCAACCTCGAAGCAGCCGACGCCGTGGTCCTGCTGACCGATCACACCGCCTTCGACCTCCGGCTCGTCGAGCGGCACGCGCCCTACATCCTGGACTGCCGCGCCCGCCTGAGCGGCCCGAACGTCGAACGGCTGTGAGCTTCACTGCGTCGGGCACCAGGTCGTGTGGTCTCGCGTCAGGGCGGGTACCGCGCGCTCCACCCTTCACTACACGGACCTGAGGTCTCCCCTTCGCAGGTCACGAGCCTTCAGCAGAGGGCTGCTGCGGGTGACGTTCAGTCAGGCATCAAGACCTTTTGGCGCGTTGACAGGGGTGGGCATGAGCAAGCTGCACGTGGGGTACGTCCGAAAGGCGATCGAAGAGCGGTTCACCGACCTCATCGACATGTCGGATCAGGCGCGGCCGGGGCTCGGCGGCCTGCGGAAGCCGATCACCCTTCAGCAGGGCTCTCCACCCCGCGTCAGGCGATCGAGGCCGGACTTCACCCTTGACCGCATATATGCCGGGGTTAGCATCGCCCGGTGGGTTCACTGATTCGGGGAGCCAGCCTGCGCGGGTTCGCGCGCCTCGTAGAGGAACTCGGCGGCGACCCCGGGGAGTTCATGGGGCGGTTCGCAATCCCTTCGGAGGCGCTCACCTCCGAGGAGGGGCTCCTCCCGATCACCAGCCACGACCTGATGCTCGACGCGGTTGCCCGCGATCTTCGATGCCCTGATTTCGGCCTCCGGCTGGCCTGTGGCCAGGATCTCAGCATCCTCGGCCGGCTGGCGCTGGCCATCCAGGCTTCGTCGACGGTGGCGCAGGCACTGGAGTGCGCGTCGCGGTTCATGTTCGTGCACAGCCCAGCGCTGAGTGTCGGTGTGGAACCGGATCCGCGGGGGTGCCGTGAGGTGGTCGCGCTGACCTATCGGAAGGATCTGCGCGAGTCGCCGTACTCCCCGCAGGCCATGGAGCTCGGGCTCGGCCTCTTTCATCGGGTGGCGGTGGCTCTGGTCGGCAGCGTGGCCGGTCTTCGGTCGGTGGAGCTGCCGCACCAGCCCCTGTCGCCGGTGTCGCGGTACACCGAGTTCTTCGGCGTGGATGTGAAGTTCGGCTGCCCGACCGCCGCGCTGCGCGTGGAGCGGCGGCTGCTCGACGAGGAGTTCCGCAGCGCGGACGCGGCGATCCGCCGATTCGCCGTCGACCACCTGGCCAGTCACCACACCGATCCGGAGCGCTTGGTCTCCACGCACGTCCGGCGGGCCCTGGCCGGGAGTCTCGGCACCACCCCAGCGGCGATCGGTCATGTCGCGCGGCTCCTCGCGATGCACCCCCGCACGCTGCAACGGCGGCTCGCCGCGGAGTCGATCAGCTTCGTCGAGATCCTTGAGGACGTACGACGGGATCTCGCGCTGCGCTACATCACCACCACCGAACTGCCTCTTGGGCAGGTGGCCGCGATGGCGGGCTTCGCCGACCAGTCCGGCCTCAGCCACGCCGTTCGACGGTGGCGGGGCGCAAGTCCGAGCGAGGTGCGACGCCGGGCGCGTGGCACGTCCTGAGATTGTCGTACTGGAACAAATCCTGCCTGGCTCGGGAGGGCATTCTGCTGGCCCGACGACGAGAGCGAGGAGTTGCCCATGGCGACAGCCGGAACCGGCCACCTGACCGGGATCGGTGCGCGACCGGTCCCCGAGTTCGACGGTGTCCACGACGTATGGCCGCGCGGCGAACGGCTGCGGGCGGTCCGCGAGGCCGCTGCGGCGTACAAGAAGCGCTTCAAGGCGCAGGGCGAGGTGCGCGCGGTGAAGTCGGTTGACATCGCCGCGGCGCCGTACCCGGTGAAGTACGCCTTTCACAACGCCGTTTCGGTGCCGACGCTCCCGCTGATCTCAATGATCAACCGCATGATCGTCGTGCAGTACGACGACTTCGACGGCCGGGCACGCACGCTGGTCTTCGAGCCGACGGTGCCGGACGGCTCCGCGCAGGCGCCGTTCTACCGCAACCTGCAAAAGCTGACGGACAAGGTCCCCGGCGGCAAGCTGCTCGAGCGGATGGTTCTGAGGTACTACGCAGAGCCCGGCGACGTCCTGCGTCGGCTGGGGCTGACCCCGGACGACATCGACTTCTGCACCTTCGATCACCTGCATGTGCAGGACCCGCGGATGATCCTGGGCTCCACCGAGGTCATCGAGGGCGAGTCGGCCGCACGGAGGCCGCTGCTCGGCGGGGCGAGGATGCTTGTGCACAACCGCGAGCTGGCAACTCTGCAGTCCCTGCACCCGATGCAGTGGGCGTGGTACGTCGACGGCGGGCTGGACGGCGTCGCCCCGGAGAAGTTCGTCACCTTCGACGGGGACATCGAGCTGGGTCCCGGCGTCGCGTTGCTGTGGACCCCCGGGCACACCGACGGCAACCACTCGCTGGTGCTCAACACCTCCGATGGGGTGTGGGTGTCCTCGGAGAACGGAATCTCGCTGGACAACTGGCAGCCGGAGCTGTCCAGGATCCCAGGCGTGCGGCGCTACCACGATGTCTTCGGCCGCGAAATCTGCCCCAACGCCAACACGCTGGAGGACTCGCTGGACCAGTACGACTCGATGGTCAAGGAGAAGACCCTCGCCGACCCGTGCAAGGCGGATCCGCGCTGGCTGCAGATCCTGCCCTCGACCGAGCTGGCCCCGTGGAAGCGGTTCTGGCCGGTGGTGCCCACCTTTGTCCACGGCGGGATCGCCTACGGCGAGATCAAGAGTGGTCGGCGATGAACCACTCGTCCGCCGGCGCGGTGGTCACCGGGGCGGGCCGCGGCCTCGGCAGGCTGATCGCCGCGGCTCTGGTCGAGCGCGGCCACCAGGTGCTGGTCACCGACGTCGACGAGGTCGCTGCGCGCGCCGCTGCGGCCGAGCTCGGGCCCGACGTGTTGTGGGCCGCCGTCGACGTGCGCGACGAGATTCAGGTCGCCGCGGCACGGGACCGCATCGTGACAGAGGCCGGCCGCCTGGATGTGTGGGTCAACAACGCCGGCGTGCTCGTGACCGGGCCGGCCTGGGAGCAGTCGCCCGACCTGCGCCGCCTGATGCTGGAGGTCAACGCACTCGGCACCGTCAACGGCACCGTCGCCGCAATCGAGGCCATGCGCGGCACGGGCGGACACATCGTCAACGTCGTGTCGCTGGCGGGACTGACCGCGGTCCCGGGCGAGGCGGTGTACGCCGCGTCCAAGCACGCCGCGATCGGCTTCAGCCTGAGTACACTCGCCGACCTGCGCCTGGCCGGGATCAAGGAGATCGACATCTCCTGCGTCTGTCCCGACGGTATCTGGACCCCGATGCTCCACGACAAACTCGACGACCCCGCAGCGGCCTTGTCCTTCTCCGGCAAACTGCTCATGCCCGAAGAGGTCGTCGACGCGGTGCGCAAGGTGCTGGACCGCCCACGCTCGGTCACCGCGGTACCGGGCTGGCGGGGACTGCAGGCGCGCCTGGCGGACGCCCTTCCCTCGTTCGGGCTGCGTGCCGTCCCCCTGGCGGTCGCACAGGGTAGGCGGATGCAGCGGAAGATGCTGACGAAGAGCCCGCCGTTGTAGAGGGCTTGATCCTCCTCATCCTCGCTGGTTCGGTGGTGGCAGGGTCGCGAAGGCGTATCAGGCCACCATCGACCGGGGTGGAGGCACGGAAGCCATGACGGTCCAGCACGTTGATGTTCGCGTGCTGCCTCAGCGGAGACGGGCGGGCGACGTCCTTGTTCAGGACGTCGTGTTCGCGCTCGCGGGCGAGCGGCGCCCGCAGCTGCTCGACGGCGGTTTCCGGATAGTGGGTGGCACACAGCGCGGTGGCGCCGAGGACCGGACCGAGCGCGATGAGTCCGCCCTCCTGCCCTCTCGGAACGGCGTCTCGCCGCAGGCGTCCGCGCGGACGTCGGTCTCTGCCTGCCTCGGGGCGGCACAACAAGGACGCGGGTCGGTCCCCGCGCGCTGTGGAGATCGCTTCGGAAAGAGTTCGGATTCCTTGCGACGGACGCCGCCCACCTCCCCGTAGAGCAGACGAAGGCCTGATCAGTACCGCCACGCACCACCAGTCTTCGTCCGACTCACAAACCAACGAGGTATTTGTGGCTCTCTTCTCCGCGCTGAGTCTTCACCGCCATCGTCGGTTGCGGTGGCGCATTGCCGTGGGGTTGCTGGCGCTGGTTGCCGGTGCCCTGCCGAGTGTGCCGGCCGACGCCGCCGCTCCGCCCTCGGGCTCGGTCAGCGACACGGCACCCACGGCCACGTGGAGCGCCGGTCCCTTTGTCGTCCCGAACGTCTCCGGCACCGCGGGGGCGGTCAGCTGCGGGAATCCGCAACTCTGCGACGACTACGCCCTGAAGGTGTCCGTGCCTGCGGGCTACGACGCTGGTCACAGCCTGCGCATCGACATCAAGTGGCCCGACAGCGCAGCCGACTTCGACCTCTACGTTCTCGACGCGAACGGTCGTGAGGTGGCTGCCTCGGCGTCGTCCAGCGACCCTGAGACCGTGCTCCTTCCGGCGCTGACGGCGTCGTACACCGTGCGCGTGGTGCCGTACACACCCCTCGGCGACAGCTTCACCGGCACCGCGAGCCTGGTCGCCAACCCGGCCGATCCGCCGCCGAGCACGGCCGTCCCGCCGACATACGCCAACTCCTCAGCGCCCGACGCCATCAAGGACGCGCACAACGCCGGTGAACCCTCGATAGGCGTGAACCGCGCGAGCGGCGCCGCGATGTTCCAGGCGTACACCTCGACGCTCAAGGTCACCTACGGCAGCGACGGCACCGCCACCTGGCAGGACAAGAGCGCGAACGCGGCCAACGGCTGTCCCCAGGGCAGCACCACCAGCCTCGACCCCATCCTGTCCACCGATCCTGCCACCCACCGCACCTTCGAGTCACAGCTCGCCGGAAAGACTGCTCTGACCTGCTACACCGACGACGACGGCGAGACATGGACGCCGACGGGCGGCTCCGGCATCAACTCCGGTGTGGACCACCAGACCATCGGCGGCGGCCCCTTCGCCCCGGGCGCACCTGGCACCCTCACGTCCTACCCCAACGCCGTCTACTACTGCTCGCAGGACATCGCCGACGCCTCCTGCGCAGTCAGTCGGGACGGCGGCCTGACCTATGGGCCCGCCGTTCCGATGTACTCGCTGCTGGACTGTGGCGGCCTGCACGGGCACGTGAAGGTCGCGCCGGACGGCACCGTGTACGTGCCCAACAAGGGATGCGGCGGCAACCAGGCCGTGGCCGTCTCGGAGGACAACGGGCTGACGTGGACGGTCCGCAAGAACCCGTCCAGCACCCCGGGTGACTCCGACCCGAGCGTGGGGATCGGGGCCGGCGGGACCGTCTACATGGGCTACCAGAACAGCGACGGCACTGCGCGTATCGCCGTCAGCCACGACAAGGGCAAGACGTGGCTGCACGACCAGAACGTCGGAGCGGCTCTGGGCCTCAAGAACATCGTGTTCCCGGCCGTGACGGCAGGGGACGACGACCGCGCCGCCTTCGCCTTCCTGGGCACCACCACGGGCGGCAACTACCAGGACACGGCCGACTTCAAGGGTGTCTGGCACCTGTACGTGGCCACCACCTACGACGGCGGCCAGTCCTGGGTCACCGTCGACGCCACACCCACCGACCCGGTCCAGAGGGGCTCGATCTGCACCAGTGGCACCACCTGCGGCCAGGACCGCAATCTCCTGGACTTCATCGACGTCACCCTCGACGCCCAGGGCCGCGTGCTCGCCGCCTACGCCGACGGCTGCACCGATGCCTGCGCTACCGGGGGCGCACAGAACTACGACGCCCTGGCCTCCATCGCCCGCCAGGCCACCGGCAACACGCTGTACGGCGCATATGACGCCGTGGTCCGCGGCGCACACAAGAAGCCCAAAGGAGGCCAGTAAGTGAAGTCCTCCCTCCCCGCTGCCGCATTGGTAGGCCTCCTCCTCAGCCTGCCGACTGTCACCGGATGCTCGACGACAGCCAAGCACGCCGGGCCCGAGAGACAGGCGGGGTATGGGGCCGGGCAAGGAGCAGATCCGTCTGACGCGAAGGCGGCCGACACCGCGTCCGGCGGCTGTCCTACCGCCGCCTCACTGCCGCTGCCCAAGGACTTCCCGGCAACCCTGCCGGTGCCCGACGGCGCAGTCGTCACCTCGGTGGAGCACCGCACCGGTAACCGGCTCGTCGTTGCCACGGTCGTACGGGGCGACTTCGACTCCGCGCTGGCCTTCCTGCACAGGCAACTCCCCAAGGCCGGATACGCCCTGAAGGAGGGCGAGGTGGAGCAGGACGACGCCGAGTCGAACTTCTCCTCCGCGACCGTCAACGGCCGCTGGACCCTGCAAAAGATGCCTGGTTGCGAGGGAGAGGTGTACCTGACGTACCTGACGTCCGCCGGCACCTGAGCTTGGTCGAACCGACCGACGCCACCTGTTGACCAGATGGAACTACGGGTGGCCAACCGGTCGCCGCGCGATCCCGCTGCTGGCCGGTCATCCGGGGCTCCTTGCTCTGGGTGACGGCCGGCAGCGCGCTCAGTACCTTCTGCGCCTGGTTCGTTGATCGGTTGGGGGAGTGGGCGGAGTGGAGGGGTTTGGTTCAGGGCTCGGTGCGGGCGATGGCCGTTGTAGAAGTTCTCGAACTCGCGGAGGGCTTGGAGGAGCGGCGCTGGTTCCAGATCAAGGTGCGGTCCAGGAGTTCGCGCCTACAGGTCTGGATCCAGCGCTCCATGAGGGAGTCCATCCGCGGTCTCCCGATGCCGGTCGTGACGACCTTCACCGCGGCGCCGGCCATCAGGGCGTCGAAGGCGGCCGGGAACTTCGCGTCGCGGTCGCGGATGATGGGGTGCTTGACACGTCCGCCCGTTTGTCGACGGCCGTTCCCCAGAACCTGCAGCTCACAGGCCATGGATGGGGTTTTCGGCGCCCGCAGTGCCGACGGCCGCGCCGGGGACTCGCCGGGGCGGCCGCGTGTGGGTCCGGCAGCGCTGGTCAGCTGCGCCGGCGCGCCGACTCCTCGAGCCGCTCGACCAGTTCCGCAGCCATGGCCTTGATGGTTTCCAGCCCCTTGCGCCCCCACGGTTGCGGGTCCTGGTCGACTACGCAGATCGTGCCGAGCACCATGCCGGTGCTGTCTATCAGCGGTGCGCCCAGGTAGGAGTGGACGCCGATCGCGTCGACCACCGGGTTTCCGGCGAACCGCGGGAAGTCCCGGATGTCCTCCAGCACCAGCGCCCGGCGGCGCTTGACCACGTGCGGGCAGATGCCCATGTCGATGTCGCGGGGCATGACGCGGCCGGGCACCGGGTCCTCCAGCAACGGCGGTCCCACGTGCACCGTGGTGTCCTGCGCGGCGCTGTACAACCCTGCGAAGTACTGGCGGTCGGCGTCGAGGAAGAAGTTGACCCCGGCGTAGCAGCCGCCGGTACGGTGTGCCAGCTCCCGTGCGAAGGCGTCGAGTTCCGCATCCGGACGGGCATCGATGCCCAGCTCGCGCAGCCGCTCGGACCGGGTACGCACCTGTGGGTCCTCCGGTGGGAGGAGCAGATGGCGCAGGGCGATCCCGGACTCAGGCCCGGAGGAGGGGTGGGGCGGTGTCGCTGCCATGGGAACTCCTTGTCGTGATCAGATGCTGGATCAGTTCGAGCAGCACGCGGATGCCCGAACTCTGGACGCGGGCGTCACACAGCGCCACCGGCACCTCTTGCCTGAGGTCGAGCGCGGTCCGCACCTCCTCCGCGTCGTAGCGGTGGGCACCGTCGAACTCGTTGACGGCGACGACGAAGGGGATGCCGCGGCGCTCGAAGAAGTCCACCGCCGCGAAGGAGTGCTCCAGCCTGCGGGTGTCGGCGAGGACCACCGCCCCGAGCGCCCCCTCGGAGAGTTCGTCCCACATGAACCAGAAGCGCTCCTGTCCGGGCGTGCCGAACAAGTACAGGACATGGGACGGACTGAGCGTGATCCGGCCGAAGTCCAGGGCCACCGTGGTCGTGGCCTTGTTCTCCACTCCGTCCAGTCGGTCCGTGGCCGAGCTGACGGCGGTCAGCATCTCCTCGGTGCTCAGCGGCTCGATCTCGCTGAGGGCGTTGACAAAGGTGGTCTTTCCCACGCCGAAACCGCCGGCGATCAACACCTTGATTCCCACCGGAAGGACTTCGGTGGGCAACGGGTCACAGTCGTTTGAGGAGGCCATCGCGCACCGCTTCCAGGAGGTCTCGATCAGGTCGTGCGTCGTGGCCCGGGGGCGCCGGGGGCGCGTCACTTGCGACCACCGCGCCTCCCTCAGTCAGATCGGACAGCAGCACCTTGACCACGGCGGCGGGTACCTGCATCCGGGCCGCGACCTCGGCGACGCTGACAGGCCTCTCGCACAGCGCCAGCACCTGCGCATGCTCCAGGCCGAAGGCGCCCTGCGTCTGGACGCCCGTGGCCCGCACCATGGTCACCAGCGTGAAGTGGGACGTGGCCCTGGTCCGGCCGTCGCTCAGGGTGTAGGGACGGACCAGCCGCCCGACCGCTTCGTCGATCAGCGGTCCGTCGGGGAGGACCGGCGTCATCGGTTACCCCACCGGGTGCCGGGGCGGCGTGGCCAGGTGCGGGCGCACGCTCTTCACCATCATGCCCATCTCGTAGCCCAGCACCGCCGCGTCCGCCTCGCGTCCGGCCAGCACCGCCAGCACCGCGCCGTGCCCGGCGGCCGAGACGAACAGCAGCGAGGTGCTGAGCTCCGTCACTATCTGTCGCACGTCACCGCCGTCGTCGAAGCGCCGGCCCGCGCTGCGCGCCAATGAGTACAGCCCACTGGCGAGCGCGGCCAACTGGTCCGCGGCGTCCGCGTCGAGCCCCTCCGCTGCCTTCACCAGCCCGTCCGAGGACAGCAACAAGGCGCTTCGGGTGTGCGGCACCCGGTTCACCAGACCTGTCAACAGCCAGGAAAGGTCTTCGCTCGCCACGATCGTGTACTCCTCTTCGACAGAACAAAACGGCTTGCTGGACGGGGCCCCGAGCCTTCAGGGTGACCTCCGGGCGTCAGGGCGTCTCCGCTTCCTCGGCCCTGCGTAGTCCGGTCTGGAACGCGGCCATCAGGCCCGGGTCGTGTGCGATGTCCTCGGACGCACCGGCGCTGGGGACCGGGTGCGGCTGTTCGGCGGCGTGGTCCCGGCGGCGGCGCTGAGGCAGCCGTGGACGGTCGCCCTCGCCATCGGAGGGCACCGGGACGGGCTGGGGTTCGGAATCGGACACGGGGGGATCCGCGACGACGGTCATCACGGTCGTTCGGGGGTCCGCGGCCTCGGGCTCCACTGGGTCTTGCGGCACCGCGTCAGGGGTCGCGGCAGCGGGGTGCTCGGGAGCTGCCGGCTGCGGGCCGAGCAGTGCCGTGGGCAACACCATGACGGCCTGAGTGCCGCCGTAGACGTTGCTCTGCAACTGCACGGCGATGTCGTGCCGCCGGGCCAGGACGGAGACCACGTACAGGCCAATCCGGCCGTCCTGCAGCAGCTCGCCGAGGGCGACCGTGTCGGGTGCACCCAACACGGTGTTCATGTGGTTGCGCTCGGCTGCGGACATGCCCAGGCCCCGGTCTTCGACCTCGATCGCCACCCCCGCAGCGACTGGCTCGACCCGCACGTGCACGGTGGTCTGGGGCGGTGAGAAGACTGTCGCGTTCTCCAGCAGCTCGGCCAGCAAGTGGACGACGTCGACCACGGCGTGGCCGCTGACCGTTCCATCGATGGGCGGGACCAGCTTGACCCGGGCGTACTGGTCGATCTCGGCGACGGCGGAACGTAGCACGTCGGTCAGGCCGACGGGACGGGTCCACTGGCGGTGGGTGTTCGCGCCGCCGAGCACGGCCAGGTTCTCGGCGTAGCGGCGGATCCGGGTGGACAGATGGTCCACCCGGAACAGCCCCTTGAGCAGGTCGGGGTCCTCGACCTCGTTCTCCAGGCTGTCCAGCAGGCCGATCTCGCGGTGCACCAGGGACTCGAGCCGACGCGCCAGGTTGGCGAACACCTCGAACTGCTCCAGCCGGGAACTGTGTTCCGCACCGACCGCACTCGCGGCGGTCTCCTGCAGGGCTGCCTCCGCCTCGCGCCGGGCCGCAGCGATCTCGAATCCGAGTCGGGAGAGTTCGTCCGTGCCGGTCTGCGGCGGCAGTTCTGGCCGGCGCCGCACAGGGGGCTTCCCGGCCCGCAACCGACGGCACAGCGATTCCAGTTCGGCCCTGCCCTCGGCTGTGGTACGGGTCAGCTCGGCCAACTCGGCACGGTTCCGGTCGGCCGCACGGGACAGCTCCGCCCAGTGCTTGGTGACTGCTCGTGCCTCGGCCGAAGCCCGTACACCCGCGATTCCGGCCGCCATGGTGCCGATGAGGACCACACTGCCGAACACCGCGCCCTGGTCCGCCCGGTCCAGGTGGCCATCACCGACCAGCGCGGTGGCCACCGCACCGGCCACGGCGACCACGCCCGGTGGCAGCACGGACCACCGCACTTGACGCCGCCTCAAGGACCCGGCTCGCGACTCGGCCGTCACACGGGCGGTCACGGGCGCCGCCGGCCGGTCGTCCGGCGGCGTGAAAGGATCAGGCATAACAGTCCCCGGACAGTGCGATGATCAGGCCGAGCGTGCACGTTATCGCGCACCAGGACCCCAGTGTCAGCCTCTGGCGCGTACAGAAATCGAACCGTTGTCCTCAACTTCGCTTCGAAGGGCCCGTCCCAGGCGCGCGAGTGGGGACAGGGTCACCAGGAGTGGGGACAGCATCGTGCCTGCGGCCGTCACCAGCAGGCCGGCGCGCAATCGCCACGCCTCCACGAGGAATCCGTCAAGCAGCGGGCCGAGCGGGGTCAGTCCCAGGCCGACACATGTCCCACTGCGCCCAATCGGTCAGAGGAGCCTGGGCCCCAGCGGGTTCACCGGTGTGCCTCACCGGCTGGTGCGGCGCTGTCGTCATCGGCACCTCCCGCAGCCGCGTGTCCGGCCTTACCGTGGACATACCCGAGTGAAGATCGGTGTTGCCGCGGTGCGCCCCCGACGCTCTGAGACGGCCGTAGTTCACCGGTCCCACGGATCCGCCGCGCGAGAGGACCGGACGGCCCTACGGAGCAGCCGCGAGCACGGCATGCTCGTCCGTGGCGGCTCGGACACTCCACCCATGCGACCTGCAGACCTGGCGGCGCTTTGCCCCACCTGGCCTTGCCTCACCTGCCGGTGATCTCGGAGAGCCATGCCGTGTCCTCCGGGCCAGGCGCTTCGAGGCCGGGTGCGGGCAGCCGGCGGACCTCGCCCGTGCGCAGGGCGACCGTGGCCCGTGGCCGCATCGGTCCGTCGCCCCTGCGTGAGAGCAGGACGAGTTCCCAGACTGTCGCCGTCATGGCGTCGAGCCGGGTGGCGCAGTCGGCGCTGACGTGCCGCGGATCCCGGGTCCGGCCCAGGGACAGATGTGGGGTGAAGTTCTTGTTGGGCCCACGGCAGCGCGGGAATCGCTGCTGCAGTGCGCGGTGCAGGTCGGCCCACGGCGCCTTGCCGCCCGCTGTCGGGTCGAGCCACACGGTGAAGTACGCCCTGTGCCGGAAGGTGCGCACTCCGTCCAGCCGGGCGTCGAAGACCGGCGTCTCGGCCGTCGCCGCGGCGAGCAGCGGGGCGGCCCGCTCGAAGTCGGACTCCGGCACGAAGCCGAAGAGGACATTGACGTGCGGCGGCCAGCGGTGGATCTGCGGATCGTAATCCCGGCGGATGTCCTGGATCGGCGGCCACAGCTCAGCCGGCGGGATCCAGGCCACCGCTGTGCGGGCCGTCGGGGACACGCCGAGGACGTCGGCGGGCTCGCCCCCGCCGAAGCCCGTGCCGAAACTCGGTTCCGCTTGTGGGTCCCGCACTCGGCCGGCGCCCGAAGCGTCGATGCGGTCCACGCCCGTGGCCCGGTCCCAGACCACCTCGCCGTCCGCCTCGATGAACACGACCCGGTGCCACGGGATGTCGCCGCCGGGCACGAAGGAAGGCAGGGGGATGCGTTGGAAGGTACCCCCGCGCTGGCTGATCCCCAGCACGAACCGGGCCGGGTCGAACCGCGGGTCCCAGCGGACCCAGTGATAGATCTCGTCGCTGGTTCGCATCACGCCTCCTCTCCTGCCGTCAGACCTCCTCCTCCAGGGTGCCGCCCGCCCTGTCCTCGACGGGTGCTCCTCACTCACCGCGACCTATGAGGTGCGATGCGTGAGGGAGTTGGCGTGTGACGAGGCGGGTCGTCTCGTCAGGGTCGGCGATCGGCGTGGGTCTTCATCGACGATGGCCCCGCCGCTGCCGCGCAGGAGGAGGTCCTCGCGAACCAGCCGGCCCCGACGGCGCTGCGCCGACTCGATGACGGCGGGCAGTACCGCATCGTGAAGGTATGCCACGATGCCCCGACCCTCACGGACGACCTCACAGCGTTGGGGTGGTCGGTCCGTAGCCGGACCATGGCCGGGAACTTCATCGGCATCGCGGAACCACCGACCACCCCTGGCTGAGAAGCACCCCCGCGGCTGAGGGAGAACGCCATGGCGCCTCCCCCACCACCCGACCGGAGCCAAGATTGTTAGTCCATCCCTGAAAGGTCGGGGCCGGTCCAGTGTCGTGCTTGTCCGGGTTCTATCTGATGGATTCGGGAGGAGGGCGTGCTTGGGCTGGGGGCGGAGTGGTCCCGTTCCCGGATGGTGTGCTGTCGTCCCGCCCGGGGAGGGCGGGTTTGTGGGTGTGCTCTTCACCAGATGTGATGCCGAGTGGCGGTACTCCGGCTGCCGTTCATCCCTGCGCCGCGCCCTTGTAGAGAAGTCGCACCACAGATTTGTGGTCCAGCGTCGGCCAGGCACTTGATGGAGACGGGCTCGGTGGCCGAGGTCTGCGTCAAGGTCCGACATGCCGAGTTGGAATCGGTGTGCGCACGGGTGGCGGACATGCCCAAGCCCCTCTACCTGGGAGCCCTGTTCATCGCGCTCATCGTCGGGAACACGGTCGTCGCGCTCTTGCGACGTCACCGCTGCCGTGTCTGGCCGGCGACGATCGTGCTCGCCGCCGCTGTGCTCCTCGGCTGTGTGGTCAGCCGATCCATCGGGCTGCCTGGGGCGACAGACGACATGGGCAACTGGCTGGAGGCCCTGGGCCTGGCGTCGCGTCGCTGTTCATCGACGGCGTGGTGGTGCTCCGGGGCGTGTCGGCATTCACGGAGCATCTCCCCGTGCGGCGGCAGGCGGGCAAGCGGAGCGTTGACGACGTGCGGGGACTCCCCGGGGCGAGGGCTGTTCGAGCACCGTGACGCCGCAGGCGACGGCCGACACCATGTCGGCCGTCGCCTGGCGGGGGGATTCAGGTTCAGACGCGTGCAGAGTGAGGTGGCGTCAGCTGATCGCGCTCCCCGCGACCCACTCGCTCCACGGCATGTTCCAGTCGCTGAGGCCGTTGTCCGGGGCCAGCATGGTCTTGTCCGCGGAGTTCTTGATGATCACGACGTCACCGATCATCGAGTGGTCGAAGAACCACGCGGCGGGCTGCCTGCCGTCGCCGCCGCCCCTGACGTCCTTCAGACCCACGCAGCCGTGGCTGGTGTTGACCTTGCCGAAGACCGAGTCGGCACCCCAGTAGTTGCCGTGGATGAACGTGCCCGAGTCGGTCAGGCGCATGGCGTGCGGTACGGCCTTGAGGTCGTACGAGGGCTTGCCGTCCTTCTCCGTGAGGCCGACAGTCGCACCGTTCATATGGATCTGCCTGAACTTCTCGGAGATGACCATCTGACCGTTGTACGTCGGGTGCTCGGGGCTGCCGGACGAGATCGGGATGGTCCTGATCGTCTTGCCGTCCCGTACGACGGTCATCTGCTTCGTCTTGGCGTCGACCGTGCTGATCTGGCTCCGGCCGATCTTGTACGTGACCGTCTTCTGGACGCCGTTGAGGTTGAGCGTGATGGTGACGGTGGAGCCGGGCTTCCAGTAGTTCTCGGGGCGGAAGTCCAGGCGGTAGTCGTTGAACCAGTGGCCGACGACCTGCTGGCCGCTGCTGGAGCTGACCTGAATCTTCGACTCCACGGCGGCCTTGTAGCTGATCGCCTTGTCGAAGTTGACCGTCACCGGCATGCCCACGCCGACGGTCGAGCCGTCCTCGGGGGAGAGGTGCCCGATGAAGTTGTTGGCCGGGGAGACCGTGGTGATCGTGGCGTTCCCGGTGACGGAGCGACCCTTGGCGTCCTCGGCCTCTGCGGCGACCTGATACTTGGTGGCCCGCTCCAGCCGGCCGTTCGGCTTCCAGGACGTGCCGTCCGCGGACACGGTGCCCGGAATCTCGGCACCGGTCGCGACGGCGGTCATGGTCACCTTGGTGAGCATGCCGTTGCTGACGGTGACTTTGACGGGGTCGTTGATCCCGACGTTGTAGGCACCTTGCCCGGGCGTGATCTTTATTCGGGCGTCGGAAGCGTCCTGGGCGCCCGTCTGATCTGCCTGCGCCTGCGATTTCGGGTCATTCCCGGGGTCGTTGTCGCTAGTGGCAGCGTTGCTGGTACCGCCTAGGGCCGTGAGTGCGAGTACGCCGCCGAGTACGCCGGCCGTAGCCATCAGCCCGGTGCGTCGCTTACGTACCGTGATCAAACGCTTCTCCCATGCCACTGGTCGTTGAATCCCTGGAGCCGGCTACCGGAGGAGGGCAACCGGCTCTAAGAACTACATTTAGGCATTCATCCGTCCTTGAGGGAGTAAATTGTGGCGAATTCCACGCGCAGTGAGAGCGTCGCCGAGGCTCTGCTCGACGGCCGGATGGCGCGTAGTCGATCTGCTCTCGCTGATCGGTGCAGGCCATGGCAGGGACGCTGCGACGGGGGTGGTGCCGGTCACGGGCGACACCCGCACGGCGGACGGCCACCATCGAGGGCAGCGGCAACGCCTTCATGAACGAAGTGCACGGAGCCGTTCTCGTCACCACCGTCCTGTGCGTCGTGGGTGCTCTCCTCGCCCGTTGAGGCCGGTGATATTGCGCGCTTCGTCCGGGAGGGTTACGTGCACGTCATCGGCGACACGCGCGGAACCGGTGACTCTGGCGGCGTCATGGTCGGCAACCACAACGTCGGCAGCGTTCCCAGGGCCAGGAGCTGTCCGACCTCATCGAGCGGGTAGCCGCGCAGCCGTGGTGGGACGGCAACGTCGGCATGACCGGCATCTCCTCCATGCAGGTGCTCGCCGCCGCCGAAAGGCCGCCGCACCTCAAGGCGATCTTCGTCAGCGGCGGTCACCACGACTTCTATGAGCACCTACCACGGCGGCATTACGTGGTTCATGCCGCGCGCCGCACGCGAGGGCCGCGGCGGCCACTCCTGCTGACGTTCGCAGGAGGGAACCCAGTCGTTCGGGCTGTTCCAGCGCACGACGTCGCGGTGGCCGAGGGTGGTGTTGGCAGGGTCGACGAGGGCGTGGTCGGCGCGCTGGCGGTTCCAGACTTGCCGGCCGGTGCAGCGAGGATTGGTGAGGACGGCCCGCACCGTGTTGAGCACCTCCCAACGCCGCCCATCGCGGTGCGGGTTGCGGGCCCGGTCGGCGGCGGCAGGGCACGGGATGCCGGTGTCGTTGAGGGCACGGGTGATGCGGGCCATGCTGTGCCCGGCAGGGGCTGGGCGAAGATCCAGGACACGATCGGCCCGCTCTCGGGGTCGGTGTCCAGGCGCCCTTGCCGATGAAGACAGAGGTCGGGCCCCAGGTGCAGTTCGGCGTTGAGCCGCTCCAGGAAGGGAACAAGGGGCCGCGTTCCGATGCGCGCTTGTCACCTGACCCATGCACCTCACCAAGTGTGGTCAAAGCTACCTCGCCGGGCTTCACCTGCGTGCCTCGGTGATCTGGATCAAAGACCTCACCCGAACCAGAGCCGAGAGCCGCGCAGGTCGTCGAGGGGCGTAGTTTGTCGGGATCGCAGTTGCGGGCTCTCAGCGGCAGCTGCATTCCCGGATGTCGGGATTTCGGTGGCCCGCTGCCGCCCGGGGAGTGGGGATCGTGCGCCACCAGCGCGGTGTCGGTCCGCGGGGTCAGGCGAGGGCGGCGACCAGCAGGGCGAAGGCGGCGATGATGACGGCGACGCGGACGTAGTGGAAGCGGTCCCAGCGGTTTATCTGCTGCTTCCAGTCGGCGGGCCGGTTCTCGGGGGTCCACGTCTTGACCCGGTTGTTGATCGGGACGAGCAGCAGGATCGACATGATCACGCTGAGGATCAGCAGCGCGCCGGCGGTGACGACGAGGCCGGTGCCGGGGTGGTGCCATCCGGCGATGGCCCAGATCGCGACGAGGACGAGCGAGGTGATGTACCAGAACGGCATCACGGCGCCGCCCCTCCGGCCTCCGTGGGCGCGGCCGAGTTGGTTGCTGTCGTCGGGGAGTGCGTTGAGGGTCGGGTTGATGAAGAAGGGGACGGCGAACTCCACCCCCACCATCACGCCGACGACCACGGCGGTGACGACCTGGAGTGCGTTGAGCATGATGACCCCTCCTGAGATCTAGTGTTGCTAGCTGATGAGACAACGCTAGCGCTGCTGCCGCTCCGTTGTCTAGCGGTGCTAGGATCGAATCATGTCGGTACAGGAACGCAAGCAGCGCGAACGGGCGGAGCGCGAGCGCCTCATCGTGGCGACGGCCCGCGAACTCGCCGAGCAGCAGGGCTGGGACGCGGTCACCACCCGCCAGCTCGCCGAGCGCATCGAATACAGTCAGCCGGTCCTCTACAGCCACTTCCGCGGCAAACGCGAGATCGTCGGCGCCGTCGCTCTGCAGGGCGCTTCCGAGATGGCCGTGGCGATGCGGGCCGCGACCGCCGCCGCGGACGGCCCACGCGAGCGGGTCGCCGCCCTGGCCCGTGCCTACCTCGACTTCGCCGCACGTAACCCGGCGGTCTACGACGCCCTGTTCCAGCTCGACGGCGGCCTCGCGTACGCCCAGGAGGACACTCCGGCACCTCTCAAGGACGCCTTTGCCGCACTCCTTGAGACCCTCGGCGAGGTCGCCGGGGACGGCGTCGACCCGGGCCTGTTCACCGAGACGTTCTGGGCATCCCTGCACGGTCTCGCGACCCTGACCCGGGAAGGACGACTGCCTCCGGAGTACACCGAGCGCAGGGTGCAGCTGCTGGTGGACCGGCTCGCCATGGCCTGACACACCACCCCGGCGGGCACGGCGAGGCCCCGGGCCCCGCCGCTGCCTGCCTGCGGCATCGCTTCCGGTCACTCGCGCCCTCGCGGCGCAGCCGCAGATCGCCGGGCCCCGTACCCCCGACGGGGCACCCGCCCCGCAAGCTGCGATGCTCATTGATCACGACCCGATACGCGCCCTAGACGCCCGCTCTGGCCAGCTGCCCCGCGCAGTCTGAGCCAGACCACCTTCCTGCTCTCCCAGGCCGACGCCCTGCCGGCCTGCGACCTTGTCGAAACGGTCACCCTGACCGGTGCAGGGCTGCACGTACTGGCGGTTATCGCGCACGTCAGTCAGCGGATCCGCATCCTCGGCGCCACCGCGCACCCGACCGCAGCCTGGGTGGTGCAGGCCGCGAAGAACCTCGCCAGTGACCTCGAGGACGCCGGCCACCAAGCCCGCACGCCGATCACCGACCCGGCCCGGATCACCCAGCTCGACGTACGGAGACGCGACCGACTTGGCGGCATCTTCCACGAGTACCAGCATGCCGCGTGACTTGGGCGGATGAGGTTTCCGGCACGGACGACTTCGCCAACTCGCGCGTCGACCAGTGCGAAAGCCCCGTGCCGGCCAGTGGTGTCATACGCGTCAGAGCCATCACCCGCGCCCGTACCCGTGCCGGCACTTGGACCCGGGCCCCACCGGGGCGATCGCCTTCGAGCCCGGCCGGCCCGCGCTGGGCATAACGGGGCTGCCAGCGGCCCACGGTCGGCAGCGACACCGCGAGCAACTCGGCAATGTCCTTGCGCCGCCGCCCCTCACCCGACCACGACACGATCCGGGCCCGCGTCGTCAAATCCGCAGGAACATCACGGTGATTCGCCAACTCCCCTAACTCGTAGGCCTGCTCCACGGAAAGCTCCATGCTGGCACCAACGAGACCCACAAGATCACGTGAGGCGGACGGATCACGTGACACCGGGCGATGATTGCCGGTGCCAGCGGAGCCACCGATGTTCCGTGCCGGATTTTCTGACGTCTCGTCATCTGTAGTCGAAGGTCGTCGGGCAGAACCCGTGACGCCCTTTCCGGCGCTTCACGAGCGACCGCATAGAACCGGACTCTCCTCGGAAACCGACAGTGCAGCATGAATCGGCGGTTTGCGGATGCGCCGGGGAGCGGCCCCTTGTGCTTCCCTCCCCGCCGGGTATGGTCTGAGGTCAGATCGGCCAGGCGGTCGTGTGCTGTGGAACCGTGAGGATTTGTCAGCCCGCGACAAGAACTCGGCCCGGGTGGTTGGATGTCCGGCTGTCTGTCCGAGGAGGTGGCATGGAGCGACAAGCCGCTCACAGGGTGAACCGGGGGCTTCGAGTGCCACGTCGACCGACGGCGGCAGCTGCGGCGGAGTCGGGGTGTCTGGTGGTCTCCGACGGCTCGACGAATGAACTGTCCGGCGAACTACCCGGCGTCGTAAGACAATTCGGCCCGTGGCATGCCTGTGACGCTGTCCCCGTCCGGATCGCCGGCCATGATCCGCAGTGGCGTTGACTCCCTCGCGCGGGTCGACATCCCCTCCCAGCGGATGTGGCACGACTCCATCGAAGAACCGGTCGCGGCCATGCCCGGCCGCGGCACGAGCGTCTGAAGGAGACACGGAGGAACGTGGACGGGCACCTGAACCTGGACGGGCACCCGGGCCGGGACCGGAACGAGGACCCGGGGCGAAAACCTGCCCCGGGGCACGCCGACAGCGGGGCGGCCGCGTCCAGGGCCGAAGGCGCCGACCTTGTCTGTGGGGACGACGGTGCTCCGATCCAGCACCAGCGGGCCCTCCTACCAGGCGTCCGCCGCGTCAGCCCCTCCCGCCCTGACCGCCCGGGCAGTGACGGCGAGCACCGGCTCCAAGAGCACATGGGCACCAGCGACCGTGCCGACAAGTTCTACGACGAGCAGGTGCTCGACCGGCTCAACCCGCGGATGCGGGAGTTCGCGGTGCGGCAGGAGATGTTCTTCCTTGCCACATCCGACCGCCATGGGGAGTGCGACAACACCTTCCGAGCCGGACCTCCTGGCTTCATCCAGGTCTTCGACGACAGGACGGTGGCCTATCCCGAGTACCGCGGCAACGGCGTCCTCGCCAGCCTCGGCAACATCCAGGAGAATCCACACGTCGGCATCCTCATGATCGACTTCCTTCAGGACCGGGTCGGCCTCCACATCAACGGCCGGGCCCGTGTCGTCCCCGACGAAGAGATGCGCCGCGAACGTCCGGGCCTGCCGGTCGACCCCGTGCCCGGCCGCCGGACTCAGCTGTGGGTGGAGGTCACGGTGGAGGAGGCGTACATCCACTGCGCCAAGCACATCCCGCATCTTCAGAAGGTCCCGGCACGCGGGGACCGCGCATGGGGTACGGACGACTACAAGCGCAAGGGCGGTGACTTCTTCGGCTCGGCGGCCGAGGCAGCCGGCCGCGCGCCATACGAGCGCCCGCGGCACGAGGCCGGCGATCCCCCGTCAAGGGCATCGACCTTGCCTCGAGCCGCCTCGTCGGCCGGGACGACCTTGTGACCAGAGGCGTCCTTGGGTGATCACGACCGTGTCGTCAGCGGTCGATTCCCCCCTCGGACACACCATTGCCCCACAAGACCCGTTTGACGGGCAGGGGAAACTGGCACCCGCCTCCGGCTCCCGGCCGGGCGCGGGTGTTTTGTCGTTGCGGCGGTTTCCTTGTCCGGCCTCCTTTCTTCGCTGGTCAGCAGTCCAGCGCGCCTTCGGCGACGGGCGTGAGGAGGTCTGCGAGCAGCAGCATTCTCGCCCGTCTCGCCTGATCGAGATGGGGTGCGCGACGACCGCGCGGGACAGCGAACTCACTGCGATCCTGGACCGGGAGCGGACTCTGGCACGGCTGGACGCCACCCTGGCAAGTCTTCTGCAGCAAAGGGCGGTATAGCCCGACAGGCATTGAAAAGTAGTCACCGGCTCGTTGAGGTGATCTTGCTGTCATATCCCTGCCCGCCGCCCCGCTATGCTCAATGGCAACGCGCTGACGGAGACGAGTAGCGATAGATCACGCGAGTCGAGAGAGCTGCCGGTGGCTGGAGAGGCAGTCTCGCGCGCCCCATCGTGAAGACCCTCCCGAGCGCGGGGAGGAACGGCCGATCGATTCGGCCCAATGCCCCGCTGGCTGGCCCCCGTGACCGGGCCACGCTCTCCACGACTGCGATGACGTACGCGACCGCCGTCCACCCCCGCACCCCCTTGTCCGCCTCCGGTACCCCGACCAAGGGCGGACAAGGGGTCCGATTGAGTCCGACCACGCCCCTTGTCCTGGTCGGCGCGCGCCGCCGTGGCCGGGTGTTTCTCTTTGACCAGCCTCGCAACCGGCGCGAACAGACCGTGGACAAGGGGCGCTTGTCCACGCTGCTCCTTCGACCACCGCCGCGAGCAGGGGCAGCGAAGGAGAGACGATGACGACCACCACGCGCCCAGGGGCCGGGCAGCGGCCACCGCTCCCGCATCACAGTGCCCGGCCGGACGGGAAGCCCGGCCCACACTGGGTAAGCCGGGACGGGCTCCTGCCGGGGCCCCTTGGCGACCTCCTTGGGAACCCACTTTGGTGCCCAGCAGCCGGCGGGAGGGCAAATACCCTCGTCAGCACAGGAATCGGCTCGTGGTCGGCGTCGTCACGACCCTCTTCTCTCCTCCACACACTCAGCCCCTGGGATATGGGTGGGGGTGGGGTGTCAGTGGTGGAGGAGAGCATCGGTTCCGAGGGCCCTGCGGGGCGTCCCGCCCTGCCCGGGCGGGGCCGGCGCCCGGCTGGTGGCCGGGCGCGATGGAGGAGGGGTGGAGCTGATGGCGGGGAAGCGCAAGGCCAATCCGGGAAGGTCCTCGAATGATCTGCGCGGTGATGTGCTGCGCGTGCTGGGAGTACTGAAGGTGGCCACGGCCGAGGCGGAGCAGCAGCGCCGTGCCTTGCAGGAGGCGGCCGAACGCGAGGCGCGGCGTCCTGTGTGCGGCGACTGCGGACAGAAGTTCAGCGACGCCCCGTGGAAGGCCACCACGGTGCTCGACTGGGGCCGCCCGCGTGACAGCCACCCATACCTGTGCGACGACTGCAAGAACCGCGCGACCACGCACCAAGCCGAACAGGGCGAACGCGCGTGCCAGGGGCAAGAGCGTGAACGCCGGGAGGCGGAGGAGACACAGCCCGAGCAGAAGACCGGCGGCTGGCTCGGATACCGCTGGCGCAGTTGACCCCGGGCAAGCCCAGGGACGCCTGGGCAAGTCCTCCGCTGCCGGGTCGGCTGTCATCACCCACATGGGTGGCGTCCGCTCACGCCGCGGCGGCCTCCTCCTTCTTCTTTCACCAGAGCCGCGGCCCGCATCGTGCGAATGGAGTGCTTGGTGGGCGCGAATTTGACGCGGTAGGCGTGGGCGAAGGCGGCGCGGGCTTCTTCCACGGCGGCTTCCCGGCGCTGCTGTTCCGCTTCCCTGGCTTGCTGAGCAGTCCCGAGAGGTGCGGATTTTGGGGTCGCTCCTCGGTGCCGGGCACGGCGATGCGGCGCATTCCAGCCCCGCGGGCGGCCTGCGCTTCCGGCGGGGAGTCCTCGACGACGATGCAGTGATGCGGGGCCCGTCGGGGCGGCGGGCATCTCGAGGGAGACGTCGGGAGCTGGTTTGCCGTGTGGGACCAACGAACCCCTGCGACAGAAGATTCAGGACCCACCGTCACAGGTGTCCGTCAGCTGCACGTCTAGCCGCACGTCAGCGTCGGCATGGCCCAGTCACCGTGGTCGTTGCCGTTGCCGTCGTCGGCGCCACCGACATTGAGGTCGACCACCTGGGCGCCGCTGACGTCGGCGTCGATCGGCACCGCGGCCTCTTTGCCGCGGAGCGTCGGCGTGGTCACCAAGGTCTTGCCGTCGGCGATCACGGAGAACGTCACCGTTCCGGCACCACCTGTCTCGTCGTCGACACCGACGTCCGCCGTCAAGCGAGAGCATTTTCCGGCGAGGTAGAGCTCGACGTCGCTGACCGAGTTGGTGCCCAGGCCCTTGGCGTAACTGACACCGGCGATGCTGATCGGACGGCCGTCCCGGGCCGCCTGTTCGCCGACGCTGCTGTCGCGCTCCACCGGCCCCCACCCGTTGGTGGACGACAAGAATGGCAGGTCGCTCACAGCGCTCTTCCCGGCTGGCGGAGCCGACGGGATCCCGCCGACGATGCGCTCGTCACCGCCGACAGCCTGCCGCCCGTTCTGCAGGTAGTGCACGGTGGCGGTGAGTGCCGAGGCGGATGGCGGCTTCCCAGCCGGCGGCTGGACCTTCCAGGTGAAGGTGGCCGATCCGCCGGGTTGCAGGCGCTCGACCGACGTGGGGCTTGTGGCGCTCACGCTCCAGCCGTCGGGTGCGGAGAGCGAGGCCGTCAGTCGGGCGGCGGACGGTCGGTCCTTCGGCACCTGCACCGTCGCCTCGGTCGTGAAGGCCTGTGCTGACTGGGCTGTGTTCGGCACGTCCAGGGTGACATCCGCTCCGGGACGCTTTGGCATCGCGTACTTGCGGTGGTCGTAGCGGGGGCTATCGTTCTGCGCGACGCGCAGGGACGAGGCGTAGCTGCCGTAGTTGATGAGTGAGACCTGGCCCAGGCCGCCGGTGCTGCCGTCCAGGTTCCACACGGCGATGGCGATGCTGTTCCGGCCGTTCGGATTCAGGATCCCGTTGGGGACCGGGAAGGTGTGCTGCGGGCCGAGGTAGTTGACGTAGTTGCCGACATGCCAGCCGTTTACGAAGATCGTGGCACGGTACTTGCGTGACGGGTCGTCGGTGAACGTCAGCCCGAGCGAGGTGTCCTGGCCGTGCGGCAGGTCCAGGTTGACGTCGGTGCGGTACCAGGAGACCCCGGGGCGCGTGTCGGTCGTCGGCAGGGACACCTGGTTCCAGTTGCCGTCCGGGTAGCCCGGCAGGGACCAGCCGGCCCGCTCGCCGTACAGGCCGCCGGTCGAGAGCGGGCCGCGTACCGGGTCCTGCAGGTCCTCGCCGCCCCGTACGCCCTGCAGCCGCCAGGTGACGGAGGTCAGCGGTGCCCCGACGAGGGAGGCGCTGGTCAGGCCGCGCGCGGTCTTGTTGCCGTTGGTCGAGTTGTAGTCCTCCTCGTGCCCCATGTTCACGGTGAGTACGGATATGACGTTGTCCCCCTTGGACTTCACCGAACCGGCCGGGAAGGTGAAGTCGGCGCTGCCTGTGGTGGAACTGCCCAGGAAGGTGCCGTTGAGCCAGGCGGAGAGCGCCTGCGCCTTGCCGCCGGAGTCCGAGACCAGGTGGATGCCGGTCTCCTTGCCGGTGGCGCGGAAGCGGCCGCGGTACCACGTGTTGCCGGTGTGGAACCCGTAGTCGTCCGCGTAGAGCACGGGCAGCGAGTTGATGCCGGAGACGCTGTTGGTGGTCGTCTTGTCGGCCACCGGCCAGCTGGAGTCGTCGAAACCGGGGGCTGCTTCGGGGGACTCCTCGGCGTGCTTCCAGTTCGTCAGTGTCGGCAAGTGTATCGGGGCAGCCACCGGGATCTTCCCGGTGAGGCTTCCTGTGTCGGTGGCCTGGGTGTCCAATGCCTTGCCGTTCCAGGTGATGTGGTCGGCGGAGGTGAACACCTCGATGTTCTTGTCGTCGGGGTTGTCGCCGGTGAGCGCCACGGTGTGGCCGCCGTCCAGGCTGGTCGCCGTCCGCAGCAGGTGGGTGCCGCGCACGAGTACCGGGCCGGTCGCCGTGTCCTGACGCCAGAAGGTCTCCGCCGTGGCCTTGTCGCCGACGAGCAGCTGCAGCGGGCGCCTTCCGCCGTCGCTGATGCTGATGCGGATCAGGCCCTTGTGCGTGTAGTTCAGCCGCAGGTCACGGGTGGCCTCGTCCCAGGTGGTCGTGACCGTGCCGCCGCTGGTGGTCACGGTGGGCTTGGAGGAGTAGCGCAGCACGGTCTCGCCGTCGCTGTCCGAGTCGCCGTAGAGCACGGCGACGTGCCGGTTGCCAATGGTCGCGTGGGTCATGATCTCCGACGTCGAGTACTGCAGCTGCGATTCCCCGAGCCGGTAGTTCGCCACGATCACGTGCGAGTCGCGCCCGCCGAGGGTGATCGCGGTCCCCGGCTGCTGCGGCACGACCCGGTAGGTCGGCGTCGCGGTGGCGGCCGTCGGCACGTCGATAGCGTCGATGGCCACGTAGTTGTCCGTGGACCCCGAGCTGCGGTTCCCGTCGACGACGATCTTCAGCGTGTGCGCACCGGGCGTCAGACCGGTCTTCTGGAAGATCACGGCCTGGTTCTCGCCGCCGGAGTCGTCGACCGTCGCCACCTTGGTGCCGTCGAGGTAGACGTCGGCGTAGCCGTGGTTGTTTGTCTTCGAGCCGATCCAGCGGATCGCGGTGCCGTCGAAGGGGACGGTGACCGAGTCACCGGCCTTGTTGGAGAACGACTCGGTGTGCTTGTAGTCGCCGCCGGTGTAGCTCTGGTCGGCGACGTGCGACCACGAACCGGCGTACTGCAGCGCGGAGTCGGGGTCGTCCCAGGTGTAGGTGGTGTCCGCGGACGGCTGGGCGTTGAAGTCCAGCGAGATGTGGGTCTTGTCGACCGCCGTGGACGTGGAGTTACCGTGCCGCAGCACGTGGAACTGCGTCTTGGTGTCGGGGTTCATCCGGGCGGTGTCGACGACCGCGGAGTCGTCCGGCGGCGTGGCCCTGATCGCCTCGGTCTTGGTCAGCGGGGCGACCGACTGAGTGAGGTACCCGATCAGCTTGTCCTCGTAGTACTTCGGATCGAGCTCACGGTTCTCGCGGATCGCGGCCCCGTAGTCGTAGGACGTGTAGTTCTCCGGCATGCCCAGCCAGCCCCAGTTGGTGCCGCCGTAGGTCATGTAGAAGCTCTGCGCGGTGGCGCCGACGGCGATGTTCTGCTTGTAGAACACGTTGGCGAACTGGTCGTTGATCAGCTGGGCGCACTTGTCGTAGCCCGGCCCGCCCCAGGGATCGAAGGCGCCGCCCTGGAACTCCGGCGAGTACAGCGGCTTGCCGTCCGGGTGGTCGTAGCTGATGTCGGGGACGCCGTTCCACTTCGAGGGGTTCGAGCAGTTGAAGCCCTGCGGGTAGGAGTCCGGTCCGTCGACGTCCGGGGCGCCGGTACCGGAGTTGAAGGTGCCGTTGTTGTTACCCGTCAGCGGTACCGTGATGCCGTCGGCCCGGGCCTTGTCCTCCAGGTGCTTCATGTAGGAGCGGCCGGCGGCCGAGCCGTTGTAGTACTCGTTCTCGACCTGGTAGGCGATGACCGATCCGGTGCCGTTGGTCAGCTGGTGGCGGGCGATGATCCGGTCGATCTGGGTCAGCCACTCGTCCGCGTATTTCAGGAACTGCGGGTCGTCACTGCGGTTGTGCCCGGCCTTGGTGGTCATCCAGCCGGGCAGGCCGCCGCTGTCGACCTCCGCGTTGATGTATGGCGCCGGGCGCGCGATCACGTAGAGCCCGGCCTCCTGGGCCATGTCGAGCAGCTTGTCGACGTCACGGACCCCGCTGAAGTCGTACACACCCGGCTTCGGCGAGTGGTACCCCCAGTCGAAGTACAACGAGGTGGCGTTGAACCCGGCGGCCTTCATCTTCTGGAAGATGTCGCGCCACAGGTCCGGACTCGGGAGCCGGAAGTAGTGGAACTCGCCGGACCACAGGTAGGTGCGCTTGCCGTCGACGAGGAACGAGTAGCCGTCGAGACTCACCGTGTGCGCCCCCGGACTGGCGGCAGACGCGGCTGTGGGTGCCTGCCCGCCGACGTCCTGCGCCGCCGCTGGCGCGGTCATGCCTGCGGCCAGGGCGATGGTCGCGGCCGTCGCGAGGATCGCCCTCCACCCCCGACGGCGACTGGGTCTCGCAGTTTCTGAACCGATCCGATTGCTCCGCACTGCGGCCTCCATACCGCCTGAGCAATCAGCATCAAACAGACTCAGGCAAAGTCGAACAGTAGAGGGGCGCAAGGAGCAACACAATGGGGCGGGAGCACGCCGTCGAGGTGGCACGGCGGCTTGGAAGTCGTACGTACGCCCGGCCACTGACCATGCGTCACGGGGTACGGTCACCGAACGGCACAGGAGGGGCGGAGATGACTGTCAAGAGCACCCGACCCTCCTGAAGGCCTATCACGAGGCTTGGGAGCGTGGTGAACAGGAAGCAGGCCGTGGACATCGTCATCACCACCGAGCTGATCCCGGGCCGGCCGGCGTTGCGCCTGCTGACGGCGCGGGACGTGGCGGTCATGAAGCCGGGCGGCGTCGTCGTCGGCATGGCCGCCGTCCAGGGCGGCAACGTCGAGGGCGCCGTGCCGGGACGTGCGGTCGTCACCGACAACGGCGTCACCATCATCGGCTACACCGACCTGGCCTCCCGGCTGCGGGGTCCCCGGCGAGTTGTGGCCAGGGATTCGGCCATGGGCTCGGTGTTGCTGTATGGGGATGCGTGGTAGGTCGTGCGCGACGACGATTTCGCCGTCACGGCGCGCCGCCAGCCCGGCCTCAACGGAATCCGGAAGTGATCACTGTTGCGGAGGACTTGCTGACTGCTTCTGCCGAGAATTGCTGGTGCGTTGGTCGGCCTGCAGGTCTCAGCACACTCTGCACCTCCTCGACCCGGGGTTCGTGCTCGACGTGCTGACGCAGTTCGGCGAGAGGTGTGGGGTTCTGGCCGTCGTGGAGCACCTTGCCCCTTGGCATTCCGTTGACGACTCGTCAGTCAGCATGCGTCAAGCTGGAGTCCTTGGAGCCGGACGATCTGATCACCGCGATCGATGCCTTGGTAGGCGCCGTGAAGTTCACCGGTTCAGCCGGACACCTGCTGAACCGCTGGGCCGGCACCTGTGCCTTGAGAAGCATTGCCATACAAGGGGTATTGACGGGCCTCGCCGACGCCTTAAGATCCCTGCTGCTCGAAGTATCGATCGCCGTACGAAATGTCGAACGGAGTCAGCCGGCAGCTTCGGCAGGCTGAGCTACTCCGGCCGGTACGCAACGCAACGGTCCGTCACAAAGGAATGAGCCGCATGCCTTCAGATGCCGGAGTGCCGCGCAGAACCGTCCTCACCGTCCTGGGCGCCGCCTCCCTCGCCGGGACCTTCGCCGCCGCCGCTCCCGCCGGGGCCGCCGGACTCACCGGCACAACCGCGAGCGCCACTGCCGCGTACCTCCCCGCCGCAGCCGCACAGTGGACCTTCGACGAAGGGTCCGGCACCTCCGCCGTCGACTCCTCCGGCAACGGTCGCACCGCAGCGCTCCAGGGCGCGGCCGGCTGGGACACCGGCAAGATCGGCACCCACAGCCTGAGCCTCAAGGCAGGCGGCAACGCCACGGCGTCCGGGCCGGCCCTCGACACCTCCAAGGCGTTCTCGGTGGGCGCCTGGGTCAACCTCGCTCAACTCGGCGGCTACCAGACAGCCGTCAGTATCGACGGCAAGGTCGTCAGCTCCTTCTACCTGGGGCTGCGCGACGACACCGGCACCTTCGCCTTCGCCCGGCTGGGCTCAGACGCCACCCAGAGTGCTGCGGTGGCGGCCGCCGCTTCGGCGCCCGCCTCCAACACCTGGACCCACCTGGTCGGCGTCAGCGACCCGACCACTGGCGTCATCCGCCTCTACGTCAACGGCGTGCTGGAGGGGGAGACCGCCTATACGGCAGGCTGGGCCGGCACTGGCGACACCGCCATCGGCCGCGCGCTCTACGGCGGCGGGCACGTCGATCAGTGGCACGGCCTGATCGACGACGTGTGGATGTTCCCGTCCGTCCTCACCTCGGAGCAGGTCGCCGCGCTGGCCGGGGTCCCCGTGGAGACCACGACGCCGCTGCTGAGTGTGGACGTCGGCAACCCCGCGCACGCCGTGTCCCCCGTCCTCCCTGGCCTGATGTTCGAGGACATCAACCACTCCGGCGAGGGCGGCATCTACGCCGAGCTGGTGCAGAACCGCTCGATGATGGCCAGCGACACGTCGCCCGTCCACTGGTCCGCCGTGGGTGGGACGTCCCTCGCCCTCGACTCCGCCAACCCGCTCAACGCCGCGCTGAACCGTTCCCTCAAGGTCGTTCTGCCGAGCAGCACCAGGGCCGGAAACCGGGACGGCGTGGCCAATGACGGCTTCTGGGGCATACCAGTGCGGCCGAGAACCACCTACACCGCCCGGCTGTTCGCCAAGGCGTCGCGACGCATCGGCCCGCTCAGGGTGGCCATCGAGTCAGCGGACGGCGCGACGGTGTACGCCTCCGCCCTCGTGCCCCACATCGGCACCGCCTTCCCCGGCCGCCCGTTCGAGCTGACCCTGCGCACCGGTTCGCGCACCCCCCTGGTCGGTGACGCAAGGCTGACCGTCACCACCGCCGACCCCTCCGCCGCGGGCGAGACCTTGTGGCTCCAGCACGTGTCCCTCTTCCCGCCCGCCTACAACAACCGGCCCAACGGCCTGCGCATCGACCTGATGGACAAACTGGTCGCTCTGAAGCCGAAGTTCCTGCGCTTCCCCGGCGGGAACTTCCTGGAGGGCAACACCATTGCGACACGGTTCAACTGGAAGAACACCATTGGTCCGGTCTGGGAGCGCCCGGGCCACATGGACGACGCCTGGGGCTACTGGTCCACGGACGGACTCGGACTCCTCGAATACCTGGAATGGGTCGAGGACATGCATGCCCAGCCGGTCCTCGCCGTCTACGCCGGCTACGCGCTCAAGGGTGACCATGTCACCGGCGACGCGCTCAAACCATTCGTCCAGGACGCACTCGACGAGATCGAGTACATCACCGGTCCTGTCACCAGCACCTGGGGCGCACGACGTGCCGCCGATGGACGTCCGGAGCCGTTCCCACTGGAGTTCGTGGAGATCGGCAACGAGGACTGGTTCGACTCCTCGGGGTCGTACAACGAGCGGTTCGCGGCCTTCTACGACGCGATCAAGGCGAAGTACCCGCATCTGAAGCTGATCGCCACGACGTTCGTGACGAGCCGCACGCCGGACCTGATCGACGAGCACTACTACCTCGCGCCGTCCGCCGCCCAGGCCTCCACCCACAAGTACGACAACCGGGACCGCAATTCGACGAAGGTGTTCGTCGGAGAGTGGGCCGCGCAGGAGGGCCGCCCCACACCCGACCTCAACGCGGCGCTCGGCGACGCCGCTTGGCTGGCCGGGCTGATCCGCAACTCCGATCAGGTCCTCATGGAGTGCTACGCGCCGCTCTTCTCGCACGTCAAGAACAACGTCTGGGCCACCAATCTGATCGCCTACGACAACCTTACGAGCTACGTGTCGCCCAGCTACTGGGCACAGCACATGCTGACGAGCAGGCTCGGCAACACGGTGCTGCCGGCCGCCGCGCGTGCGCTGCCCGGCCTCGCCACCGTGGCCACCCGCTCCGGGAACCGCCTCTACCTCGCGGTCGTCAACTGCGGGACGGAGAAGGTGAACGTGCCGGTCGAGCTGAAGGGGCTGGCCAAGGGGGTCAAGCGGCAGGCCACCGCGACGGTCCTGACCGGCCCCTCGCGCGCCACCACCAACACGCTGACGGAACCCGACACTTTGGTGCCCAGGACGAGCACCGTGACCGGCGCGGCAGCGTCCTTCACCAGCACCGTGCCGCCGCTCTCGGTCACCGTGCTGGAACTCGTCCTGACCTGATCGGTCACTGCCCGAGGCGCCTGTTTCTTGGCACACGTCGGTTTCAGAAGTAGACCTTGCCCTGCGCCGCCACGACCATATCGTCAGTGGTCGACTCGCCCCTCGAACACCAGCAAGATCCCCGCGGTTGATCATCACAACCGCGGGGATCTTTTTGTGCGGTGGTCCAGCTCGATGGCGTGGTCGTCAGGTGTCGGCTGCTGTGTCTCAATGGCGTGGTCGTTAGGTTTCGGCTGATGTGCCCGATCGCTCGCGAGCCTGCGTGATCACCTTGCCGTCCTCGTGCCGCACAGGCACTCCTCCAGGAACCCGAGGGCTCGCAGGTGATACGAGCGCGCCGCCCAGCCGAGACTGATGTTGTGCCCCGCGTCCGGCTGACGGTCGAGGACGACGCGTGTCCCGCTCAGCATGCCGGTCATCGCCGCCACCGCTTCCTCGTCATGCCGCCACCACGCTTCGTACTGCGCGAAGGTGAGGCGGACCGGTGTCCGTACGCGCCGGGCGATACCGGGAAACAGGCCCGGCCAGTCGGCCGCCTCGCCCCACTCCCGTTCCGGCATGGGGGCCAGTACCGAGCGACTGCCGGCGAAGGTGTTCGGCGGATACAGCTGCAGCGGTCCCCAGCTCAACCGGCGGGTGGCGAGGCTGTGCGGGTGGGGCAACTCGGCAGGGTCGACGGCGTATTGATACCCGCAGCCGGAGATGTCCAGGCCGACGAGACGCCCGCCGGCGTCGTCGGCGGCGGCGGTCAGCGCGAGTTTGCCGCCGAAGGAGTGGGCCAACAGGAAGAATCCCGCGCCGATGTGGTGCCGACGGGCGAAGGTGTCGAGTGCCGCGTGCAGCGTCACCGACTGCTCGGCGAGCGTCTGGCCGGCGGGGAACCGTGCGGCCGACAGACCGTAGCCGGGGCGGTCCAGGGCCAGCACCGTGAATCCGAGAGCGGCCCCGAGCTCCAGTAGGGACAGGCCGGGGTGGGCCCGGCCGTCGAAGTATCCGGCCCGCATGCCCCCGCCGTGGACTGCCACCACGACCGCGCGGGGCGGCGTCTGCGAGGGCTCGCTGAGCAGGCCCGACAGCGGTACGCCGTCGGCGTCGACAGTGATCTCGCGTACATTCCGGGCGAAGCGGCTGAGGATCTCGCTCATGGGCGCCGTCAGTCCTTGATTTCGCAGATGGCGGCGCCGGAGGTGACGGAGGCGCCGACCTCGGCGCTGAGGCCCTTGATGGTGCCGGAGCGGTGGGCGTTGA
>NZ_JBITGS010000006.1:357522-364927 GCF_044457265.1 Streptomyces sp. NPDC050564 | reverse complement strand
GTCATCGGCAACGCGGGACAGAGCAATTACGCGGCGGCCAACACCTTCCTCGACGCCCTCGCGGCGCACCGCCAGGCTCAGGGGCTGCCCGCGCATTCCCTTGCCTGGGGGCTGTGGGACCAGGCCAGCACCATGAGTGGCCGACTCGACACCGCCGACCGGGCGCGTCTGGCCCGCTCCGGTATCAAGGCCCTGCCCACCGCCGCCGGTCTGGCACTGTTGGACAGCGCCCTGCGCACCGACACTGCCTTGGTCGTCGCGGCGGCTCTCGACCGCGCGTCCCTGCGTACCACCGCGCGTGACGAACTGCCTGCCCTCCTGCGCACATTGGTACCCGCGCGGCGCCGGGCGGGTGGCGCCAAGTCGGCCGTCGCCGGCGGAACGTGGCTGCAGAGCATCGGCGCCCTGAATGTGGTGGAGCGGGAGAGCAGGGCCCTGGAGCTGGTCCGGACAGCCGTGGCGACGGTCCTGGGTCATGCCGACGCCGGGACCGTCGAGGCGGACCGGGGGCTCAAGGAGCTCGGCTTCGACTCACTGACCGCCGTCGAGCTGCGCAACCGGCTCAACGCCGCCACCGGCCTGCGCCTGCCCGCCTCACTCGTCTTCGACCACCCGACAGCGCAGGCCATCGCTGCCCACCTCGCCCAGAGCGTGTCCAGCCCGACCGGCGTGGCCGCACCGGACGCGGGCCGGATCACCGACGAGGTGAACGAGCTCGAGGAGCTCTTCGCGGCGCCGGCGAGCCCGCGCGAGATCTTCGCGCTGATCGACGCCTCGAGCTGACGGGCGCCTCGTGCCGGTCAGCCACCGAGACACACCGCGACCAGGTCACAGCAACCAGAACACCGCCATTCAGAAAGATCGGGCGCCCGACCGGGCGTCCGCAGAGAGGAATCCCATGTCCATCGCTGTGCGAGAAGCCCCTGCGGGCCACGTCAACACGGACCTCTGGCACCGCTGGGTCGACCTGTGGAACGGGAACTTCGACCTCGCCGAGTCCGTTGTCGCCCCCAAGCTGCAGACCCATCTCCCTGCCTTCGGCCGGCCCGTGGACGCGGAGCCGGTGGACAGCCCGGCCTCCCTGGTCCGCTGGCTCGAGCACTGGCGTTCCCGGTTCTCCCTGTCGCTCCTGGCGACCGAGTTCGGCCCGTTCGTCAACGACGACTACATCCTCGCGCGCCGCAGGTTCAGCGGCGTGTGGCAGAGCGGCGAGCCGCTGGGCGCGACCGCTCCCGCGGGGACCGAGGTCGAGTTCGCCGGCATCGACATCCTGCGGGTCGAGGACGGCCGTATCTCCGAGTACTGGGTCGGCGACAACCTCATCGACATGTACGTCCGGCTGGGCGCGATCCACGACCCGGTCAGGTCCTGACCCCATCGCCCCGACTTCCCCAGCAGCCCAACGACATACGACCCGGAACATGAAAGGGACGCACATGTCCAACACCGTCGTGGAGACACCCGCGGTGCGCGCCAAGGCCGATCTGTGGCACCGCTGGATCGGCCTGTGGAGCGGCGACTTCCCGGACTCCGAGAAGTTCGCCGTCGGCGACACCATCATCGCGCCGAACCTGGTGTGCCATCTGGCCGCCTACGAAATGCCGGAATCGCACACCATCAACAGCCCTGGCGCCGTGGTCCGTTGGATCGACGTCTGGCACTCGTACTTCTCCGAGTCGAAGATGATCACCACGGTGGGCCCGTTCGTCAGCGACGAGCACGTCATCGGCCGCTGGAGCTTCCGTGGCGTCTGGCAGGGCGGAAAGCCGCGCGGCGCCACCGCCCCCGCGGGCACCGAGGTCTTCATCGAAGGCCACGACATCCTGCGCCTGGACGAGAACGGCCTCATCGCGGAGTACTGGGTCGGCGACAACCTGCTCGACATGTACGGCCAGGTCGCCGCCGTCAGGAAGCCGCAGGCATCGTGAGCGCCCCGGCCTATGACGTGGCCGTCGTCGGCGGCAGCATCGCCGGCTCCACCGCGGCGATCCTCTACGCACGGGCGGGTGCCCGCGTCGCGCTCATCGAGCGGCACAAGAGCCCCGAGGCCTACAAGGTCCTGTGCAACCACTACATCCAGCCTTCCGCAGTGCCGATCATGCGGGAGCTCGGCATTCCGCCGCTCATCGAGCAGGCGGGCGCACCGCGTACCCTCCCGGTCGCGTGGTGGACCCGCTGGGGCTGGATCGAGCCCGAACCGGCCTCCGGCGGAGAGCCGTTGCCGTACGGCTACAACGTGCGCCGGGAAACCATCGACCCGATCGTGCGCCGTATCGCCATGGAGACGGAGGGCGTCGACACGCATCTGGGCACCAAGGTCACCGGCCTGGTGCGGGAGGGCGGACGCACGGTCGGCGTACGGGTCGGGAAGGACGGTGCGGAGCGGGAGATCCGTGCGCGGCTCGTCGTCGGCGCCGACGGCCGGAACTCGTCCGTCGCCGAATTCGCGGAGCTGCCCACCAAGTCCGTCCCCAACAACCGCTTCAGCTACTTCGCGTACTACCGCGGGGACGTGCTGCCGAAGTCGGACGTGAGTTACATCTGGTTCGGCCCGGACATGGCGTACGCCAATCCGACGGACGGCGGGCTCACGGCGATCGCCTGCGCGCCCGGCAAACACCATCTCCCGGAGTTCCGCGCGGACTTGGAGGGTGCCTACACCAAGTATCTGAGCAGGCTGCCGAACGGTCCCGACCTGAGCGCCGGCGAGCGCGTGTCGAAGATCATCGGAACCACTGACTATCCGCTGCTGGACCGCGAGCCGACAGCGCCCGGCCTGGCACTGGTGGGTGATGCGGCGCTGTGCTCCGACCCCATCTGGGGCGTCGGCTGCGGCTGGGCCTTCCAGTCGGCGTCCTGGCTCGTGGCCGCCACCAGCGAGCGACTGCACCTCGGTCCCGGCGAGGTGGACCGCGGCCTGGCCGAGTACCGGCGGGTGCGCCGGGCCCGCCTGCGCGGCCAGCAGTTCCTGATCGCCGACTACGCCGGCGGACGGCCGATGAACCCCATCGAGCGGCAGATGTTCGCCGCCGCGGTCCGTGATCCGCAGACGGCCCGCCATCTGCACCGGTACGCGAGCCGCTTCATGGGGGTCAGGGAGTTCCTCGCTCCGCGGGTGCTCGCCCGGGCGGGTCTGGTCAACCTCCGGCACCGTCTGCGCGGCGGTGCCCCGTCCCCGCCCGCGGCGGCCGGCCCGGGGGGCCGCCGACCGGGTTCCCGTTCGTCGAGCACGCTCCCACCGTCCGACGCACGTACGACACGAAGGAGTCCCGTTGCCGGATCTGACCAGCAGTGACGTTGATCTTCCCGCACTCGACCCGACGTGGTGGTCGTGGCACTCCGCGCACGGCGGACTGCTCGCCGCGATGATGATGCGGCACGCCAGGCGTCTCGCCGGCGGAATGACCCCGCGCTCCGTCCACGCCTCATTCCTCGCCCCGGTGCGCACGGCGCCGCTGCGCCTGTCCACGGAGGTCCAACAGCGCAACCTGTCGAGCGCCGTGACTAGGTCGACGCTCTACCACGACGGCCAGCCCGCCGCCTCGGCGACCTCGTTGTTCGCCGAGGACGGCCCCGAGAGCGGGATGCTGTATCGCAAGCCCCGGATGCCGGACGTCCCGGACGTCGCAGACTGCCCGGAGTTCGACCTGCTGCCGGACCTCATTCCGGTCGCCCGGCATCTGAGCATCCGGATGGCCTCCGCGGTCCGCCCCCTCGCCGGGGGCGAGGACGCCCGGCTGACCGCGTGGATACGGCTGAAGAACCTCGATCTGGAGCCGGCGGAGGCGGTGTTCGTGCTGCTCGACTCGATGCCGCCGGCGCTCTACGGCGTCCTGGACCAGCCCGTCCCGGTGCCTTCGGCCGAGATTTCGGTGCGTTTCACCGACCAGGTGGCCCACGGGGGCCTTGACGACTGGGCGCTGATTCAGGTCCGGACCGAACAGGCGGGCCTTGGCTGGACCCTTGAGTCGGGCTCGCTGTGGACGCCCGACGGGACCCTGATGGGGGTCAGTCTGCAGACGCGCCGCATCATGGCCCAGGCCGCGGACCTGCGGAGCGTGGCGCAGGAGCTCTCGCCGAGCGCCTGACGCCCGCTCCATCCTGAGCCTGCCCCCCGGTCTACCCCCAGGCCGGGGGGCAGCCCCGTGCGGCGGCCATGCACACGAAAGTGCGCGGATCGCACCGACCAGGTGCGATCCGCGCACTTTCGTGTGCATGGCGACGGCTTGGGACCGTACGACGTACGAGAGTCAGGCCCGTAGGACAGAGTCAGGCCCGTACGACATCGAGTCGTACGGGCCTGACGTACCGGAGTTCTGTCTAATCGGCGCTCACGCGCCGGACGCCTCAGCTGCCTGCCTCGCGGCGGCACGGCGCAGCCAGAGCCCGAGGGCCAGGGAGACGGTGGCGGCCACGCCTCCGGCCGCGGCGGTGAGGATCCAGCCGCGCTCGAAGGCGGTCCGCGCCGCGTCCGGCGTGCCGGGTGTGCCCAGCAGGGCGATGAACAACGAGACGCCGAGCGCCATGCCCAGCTGGCGGACCATGTTGACGATGGCCGAACCCGTGGCAAGGGCGGTCGGGGGGAGACCGGCGGTGGCCGCGTTCATCAGCGCCGTGATGGCGAGGGCGGAGCCGGCACCGAACAACAGGACGCCGGGGAGCAGCACCTTCACGTATTGCGGGTGGAGTTCGGCGGTGGCGATCCACCAGACGACGCCCACGGTCATGGCGGCGCAGCCTGCCGCGACCGCGGAGGCGGCACCGATCGCCTTCACGACCGGCGCGGCCAGCCGGGCGGCGATGGGGACGAGGGCCAGCCCCGGCAGCATCGCGAGCCCGGTCCGCACACCGGACCAGCCCCAGACGTCCTGGCACCACTGCATGAACGAGAAGACGAGAGCGGCGAAGCTGATGCTGTAGAGCAGAGCGCTGATGTTGGCCATGGTGAAGGCCGGTACGCGCAGCAGCGCCAGATCCACCAGAGGGTTCTGGTGCCGTGTGCAGCGGAGGACGAACCAGGCGAGGACGACCGCCGCGAGGACGAGCAGCCCGGTGATCCGGCTCGCGCTCCACTCGGGCGCCTTGACCAGAGCGAGCGTGATGGCGCTGATGGAGATCATCAGGAGCACCGCACCGAAGACGTCCGGGAAGGGGCCTTGCTCGGGCTTCTCCTCCGTGGGCAGCGCGCGCAGGCCCGCGACGACCGCGAAGATGCCGACGGGGAGGTTGATGAAGAACAGCCAGCGCCAGTCGGCCTGCAGCAGCACGCCGCCGACGAGCGAGCCGAACGCGGGGGCGGAGCCGCCGATCGCGGCCCAAGCGCTCACCGCCTTGGCGCGCCCCTCGGGCGGAGCGGCGGCGAGCAGCAGCCCCAGCGAGGTCGGTACGAGTGCGGCGGCGCCCATGGCCTGAAGCACGCGCGCCACGACGAGGAAGGGGACGTTGGTCGCGACACCGCAGAGCAAAGAGGCGACGGTGAACAGGGTGACACCGATGAGGAAGACGTTCTTGCGCCCGATCCGGTCGGCCCAGCGGCCCGCTGGGACCATCAGGGCGGCCAGGACGATGGCATAGCCGTTAAGTGTCCATGACAAGCCTGAGAGTGTGCTGCCGTGAAAATCCCGATTGATGGTCGGAAGTGCGACGTTGACGATGAGGGTGTCGAGCTGGGCAAGGAAGAACCCCGCCGAGATGACGAAGAAGGCCAGTCGCGCCTTCCTTGTGGCGTTGCCCGGCGTAGGGGGCGCGACGGCGGGCGGGCTGGGCGGCGCTGCTACGCCTTCGTCGGTGGCCATGGTGGATCTCCATATGACGTGTGGTCAAGATGTGCCGTGATACTCGACGTCATGCTAGGGAGGGCCGTTGAGCTGGGGACATACCACCAAAGTGTCATGCGCCCCGGCTTGCGCCGGACCGTCGTCTCTGACCCCCCTCCCGATTTGTCCCGGATTATGTGTATGGGTCCGTCGCCTCCGCGGTGAGCGGCGGCAGCACCCGGACAGAAGTCAGGAAGGTCAGCCCAGTTCGGTCCGCAGCCGCTCGGCCTTGTCCGGCGAACGGGTGCTCCCGATGACCCTCGTGGCGCCCAGCAGACGCGCGACGGGGAGCCTCTACTTGGGTCTGATCCGGCCGTGACTCCCGGGGCTGATGACCGCTTCCGCGTTGGGCGTGGGCGGCCGGCCGGCGGTTTGGGCGCGTCCCCGAGCCACTGATTTCGGCCCACCCGGCTTGCGGGTTACCCCCAATAACCGCCCAGCCGTTTTGGCGGTCCCACGCCCTGCGTCCCCGAACGCGGCGCCGCTAACGTCCTGACATGACGCGACGCGAAGGCATCGGAACGCGACGGATCAGGGCATTACAGCGGGCGCGGGACAGGGCGTTACGGCGGCGGGAAGGCGGACGGCCGCCGAGCTGGGGTCGACGACTCGGTCGTCGGGCGGAGCGAGCCCGTCCCTGGTTCCAGCTCCTCGCCGACCTCGCCACACTCCTCGCAAGGATGGTCAGGTAACAAGTCTCGGTGCCGGTGCTCGACCCCGGTGGCGGGACGTTGGGACCACGTTGGGACAGCCGCCCCTCGTCGGGACACTGTTGGGACGTACTGTCAACACTCCCCATACGTGGAACGCAGTCGACGGCGCTGACGGCGACAACAGCTACTACCGCGGTGCCGGTTGGTACCGCAGATACGTCACGGTGGCGGGCCGTCCGGCCGGGAAGATGCTGTTCCTGCAGTTCGCCGGGGCCAATCAGGTGGCCGACGTCTGGGTCAACGGCCGGCCGAATCCGAGACAGGGCCGAACGTTCTACAGCCCCGGGCCGGCAGGTGCGGTTCCCGACGCGGGGAGCAGTCGGCGATCTGCGCACGAACCGGTCGAAGATCAAGGACTACAGCTGCCGTGTCTGACGTCGGGGGTGGGGTTGTGGCACGGTACGGGTAGGTGCGGCTGTGAGGGAGGAACACGGTGGGACGTAGTCGGGTATGGGCCCTGGCGATAGCGGCATTGGTAGCGGGCGGGGCAGTGGCGTTCGCTGCGGCGGCCGGGCAGGACGACGACACTCCCCCGGTGACGGTCAGTGCGCGGGAACCGGCTGAGTCGCAGGTGCCGACGACCCGGGCGGCTCTGGTCGCGGCGTGGACGGCTGAGCTGAAGAAGGCGGACAAGGGGCTTCCGGACGGCTGGGAAGTACTGACCACCGAGGAGATCCGCGGCCGGTACGTACACCAGAAGATCGCCAACGCGCCGAAGAGTGACGACATCGATCCGGACATGGGGCGCCGGTCCGAATAACAACCAGAAGGGGGCCCCCCCGGACAGGCGGGGGCCCCGTCTGTTTGGCGGACCGGGCCGATGTGTTGGGTTATTTTTTTGTTAAAGGCAAAGGCGTTTTGTCCGTGGGGCGTGGT
>NZ_JBITGS010000006.1:194589-357512 GCF_044457265.1 Streptomyces sp. NPDC050564 | reverse complement strand
CGCCGCGGCGGTCCCCACCCCCAGACGAGCCCCACCGCGCCCAAGCGGCCCCACCCCCCCCCGCACTGGGGGCGCGGCACCAAAAACCACCCCCCGGGGCCCCCCCCCGACCGGGGGGGGCCCCCTTCTGTGTGCCGGACGGCTCAGTTGAGTTCGTTGATTTGGTTGATCACGGCTACGGCGTTGTCTCCGTGGTCCGAGGAGTACAGGTTGTCGTTGATGCGCTGGTCATTGGCGTCTGTCTCGACGTGGCTGTTGGCGCCGACGATCTGCCCGTCGGATGTGACCATGGGGCCGCCGGACGCGCCCGCACCCATGTCGCAGTCCATCGACAGACGGTTGTCGAACGGATTCAAGTCGGCTGCGTCCTCGACATTTCCGGTGCAGTAGTACTGGGTGTACCCGTCCATGTCGGTCCGCTGGTAGCCCTCGCCCGGGAACCCGGAGTCGATGATGTCCGACCAGTCCGAGCCGTACCCGAACTTGTAGCCGAGCGCGCCGACGGTGGCCGTCAGGTTCGTGTATCCCTGGGCGGGTTCGACGGTGAAGGCGGCCATGTCGGCATCGTTGAAGTCTTTGTCCTGCGTCCACGCATTCGGGGCGACGAACGACTTTGCGACCCACTCGCCCCAGGGGGCGTCGTAGCCGCCGACGGCCTCGGAGTTCTTCTTGTAGCCGGGGATGAACACGACCAGGTCGTAGAAGCCGTCGGCTCCGCTGCCGTCGCCGGGGTGTACGCAGTGCCCGGCGGTCCATACGGTGTTGTTGCCGTCCGCGGCGATCGATGCTCCGCTACAGCCGTGCTCGTTGCCTGCGTGGTCAATGAACACGATCTTTCCGACGACGACCGCGGGGGTCGACTCGGGGAACGGGACGGGTTCGGCGTGGGACATGTCGGCGGCCGCGGCCATCGTCGAGACGGCCGTCTTCTGCGCGGGACGGATCTGCGGGGCCTCGGCGGTCAGGTGCGGGGCGGGGTCGGCGGCGGACACCGTTTTGTCCTCGGCCGCAGAGGCCGCCGTCTTGGCGGCGACCGCAGCGTCGCGGGCAATATCGGCCTGGTCGTTCTTCTCATTGGCCAGGGCCCGCTTGATGCGTGCGGAGGTCCAGTAGGCGCGGACCTTGTTCGGGTCGGTGGTCTGCTTGCCGACCGTCACACCCGGCGCTGCGGTCGCGGTCGCGGTGGGAGCCTCGGCGGCCGAGGCGGTCGTAAGGGAGGCGGGTATCAGCGCCATCGCGAGCATTACGGCCGTGGCCATCCTGCGGGGTCGGCGTATATGCACCGTAAAGCCTTCCAGTTGATGGATCTTCGTTCTGTCGCGCCGGAGCAGTGAATCATGATCACGTTGGGGTTTCCGTGAACTTCCTGTGCGTATCGGGTAGTTGGTGGGAACCGGGCTGGCCTGCGCCGCCTGTGAACCACCCCGCGATTTCGCCGCGCGGGCACTTTGATGCCGTGCGGGATGCGCATGCGCGCGGTGATGCGGGCGAGCTGCCGGCGGTGCGCGATGACGGCAACGAGCGCGTACGACGGCCTGGAGATCGGCACTGGCACCGGCCATTCCACGGCCCTGCTCTGCCACCGGCTCGGCGACGATCTGGTGACGTCCGTTGAGGTCGATGAGGGCGTTTCCACTCGGCCCCGGACCGCGCTCGGTCAATCCCGGTACGCCCCGCGCCTCGGGGTCGGCGACGGGCTCGCCGGATACAAGGAGGGGGCGCCGTACGTCCGGCTCGTAGCCACTTGCGGCATTCCGGATCGTGGGCAGCCTTCGACCAAGACGCCGGAGGCCGCCGGCTCGTTGGCCAGGGCGGACCCGAACCCTTGTGGGACGCCATCGACGAACACGTCCAGCGGTGGCAGAAGGACGGCGCGCCACCCCTGGAGCGCTTCTCGATCGAAGTGAGTTCAGAGGGCCGGCAAGTCACTTGGCCCACGGCTTGGCGCATCGCAGCGAGAAAGGCGACAGCGGCCGGTCCTGCACCCACGCAAGTTCGAGACAGGCCGCCGTGCCGTCAGCCATTACTGGCGCTGTACGTCAGAGCGCGTCCACGCCGCTCACCCTCCAGCCCTCGGACGTGCGCGTCAGCGTCATCCGCACCCGGTTCAGGTCCACGCGGGAGCCCGAGACCTGGGTGCTCGTGGTCACCTGGTTGACGAAGAGGAGGACCACGGCTCGGTCCGCCGAGGCCGAGACCACGGAGGCCGAGGGGGAGCCGCCGGTGGGCTGTGCCACCGTCGCCTTCACCACCCCGTGGTACTTCCTGGCCGTCGGTCCGACCACCGTTGTGGTGGTCTTGCCGTACTCGTCGCGGAAGTGTCCGGTGAGGTGGGCGCGTGCCTTGGCGAAGTCGTGGTCCAGGTGCCGGTAGTCGTACGACAGGACGACGGGTGCTGACTGCCGCGCGGCCGTGAGTGCCTGCCCGCGCGCCTGGTCGGCCCGGACTCCCTGCCGGTACTGCCATCCGAGCACGGCGGCCGCGGCCAGGCCCGCCACGAGCAGGACGCACAGGACCGCGGTGAGCAGCCGCCGCCGGACGCGCCGCGTCGCCGCACCGAGGGCAGGGTTGTCGCTGCCAGGCCCTGTCGCGGTACCGGAGCCCGGCTCACCCCTGCCGCGCCGCGTCGCCGCATCGCGGCCCGGCTCGCCCTCATCCCCCGGCGCGTCCTCCTCGAAGGACTCCGGTGACGGCTCGGGCGGGTCGTCCCAGCCCTCCTTCTCCGGGGCCTCGACGAGCAAGGTGCGTCCGGCGGCCGGTGCCTCGGGCCGCCCCAGGGCCTCCTCGTCGGTGGAGGGTCCCGGCTCGCGGTGGCCGCGCTCCGCGCGCTTGGCTGCCGCGCGCTTGGCAGCCGCGCGGGCGGCCGCGGTCATGGTGTGCCGGGTGCTCGAACCGGAACCCGAGCCGCGGCCTTGGGTGGTCGTCTTCGCCACGGTCTTACTCCTCATGTGCTCTTGGGGCGTACGGCGGTCAGGGCGCGGTCAGCCGACGAACTCGACATCCGAGGTCAGCCAGCGGCCGTCCCGTTGCACCAGGTCGAGCTGGAGCCGATAGGTGCGCGCCTCGCCCTTGGGCGCGGCGGTGTTGGTCACCTTGCTGTCGGCGACCACCAGGACGCGGGCCGAGTGCTCGTCGGAGCGGACGATGCCCGCGTCCAGGACCTGGCCCTCGGACACGGACTCGTTCTCGGCGACGAGCTTGGTCAGCTGCCCGGTCTGCGCGGCGAACTGCTTCTTGAAGTCGCCGGTGGCGCCCTTGAGGACGTTCGCGCTGTCCCGGTCGTAGTGCCGGTAGTCGAGCGAGGTGAAGTTCAGCGCCGACTGGCGGGCCGCGGCCAGGATGTCCTGGCGCCGCTGCTCCGCCTGACGCTGGTCGTAGAGGTTGAGGCTCAGCCAGATCGTCAGTGCGGTGGTCAAGACGGTCGCCACGACCAGCCCCACCGACCAGGCCCTGCCCGACCAAGCCCTGTGCGACCGGGCCGCCCCCAAGCAGGCCCTGCCCGTCAGTGCTTTGCCCGGCCCGGCTCCGCCCGTCTGTGCTTTGCCCGGCCCGGCTCCGCCCGTCTGTGCCTCGCCCGACAGGGACCTGCCCGTAAGCGCCTTGCCCGTAAGTGCCTCGCCCGCCATGTCCCCGCTCACGCCATCGGTCCGACTAGCAGCCATTGCCACGACTCCCTTCCGAACACCGCCTGTTGGCCGCCCGTCGAGCCGATCTCGACGGGGATTCCGTCCGGGCCGGTGGCGGTGCCGGTCTCCGGGTCGTACGGCGTCGCGTACGCCGTCTGGTTCGCACCGGCGGAAGCGGTCGACGCCCCAGGGGCGTTCTGCGCGCCCCGTACCGACGTCTTGCTTCCGCGCGGGGCCGTGCAGTGCGCGTCGGTGTTCGCCGCGCGCGTGCTGGTGTCGGCGGGGTCGCGCCGTGTCGTCCCGTACCCCTGGGTGCACGGAGCCGGGTCGTCGGCGTTCACGACCAGGCCGAAGTGGGTGGTGCCGTCACCCGGGACGACGGTGTAGCTGCCCGCGACCAGTGCCGGGAAGGTGACCAGGGACTGCTCGACGCCGGGCAGGCGGGCCAGCGTGACCTGGCCGCCGCTGATCAGGTTGGCCAGCAGGACCGAGAGCTGTGGACCGGTGGACTTCAGCAGCGAGTTCACCTGCTGGGCGGCAGGCGTCGCGTTGCCGATCAGTTTGCGCAGGTCCCCGTCGCTCGACTTCAGCTGTGCGCTGAGCGTCGCCAGATCGTGCGCGAACGACTTGATGGACGAGCCCTGGTCGGCCTGCGTTTTGAGGACCTTCCGCGAGTCCTCGATGAGCGAGATCGTCTGGGGGAGTGAGTCGGACGCCGACTCGACGAGGGCGTTGCCCGAGTCCACCAGGCGGCTCAGGTTCGGACCGGTGCCGGAGAAGGCCTTGCCCAGTTCGTCGACCGTGACCTGGAGGTCGTCCTTGCCGACCGAGTTCACCAGGCGGTCCAGGCTGAGGACCAGGTCCGTGGTGGGCAGCGGCACGCGGGTGCTGCCGCGGGGGATGGCGCTTCCGTCGAGGAGGTACGGGCCATGCGAAGTACGCGGCTGCAGATCCACGTACTGCTCGCCCACCGCCGAGCGGTTTGCCACCACGGCGAGGGTGTCCGCCGGGATGCGCGGCGCGCCGTCCTTGATGTCGAGGTCGATCGAGACCCCATCGGCGCCGGTCAGCTGCAGCGCGCCGACGCGGCCCACCGGCACCCCGCGGTAGGTGACCTCGGCGCCGGGGAAGATGCCCCCGGAGTCGGCGAAGTCCGCCTGCACGGTGTAGCCGCGGCTCAGGACCTCGTCCACCAGGCCGGTGTACTCGGCGCCGACGTACGACACCCCGACGGCGGTGACGGTGGCGAAGGCGAGGAGTTGGGCTTTGACCGTACGGGTGATCACGGCTGGACTCCCTTCAGCATCAGCTCCGCGAGCGCGAGGTTGATCCCCTCGGGCAGGCCCGCGTCGCTTGTGCCGGTCGTGTAGCTGCTGGTGCACACCGGTGGGCACAGCGGCCCGCCGCCGCTCGACGGCGCCGAGGGGGACGACGGCACCGAGGGGGACGACGGCAGGCTCGGTGTGCTCGGCAGCGCGGTGGGCGTGGGGACCGTCGGCAGGTCCGGGAGATCCGGCAGGTCGGGGGTATCGGGCCCTTGGGAGTCGCCGTTCCCGTCGCCGGGCTTGCCCGAGCCGTCCGTCAGGTTCCCGTAGAGGTCCGACAGGTCGAGGTCGGCCGTGATGTGGAGGTTGACGTAGTCACCCTTGACGGCGTCCACCGCGTTGCGCGGGAACGGGTAAGTGGTCAGCAGCTCGAGGGAGTTGGGCAGATCGTCGCCCGCCTTGTTGAGCTGCTGCAGGATCGGCCGCAGCTGTTTCAGGTTCGCGACCGTGTCGTCGTGCGAGGCGTTGACCACCTTGGTGCCGGTCTTGCCCAGCTTCGACAGGGCGGTGAGCATCCTCGTCAGGTCGCGGCGCTGGTCGGCCAGGACCTTCAGGGCGGGTGGCATCGTGTCGACGGCCTGGGCGATCGTCTTCTTCTCCTTGCCGAGCCGCCCCGCGAGCCGGTCGACGGCCTTGAGGGCGTGGACGATGTCCTTCCGCTGGTCGTCCAGACCGCCGATGAACGTGTTCAGCTCCTTGAGCAGCGACCTGACCCGGTTCTCCCTGCCGTCCAGGGCCTTGTTCAGCTCCACGGTGATCGTCTTGAGCTGGGCCACTCCGCCGCCGTTGAGCAGGGCGGAGAGCGCGGACAGCACCTCCTCGATCTCCGGGTTGCGACCGCTGCGGGACAGCGGGATGCGGTCACCGTCGCCGAGCCGGCCCACGGGAGCGGTGCCGGTCGGGGCGGAGAGGGCGACGTACTTCTCGCCGAGCACGCTGGTCTGCCGCAGCTCGGCGATCGCGTTGGCGGGCAGCTTCACCGAGTCGGCGACCCGCAGCCGTACGCGCGCGTGCCAGCCGTCCAGCTCCACCTTCTCGACCGCGCCCACGGTGACGTTGTTGACCTTCACCGCCGACTGCGGCACCAGGTCGAGGACGTCGCGGAACTCGACGGTGACGTGGTACGCGTGGCCGTCGGCGGCGGCTCCGCCGGGCAGCGGGACGTCGTACCAGCCGTTGAACTCGCAGCCGGACAGCAGCAGCGAGCCGACCGCGGCCATCGCCACCGCCCCGACCCTGCGCCGCGCGCTCATGCGCTCGCCCCCAGAATTCCGCCGAGCGTCCGGTCGACCGTTCCCGTCACCGCGGAGCCCTGAGGCACCTTCGGCAGGGAGTCGAAGAGGTCCTTCAGCCCCTTGCAGTCAGGGTTCTTGCCGCCTTCGTCGCCCGTCGTCTTCAGTACGGAGCACAGCAGCGAAGCCGGATCCTGTGCCTGCTGCGCGTTGTTGCGGGTGTCGAGGGTGCCCGCGGACGGGTTGTAGGCGTTGTTCAGGTTCGACAGGCCCGTGGGAGCGACCTCCAACAGCTCGGCCAGCGCAGCCCGTTGGGTGACGAGCACCTTGGTCACCTTGCTGAGGCCCTTCACGTTCGAGGTCAGCGACTTCTTGTTGTTCTTCACGAAGGCGGACACATCGCCGAGCGCCGTTCCCAGGTTCGTGAGTGCGTCCGCGAGGTCCTTGCGCTCGCCCGCGAGCTGTCCTGCGACCTTGGCCAGGCTGGTGTTGAACGACCGCACGCTCGTGTCGTCGGCGGCCAGCGCCGCCGTGAACACCTGCAGGTTGCGTACCGTGCCGAAGAGGTCCGTGCGGCCGTCGGACAGCGTGGTGACCGCCTGCGAGAGGTCCTCGACCATCTGGTTGAGGTTCTCGCCCTGGCCGTCGAGGTTGTCCGCGCTCACCCCGAGCAGCCGCGACAGCGAGCCGTCCTTGTTGGCGCCCTTGGGGCCGAGCGCGTCGGCCGTCGTGTGCAGACTGTCGAAGATGCGGTCCAGTTCGACCGGCACGGCCGTCCGCGTCTCGGGGATGACAGCGCCGTTGCGCAGTACCGGGCCCTTTCGGTACACCGGCAGCAGCTGCACGTAACGGTCGCTGACCACCGACGAGTTGATGATCGCGGCCTTGGCGTCCGCCGGGACCTTACGGCCCTCGTCGTACTTCAGCTGCACCCGTACCCGGTCGCCCTGCGGCGTGATCTTCTCGACCTCGCCGATCCGGACGCCGAGGACGCGGACGTCCGAGCCGGGGTAGATGCCGACGGTGCGCGGGAAGTACGCGGTGATGTGCACGGACTCGGAGCGCGGCCACAGCACGTAGGTGAGCCCGGCGACGAGGGCGAGTGCGGTGACGACGGCCACGCGCCTCTTCAGGTTCTTCACTGGGTGCCTCCCGTGCGCGGCACCACCGGAGCGGCGACCAGGTTCTGGACGTAGCTGTCGAACCAGCGACCGTTGCCGAGGGCGTTGGTGAAGACCCGGACGTACGGCGCGAGCAGCTTGACGCTCCGGTCCAGGCTCGACTGATTGCGTTCGAGCATCCGCACCACGGTGTTCAGGCCCTTGAGCGCGGGCCCGATCTCCTTGTCGTTGTCCGCGACCAGGCCGGAGAGCTCGATGCCGAGCGCGGCGGAGCTCTTCAGCAGCTTGTGGATCGCCGTGCGCCGCTTGCTGATCTCCTTGAACAGCTTGTCGCCGTCCTTGACCAGCGCCGTGAAGTCCTCGGAGTGCTCGGCCAGCACGCCCGTGACGCCGTTCGCATGGTCGAGGAGTTCGCCCAGCGCCTTGTCACGAGAGGCGACGGTCCGGGAGATCCTCGACAGGCCCTTGATGGACGCCCGCACCTCGGCGGGCGAGTCCTGGAAGGTGGTGGAGATGGTGTCCAGGGCCTTCGCCAACCGGTCGGTGTCGACCTTCTCCGTCGTGGTGGTGAGATCGCTGAACGCCTGCACGACGTCGTACGCCGGAACCGTCCGCCTGAGCGGGATCTCGCTGCCGGGCTTCAGTTGACCCGATCCCTTGGGGTGCAGCGCGAGGTACTTCGCGCCGAGGATCGTCTTGACCCGGATCGAGGCGCCGGTCTCGGTACCGAACCTCGGATCGCCCTTGATCTTGAAGGTGACCTTGACGTGGTCGCCGTCCAGATCGACGTCCTCGACCTTGCCGACCTTGACGCCGGCGATCCGCACCTCGTCGCCGGGCTTGAGGCCGCCCGCCTCCGAGAAGGCCGCGCTGTACGTGTCGCCGCCGCCGATCAGCGGCAGGCTGTCGGCATTGAACGCGGCCACGGTCAGCAGCCCCAGGATGGTGAGGCCGACGGCTCCGATCACCACGGGGTTGCGCTCCCGGAAAGGGATCAGCCGCGGGCGGCGTATCCGTATGCGGGGCAGCTTCGGTGGGTCGATGCGGACTTTGACCAGGGGTTCGGGGCGGCGGGGGCGCGGTGCCCGGCGCGGCAGGAGCCGTATTTTCGGGAGCTTGGGTGGGTCGATGCGGACTTTGACCAGGGGTTCCGGGCGGCGGGGGCGCGGTGCCCGGCGTGGAAGCAGCCGTATTTTCGGGAGCTTGGGTGGGTCGATGCGGACTTTGACCAGGGGTTCCGGGCGGCGGGGGCGCGGTGCCCGGCGTGGAAGCAGCCGTATTTTCGGGAGCTTGGGCGGGTCGATGCGGACCTTGACCAGGGGCTCCGGGCGGCGCTTACGGGTCCTGCGCGGAAGGAAGTGCTTCGTCATGCGCCGCACCTCGCCCTCGCCACGTGCAGCTCGGGGGTGAGCACCTGCTTCGTCTTCGGCAGCACGATCCGGCCGTCGAAGTCGCAGAGGTAGAAGTTGAACCACGAGCCGTAGGACGCCGTCCCGGTCAGCTCGTTGAGCTTGTTCGGCAGCCGCTTCAGGACGCCCTCCACGGTGTTCTCGTTCTTGTTGAGCGTTCCGGTGAGATCGGTCAGCTCGGCGATGTCGTCCTTCAGCGGCGGACGCGCGTCCTTGAGCAGCCCGGAGGTGGCGTCCGTCAGGTCGCCGATGCCCACCAGCGACTGCCCGATGGGCTTGCGGTCGGCGGACAGCCCCGAAATCACCCGCCGCAGCTGCTTGAGCAGCCCGGAGAAGCGGGAGCCGCGCTTGTCCAGCGTGTCCAGCACGGTGTTGAGGTTGTCGATCACCGAACCGATCAGCTTGTCGCGGCCGGCCAGCGTCGTGGTGAGCGAAGCCGTGTGCACCAGAAGGCTGTTGACGGTGCCGCCCTCGCCCTGGAGGGTCCGGATGATCTCGGTGGCGAGCTGGTTGACGTCCTGCGGGCTGAGCGCCGCGAACAGTGGCTTGAAGCCGTTCAGCAGCGCGTTGAGGTCCAGCGCGGGCTGCGTGCGCGACAGCGGGATGGTGGCGCCGGGCTTCAGCCGGGTGCCGTCTCCCGCGCCCTCGGTCAGGGCGACGTAACGCTGTCCGACCAGGTTCCGGTAGCGGATGACCGCGCCGGTGCTGTGCAGCAGCGGACGGTCCGCGCCGACCGTGAAGGTGATCTCAGCCAGCGTCCGGTCCTTGATCCGGATGCCCTCGACCTCGCCGACCCGCACCCCGGCCACCCGGATGTCGTCGCCCTTCTCCAGGCCCGTCACGTCGCTGAACACCGCGCGATAGGTGTGCTCGGGGGTGAGGGAGATGTTGACGATGGTGGCGGCCAGCAGGGCCGTCGCCAGGATCGTCACCAGGGCGAAGAGGCTGAACTTGATCAGCGGGGCGGCGGTCTGCCGGGCTCCAGACGTCCTCGTGGCCCTCGTGGTCTTCGCGTTCTTCGTCGTCTCCGAAGTCTCCATAGCCTTCGTGGTCTTCATCGTCTTCGGGGTCCTCATGCGACGCTCACCGCCGTCCCGCGCGCCATCGGTCCGAACAGCAGGGTCGCGACCGGCGGCACCTCGTCAGCGGGTACGCCCATGACGGGCGCCACGATCGAACCGACGGCGCGCTGCTCGGCCCGGGTGGCGGAGACGCCGCCCGGACCGGAGGAACTACCCTTCGCGGACCCGTCGTTGAGGTGGACCCCGGGCGCGGGCACCTGCGGATGGGGCAGGTCACGGCAGTTCGGCCCCGACCGCTCGCCGTAGCGGGGGTACTCACCGGGTTCGTACGCCCCTTGCTGGCGCACGACTTCGAGCGTGATGTGCATCTTGCCGCCCCGGAACGCCTGCTCGGATGCCTGCTCCTCGCGCACCAGGCCGGCGAGGAGACAGGGGTACTCGGGCGAGTAGCGGGCGAAGAGTTCGAGCGTGGGGCGGGAGACCCGGCCCAGGGTGATCAGCCGGTCGCCGTTCGCGTCGAGGAAGTCGTTGGCGGTGCCCGCGGCGGTGGCCGTCGTGGTGAGCGCCGACGCGAGCCGGTCCCGCTGCTCGACCAGGGTGCGGCTGGTGGTGACGGTGTTGCGCAGGATCTTCATCAGGTCGGGAGCCGCGTCGCCGTACACCTCGGCGACGTCGGCCAGCCGGGCGAAGTCCTCGGTGAGGGAGGGCAGGTGAGGATTGAGCCGGTGCAGATAGTCCTCCACGCGCGTGAGGTTGTCGCCGATCCGGTCGCCGCGCCCTTCGAGGGCGGTGGCGAACGCGGAGAGCGTGGCGTTGAGCTTGCCGGGCTGCACGGTCCGCAGCAGCGGCAGCAGGTCGTTCATCAGCTGCTGGAGTTCGATGCCGACGCGGGTGCGGTCCTGGGTGATGACGTCCCCGGCGCGGATGGGGCGAGCCGCGGAGTGCGCAGAGCGCGCGGGCGCGACCAGATCGACGTACTTCTCGCCGAACAGCGTCTTGGGCAGCAGACGCGCGTGCACATCGGACGGGATGGACGCGACGTACTGCGGCTTGAGCGCGATGTCGAGAGTGGCCTTCGTCCCGTCGGCGTGCACCGCGCGCACCTCGCCGACCAACAGCCCGCGCAGTTTGACGTCGGCGCGCGGGTCGAGCTGGTTGCCGAGGCTGTCGGCCTCCAGCTCGATCCGTACCGCCGGGGTGAACACCTGCCGGTACACGGCGACGGACAGGGACAGCAGCAGCGCGAGCACGGCGAGGAACACAACGCCGTACAACCGCAGTCTCAGCACCCTCATACGGCTCACCCCGCAATCCGAACGGTCGTGTTGGCGCCCCAGATCGCGAGCGACAGGAAGAAGTCCAGGACGTTGATCGCGACGATCGAGGTCCGCACGGCGCGGCCCACGGCGACCCCGACGCCCGCCGGGCCGCCGCTCGCGTAGTAGCCGTAGAAGCAGTGCACCAGGATGATCAGGACGGCGAAGACGAGCACCTTCCCGAAGGACCAGAGCACGTCGACCGGCGGGAGATACTGCTGGAAGTAGTGGTCGTAGGTGCCCGCCGACTGGCCGTAGTAGCCGGTGGTGATGGTGCGGGCGGCGAAGTACGAGGACAGCAGCCCGATCACGTACAGCGGGATCACGGCGACGAAACCGGCGATCATCCGGGTGGTCACCAGGAACGGCAGCGAGGGCACGCCCATGACTTCGAGGGCGTCGGTCTCCTCGCTGATCCGCATCGCGCCGAGCTGGGCCGTGAAGCCCGCGCCGACCGTCGCGGAGAGCGCAAGGCCCGCCACCAGCGGGGCTATCTCCCGGGTGTTGAAGTACGCCGAGAGGAACGCCACGAAGTTGGAGGTGCCGAGCTGGTTCAGCGCGGCGTACCCCTGCAGGCCCACCTCCGTGCCGGTGAAGAACGACAGGAAGGCGATGACGCCGACCGTGCCGCCCACGACGGCCAGGGCACCGCGGCCGAAGCTCACCTCGGCGAGCAGCCGCAGGATCTCCTTCTTGTAGCGGCGTACGGTACGGCCCGTCCACGCCAACGAGCGGCCGTAGAAGGACAGTTGGCTGCCCAGTTCCTCCAGGCGATTCAGCAGCGCCATGATGACTCAGCCCCTCTGCGGAACGACTTGGAAGTACACGGCGGTCATCACGAAGTTCGTCACGAACAGCAACATGAAGGTGATCACCACCGACTGGTTCACGGCGTCGCCCACACCCTTCGGGCCGCCCTTCGCGGTCAGGCCCTTGTACGAGGCGACGATCGCGGCGATCGCGCCGAACACCAGCGCCTTCATCTCCGCCGCCCACAGGTCGGAGAGCTGGGCGAGCGTGGTGAAGGAGGCGAGATAGGCGCCCGGTGTGCCGTTCTGCAGCACGACGTTGAAGAAGTAGCCGCCCGCGACGCCGACCACCGACACCAGGCCGTTGAGCAGCACCGCCACCACCATCGACGCCAGGACCCGCGGGACGACCAGCCGGTGGATGGGGTCGATGCCCAGCACCTGCATCGCGTCGATCTCCTCGCGGATCTTCCGCGCCCCGAGGTCCGCGCAGATCGCCGTGCCGCCGGCGCCCGCGATCAGCAGCGCGGTGACGATCGGTGACGCCTCCCGCAGCACCGCGAGGACCGAGGCGGCCCCGGAGAAGGACTGGGCGCCGAGCTGCCGGGTCAGGCTGCCGATCTGCAGCGCGATGACCGCCCCGAAGGGGATGGACACCAGGGCCGTCGGCAGGATCGTGACGCTCGCGATGAACCAGGCCTGCTGGATGAACTCCCGTGCCTGGAACGGCCGCCGGGGCATGGTCCGGACGACGTCCAGCGCCATCGCGAAGAGGTTCCCCGATTGCCTGAGCGCTCCGGTCGGTGACAGCCTCATGCGTCCGCCACCTCACTTCGGTGCAGCTCCGACTCGCGGCGCGCGATCGCCTCCCAGCGAGGCGGGCGGGTGATGGCGGCGCTCGGCAGCAGACGCGGCGTCATGTCGTTGCCGACATGGCGGGCCCGTCGGTCGACCTCGCCGAGCCGCGCCAGCTCCTCCTCGACCTGCGCGGCGTCCTTCTCCTCGGCCATGCCGATCGGCCCCTGCATCCGGCCGTTCAGGAACTGCCGTACGACGGGCTCGTCGCTGGTGAGCAGCTTCTCGCGGGGCCCGAACATGACCAGCTCGCGCCGGAACAACAGCCCGATGTTGTCCGGCACCTGGCGGGCCGAGGCGATGTCGTGCGTGACGATCAGGAAGGTCGCGTTGATCTGCGCGTTGAGGTCGACGATGAGTTGGTTGAGGTACGCGACGCGCACCGGGTCGAGGCCCGAGTCCGGTTCGTCGAAGAGGATGATCTCCGGATCGAGGACCAGCGCCCGCGCCAGCCCGGCCCGTTTGCGCATCCCGCCGGAGATCTCGCCGGGCAGCTTTCCCTCGGAACCGATCAGCCCGACCATGTCCATCTTCTCCAGCACGATGCGCCGGATCTGGCTCTCGGACTTGCGGGTGTGCTCGCGCAGCGGGAAGGCGATGTTGTCGTACAGGTTCATCGAGCCGAACAGCGCGCCGTCCTGGAAGAGCACACCGAAGAGCTTCCGCACCTCGTACAACTCGTGCTCGCGCAGTTTCGTGACATCCCGGCCCGCGACCTTCACGGAACCCCGGTCCGGCTTCAGCAGTCCTACGAGCGTCTTGAGGAACACCGACTTGCCCGTGCCCGAGGGGCCGAGCATGACGGAGACCTCCCCGGCGGGCAGCGTCAGCGAGACGTCCTGCCAGATGACCTGGTGACCGAAGGACTTGGTCAGCCCTTCCACACAGATCTCGACACCCATCCGGTCCACCCTTCGCACCGCAGAGCAACTCCGACATCTGCTCTACGGGGCGGGGCGGGGCGTCCGTCGCGACGGACGCGGATTTTTTTCGAGGGTTCTGAGGGCTCTACGGCAGCGCCGTCGGCGTCGGTATCTCGACGGGAGCCTCGGGTGCGGCCGGAAGCGTCGTCGGGACCGCGGACGCGACCGGAAGATCAGGGAGAGCGGGCACGCTCGGCAGGCCGGACACCCCCGGGACCTCGGGAACGGACGGCACCGGCGACAGCGAGGCGTCCGGCAGGGGCGGCACCGACAGCGGCAGCAGCGACCGGTCGTGGCCACCGGGCGGCGCTGTCGGCGTCGCTTCGTGAGAGGTGGAGGCGGGCGACAGATCACGGGCGTTCGGGGTGGCTGCCCGGCCGGCGCCGTCGGGCCGGACGGTCTCCGTGGTCTTCTGGGCCATACGGGACACGGACGGACGCGGAGTCGTGCCCTGCCCGTCCCCGTCGTGGACATATGGCAGCACGAATCCCGCCACCACCAGCGTCGCGGCGGTCGAGGTCACCGCCACGGCCTGCGCGTGTCCGCCCGCGCGCGGCTTGACGCGCCCCCACAGGAACACGGCGAGGCCCAGCGTTCCGGCCAGCGAATTGCGCAGCGTGCGCCGGGCCCGGGCGAGCAGCGACTCGACGGTCCGATAGCTCAGCCCCATGCGCACGGCGACCTGGCCGACGTCGAGGTCCTCGGACTTCAGCCGGAGCGCCTCGGCCTGGCGCGCGGGCAGTTCCCCGCTGCGTACGGCCAGCCACTTGGCCTCGGCCCGGTCGCACACCGCCTCCTCGACGGGCACCGGCCCCGGCGCGGTGAGCGTGGGGCTGCGGTGCACCTCGGCCTCACGGTTGACCTGGCGGTACCGGTCGACGCACAGCCGCATGGTCACGGTCGTCAGCCAGGCGCCGAGGCGCTCGTCGTCCAGGTCGGGGCGTTCCGCGGCGCGCAGCATCGCCTCGTGCACCGCGTCCTCGGCGTCCTCCGGGCTCATCGACCTGCGCCGGGCCACCTTGAGCAGTTGCTCGCGGTGGCTCCACATGCGCTCCCAACGGTCGTGGGCCGCCTGAATCTCCGCAGGCATGTCCGGCATGTCTGTCGCCATGAGGGCCCCTTTGCGCTCACCCGCCGGTCCTGTGCCGTCCGGCGGGTGGCGACATTACCGCCCAGTATCCAGGGTTGTGGAGGGGGAGGAGGGCATCGAGTCCACACCGTTGCTGGTCAGCGGGCCGTCGCTGGGCAGCAGGTCGTCGCCGGGCAGTTCGATGTCCGGGCCGGGCGCGGGGAGTTGGGGCTCCTGCGTCTGTGTGGCCCCGCCCGCCGGACGGGACGTGGTGGGGGCCGGCGAGGCAGGCGCGGACGGCGCCGGGGAGGGGGTGGCGCTCGGACGGGTGGACGGTTTCGGTGTGGCCGGCGGCTGTGACGGCTTCGGGTGCGCGGAGGGCTTCGCGCGGTCGTCCGGCACCACCCGGTGCCCTTCCAGGTAGTACGCGTACCAGGCCCTGACCGTGCGCAGATACGCCTCCGAGTGGTTGTAGCCGAGGACCGCCCGGTCCAGCTCGGCCGGTTCGGAGAGGTCCCGCCCGCCAGCGCACAGATAGCGCCCGGCGGCGAGCGCCGCGTCGAAGACGTTGTCCGGGTCGGCCCGCCCGTCGCCGTTGCCGTCCGTGCCCCAGCGGGCCCAGGTCGACGGGATGAACTGCATCGGTCCGACCGCCCGGTCGTAGACCGGGTCCCCGTCGTATGCGCCGCCGTCGGTGTCCCGCACGAGGGCGAAGGCGCCGCCGTCCAGCCGCGGCCCGAGGATCGGCGCCACGGTCGTACCGTCCGCCGTCACCCGACCGCCCCGCGCCTGCCCGGACTCCACCTGGCCGATCGCGGCCAGCAACTGCCACCGCAGCCGGCAGCCGGGCGCGGTGCGCGCGAGCTCCGCCTCGGCGTGCCGGTAGGCGGCGAACACGCTCGCCGGCAGCGCGGCGCCGGTCACCGATGCCCCGCGCTCGCGTTCCCGGGTCCGCAGTGGCGGGAGGCCGGTGCGGTACGGGGTGTCGCCCGACACGCTCGGCCCGTGCTCGGCGGGCGCCTCCCGCTGAGGCACGGAGGCCCGTGCCGGGACCGCCCCCGGCGCCTGTGACGCGGTCAGCGCGGCCATCGCCGCCGCCGCGATCGCCGCACCCCGGATGCCTCTGACGCTGTGCCCTGCGTGCCCTGCCACGTTGCGCTCCCCTCCCTGTGGGCCGATGTCGTCTGCTCTACGGGGCGGGGCGGGGGGTCCGTCGCTCGCGGCGCGGCTATTTCGGGAAGGGGAGCGCACGCGTGTCCGCAAGGGGGGCGCACGCGGGTTCGCGGGGGGCCGGCCTTGCAGCGGGAAACCGATCGGTTTACTCTCGCAGGAGCGGGTAACCCGATCGGTTTCCTCATTCCGCATTTCTCGTTCCTCGTTCCCGGGAGTACCCATGACATCCATCGAAGGTTCGGTCGCCCTGGTCACCGGCGGCAGCCGCGGTATCGGCCGGGCGCTGGTGCAGTCCCTGTACGAGCGGGGTGCGAAGAAGGTGTACGCGACCGCGCGCGACGCCCGGACGGTCAAGCACCCCGACGCCGTGCCGCTGGCGCTGGAAGTGAGCGATCCCGCATCCGTCGCCGCGGCCGCCGAGCAGGCGCAGGACGTCACCGTCCTGATCAACAACGCCGGCGCGTCCGTGAACGCGAACTTCCTGGACTCGCCCGTCGAGGACGTCCGCCGCGAGTTCGAGACGAACTTCTACGGCCCCCTCCTCGTCACGCGCGCCTTCGTCCCGATCATCGAGCGCAATGGCGGCGGCCACATCCTCAACGTCCACTCGGTGCTCTCGTGGATCGGCCTCCTGAATTCCTACAGTGCGTCCAAGGCCGCCCTCTGGTCGCAGACCAACTCCCTGCGGCTCGACCTGAAGCCGCGCGGCATCGAGGTCACCGGACTCCACGTGGGTTACGTCGACACGGACCTGGCCGCCCATGTCGATGCGCCGAAGTCCACTCCCGAGAGCGTGGCAGCCCAGGCGCTCGACGGCATCGAGTCAGGTGCCTTCGAGGTGCTGGCCGACGATGTGTCCCGGCATGTCAAGGCCCAGCTGTCTCAGGACATCGGCGCGATGTATCCGCAGCTGGTGGCGTAATCGGACCGTGGGCCGGCGGCAGACGGGTGGCAGGCCCGCAATCGCAGAGGGGCGGCGGGCCTGCTCGCAGACGGCCGGCAGGGCGGGTGATCGCAGCCCGGCGGCAGGCGGGCGATCTCAGCCCGGCCGCAGACGGCTGATCTCGGACCGGCGGCAGGCGGGTGATGTCAGACCGGCAGCAGGCGGGCGATCAGCTCGCTGAGCTGCCGGGCGTTGCGGCACTCGTGCATCTCGACGAGTTCGGCGTAGGCGGGCGCGGCGGAATCGCCCGTGCCCCACTGAGGCCGCTGCTCGGGGTTCAACCAGTAGACGCGGCGGGCCCGTTCGGAAAGGTGCCGTACGGCCGGAAGATTCGGGTCGCTCATGTTCGTACGGGCGTCGCCGAGGACGAACACGGTCGTACGCGGCCCGACCGCGTCGGCGTACCGCTCGTCGAACTCGCCGAACGCGACACCGTAGTCGCTGCTGCCGTGCCAGCCCGTCAGCGTGGCCTCCGCCTGGATGCGGGCGCCCAGTCCCTCCGGGTCGGCCCTGCCGTGCACCAGCAGCCCGGTCACCTCGTCGATGCGGTTGACGAAGGCGAACACCCGCACCTTGCTGAACTGGTCGTGCAGCGCCTGCACCAGCAGCATCGTGAAGTCCGAGAATCCCGACACCGAGCCCGACACATCGCACAGCAGCACCAGTTCGGGCCGGACGGGGCGGCGCCTGCGCAGCACGGGGCGCATCGGCACCCCGCCCGTCGACAGCGACCCGCGCAGGGTCCGCCGCAGGTCGATGGTGCCCCGGGCGGCTCGGCGGCGGCGTGCGGCGAGCCGGGTGGCCAGCTTGCGCGCGAGCGGCTGAACCACCCTGCGCAGCTCGGCGAGTTGGGTTCGCCCCGCGAACAGGAAGTCGACCCGGTCGGCGGTCGGGGCCACCGCCCGCCGTGCGATCTCGTCCCGGCCGCGCCGCTCGGCGACCCGGCGCCGCGCCTCTGTGGCGACCTGTGCGCGGAAGGTTTCGATGCGCTGCCGGATCTCGTCCTCCAGCAGCCGGTCGGTGAACCCCGCTCCACCGCGCTGTGCCCGGACGCTGTCGCGCACCCGCGCCATCAGCGTCTGCGGGCGCAACCGGTCGAGCGTCTGGTACGACGACCAGCCGTCCGACCCCGGCGAGGAACCGTAGCCGCCGAACCCGTCCACTGCCTCGACCGCCAACTGCGCGATCGCCGCTCGGTCGTCGGCCGCGAGCGCGGCCGCGAGCCGGCTCCGCAGGTCCTCCCGGTCGGCGGGTGCCGCGCTGTCCGGCGGCGCCCCGACGCGACGCGGAAAGTACACGTCGAAGACCGGATCGAACACCCGCCGTTGCCCCGTGCTGTGGAGCAGCGTGGCGGCGAGGCCTTCGCGCAGCCGTTCCCGGTCCGCGAGGCCGAGCGCCTCCAACGCCTGCGCGGCGTCCAGGGTTTCCCCGGTACCGATCCGCACCCCGTGCGAGCGCAGCGTTCCGACAAGACCTGTCAGCCGCTCCGCCACATCGGCCGCTTGGTCGGCTGCACCCGCTGTTCCGACGGGACCCTTCAGCCGGTCCGCGTCACCGGCCGCCGGGTCGGCTGCGCCCGCCGGTCCGACGAGACCTGTCAGCCGCTCAGCCGCACCGGCCGCCTGGTCTGCCGCGCCCGCCGGTCCGACGAGGCCCGTCGGCCGCTCCGCCCCACCGGCGGCAGGGTCGCCCGCGCCCGCCGGCTGATCCGCCGCACCGGCCGACGCCGCGGTCACACGGCGTCCAGGTCGAGCTTGGCGGTCGCCTTGAGGACGTCGTCCTGGTGCTTGAGGAGCACGCCGAGGCTGTCGTGCACGACGCTCTCGTCGAGGGTGTCCGCGCCGAGCGCGAGCAGTGTGCGAGCCCAGTCGATCGTCTCGGCGACCGAGGGGACCTTCCGCAGATCCATCTCGCGCAGCGCGCCGACCACCCGCACCACGGACTCCGCCAACGCCACGTCGAGGCCCGGCACCTTCAGCCGTACGATGCGCCGCTCCAATTCCTCGTCCGGGAAGCCGATGTGGAGGAAGAGGCAGCGGCGGCGCAGTGCCTCGGACAGCTCGCGGCTCGCGTTCGAGGTGAGGACCACGAAGGGGCGGCTGGTCGCGGTGATCGTGCCCAACTCGGGGACGGTGACCTGGAAGTCGCTGAGCACTTCGAGCAGCAGGCCCTCCACCTCGACGTCGGCCTTGTCGGTCTCGTCGATCAGCAACACCTTGGGCTCGTCGCCGCGGATCGCGGTCAACAACGGGCGCGCCAGCAGGAATTCCTCGCTGAAGATGTCGGTGCGCGCTTCGTCCCACGTCTCGTCGCGGCCCGCGCTGATGCGCAGCAACTGCTTGGCGTGGTTCCACTCGTACAGCGCCCGGGACTCGTCGACGCCCTCGTAGCACTGCAGCCGGACCAGTCGTGCTCCGGCGACCTGCGCGACGGCCTTGGCGAGTTCCGTCTTGCCGACCCCGGCGGGGCCCTCCACCAGGAGCGGCTTGCCGAGGCGGTCGGCCAGGAAGACCGTCGTGGCGACGGCGGGCGACGCCAGATAGCCGGTCTCGGCGAGGCGCGCGGAGACATCGTCGACGGATGTGAACAGCAACGGGGCCTCCAGCTCGGCACGGGCGAGGTCGGCTCACTATCTAAGCGCTTGTTCACCACCCTGTCACGTGTGAGCGTGCTCGCACAGCGTCACGCGTGTGCGCGCTCGCAGAGGGTCACGCGAGGGTGCCGGCGGAGGGTCGGGTCACGCGTGTGGGTGCTCGCAGAGCGCCAGGCGTGAGGGTGCTCGCGCAGTCGTATACCGATCGGTTTCCTCGCTCCCTCTTGCGAGGTAACCTCGCGGTATGGCCACTACAGACAAGGCGTCCCCGAGAGACCGGCTGCTGGACGCGGCGGCCGAGCTCTCCTACCGCGACGGCGTCTCCATCGGCATCGAGGCACTGTGCCGGTCGGCCGGTGTCTCGAAGAGGTCGATGTACCAGCTTTTCGCCGGCAAGGACGACCTCCTCGCGGCCAGCCTGGAACGGCGCATTCCGGGGTACGTGGAGGAGCTCACGCCCGATCCGGGGGAGTCCGTCACACCGCGCGAGCGCATCCTGGGCGTCTTCGAGCGGCTGGAGAAGACAGCGGCGCTGCCCGAGTTCCGCGGCTGCCCCTTTCTCGCCGTGCTGGTGGAGCTGAAGGACCCCGAGCACCCGGCGAGCGCGGTCGCCGGGGGCGCCAAGCAGCGCCTCAAAGAGGTGTTCCGGGTCGAGGCCGAGCGCGGTGGCGCGCGCGACCCCGATCTCCTCGCCCGGCAGTTGATGCTGGTCTTCGACGGTGCGAGCGCCCGCGCGGGCGCCGGGATCGAGACCCTCGACGGGCTCACCACGACGACCGCGACGGTGCTGCTGGACGCCGCGGCCGTCAAGTAGCACCGCGCCGCTTTCGCTACCGCTGCCTCAGCCGGTGACCGTGAACCACGTGGTCCGGGACTTCTTCCACTCCGGGTGAGTGAGGTCCTTGGCCTCCGTGCCGTCGCCGTACAGATCGGCGGAGCCGTCGTCGGTGATCAGCTGGGCACGGGTGCCCGGGACGGTCAGGTCGGGGACGTCGACGACGGATTCCCAGCCGCCGGGGTCCGAGGTGGGGAGGTCGAGGCACTTGACCGGGGCGTGGGCCGGGTTGCCGTCCCAGGAGTACAGGGCGTACGGGTCGGTGTTGTCGTCGGCGGCCCAGGAGCCGGCGACGATCAGGTACTGGTTCGAGGCGTTCTTGCGGATGTCGCGGACCGAGAGGCCGCCGAGGTCGAGCTCGATCGGGGTGCCGAAGGTGGCCGACGCGCCGCTGCCGACCATCTTGTCGATGTTCGTGACGGGGACGAGGAGCGCCTTGCCGCCCGCCACCGCCGGGGCGAGGGGCGCGCGGAAGCCGATGTACGCCGTGGTCGTCGAACCCGGGGCGAACTCCAGGCCCTCCACGTTGAAGCCGTCGATCTGCTTGGGCACCTGACCGTCGGCGGTGCCCGCCGCGAAGCCGTACCGGTCGCCGTTCGCCTCGTCCCAGGCGACGAGGTCGTCGCGCAGCTTCGTGTACGCGCCGCCGTACGAGAGGGTCGTGGCCGCGCCCGTACCGGTGACCTTGGTCGTGAAGACCGTGTTGCGGGCCGACTTGTATTCGCCGTCCTTGTTGTTGCCCAGCGAGCCCGTCCAGTAGATGGTGTCGCCGACGCGGGCGGCGCCCTCGATGTCGATCTCCTTCGAGACACCGATCTTGGAGCTGAAGTCCCAGGTCCTGACGGGCGCACCCGATGTCGAACGGTCGTACAGGCGCAGCACGTTGGACTCGTCGTCCGCGACGACCGCGTACCCGCCGCCCACGTCGACGGCGGCGGAGGCGTCGCTGGAACCGGTGAAGTACCTGCTGTCCGCGCTCTGCTGGACGGCGGCCGACGCGGCGTAGTGCAGCGTCTTCGTGGCCGTCTGGCCGTCGACCCCCGTCACCTTCACGGTGAGGTCGGTGTAGCCGCGGCCGCGCGCGGCGACGGCGACCTTACGGGTGGCACCGGTTCCGGTGACGGTGACGTCGCCGGTGGTCGCCACGGAGGTCTTGCTGCTCTTGGTCACCGAGACGGCGAGCGCACCCGCGTCGGCACCGCTCTGGGCGACCGCCACCTGCACCACCGGATCACCGCTCGCGCCCACCGCGCCGGACAGGTACGCCGCCGACAACGAAAGGCTCGGTGTGCCGTAACTCGCCGCCCGCGCCTGGCTTCCCATCCCCATGACGGCGAGCGTAAGCACCCCGCTCACCACGGCAATCGCCCCGCGACCTGAGGGAAAAACGTAGTCCTGCACTGGGACCCTTTCGTCGACGTGATGCCGACGAGAAGGCTCAGCCGCCTCCGCCAACTCCATGCGGCGCGCGTAGGTCCGCGGGGTGAATACCTCCGGACACCGGCAGGTCGCGGGGTCGCAAGTGCGTCCTATGTTCCGGGAGTTGGGCCCTTGCCGACGGGTCCGAGCGACCGCTCCGTGACGCTCGCCAGGTGGGCGGTGAAGACCTCGCGCGCGTCCGGCGCCAGCGTGCGCAGGGCCACCAGTGCCGTGATGACGACGTCGCAGAGTTCCGACTGGACGTCGTCCCAGGTGTGGCTCGTGCCCTTGCGTGGGTTCTGGCCCGTCGCGCCGATCACCGCCTGGGCGACCTCGCCGACCTCCTCCGACAGCTTCAGCATGCGCAGGAGCAGGCCCTCCCGGCCGCCGTGCGCCCGATGGGCGTCCAGCCAGGCGTGCAGGCGGTCGATCGAGTCCCAGACGTCTTCATCAGCCATGCGGCCAGCCTCCCCAGCGACGGCACGCCCGACGCCTCCTGCTGGACCCGACGCCTGCTCGTCGACGCTTGCCTGCTCGTGAGCCCGACCACCCCTGCTCGTCTACTCGTCGATGAACGCCTGCTCGTCGAACAGCGCCTCCTGCTCGCCCTCCGCCGCCACCCGCACCCTCTTGTTCCGCGCTCCCACGACCAACGCCGTGACCGCCGCCGTCACGCCCAGTGCCGTCGGCACCATCCAGCCGCGGTTCACCGCGTGGCCCACCAGATGGTCGAGGGACAGCCGTCCGGGTCCCGTCACGGCGAGGCCCGCCGCCGTCAGACCCAGCGATGCCGCGTACTCGTAGCCGCCGTCAGCCGCGAAGAAGCCGTTCGGTGCGTGCACCGCCGCGGCGCCCGCCATCGCGCCGGCCGCCGCCGCGCCCGCCGCGGGCGTGGCGAGGCCCAGCGCCAGCAGCGTGCCGCCGCCCGCCTCCGCGAGTCCGGCCGCCCTCGCGCTCGTCTTCCCGGGCGTGTAGCCCATGGCCTCCATGGCCGCACCGGTCCCTTCGAGGCCGCCTCCGCCGAACCAGCCCAGCAGTTTCTGCGCCCCGTGCGCGGCCAGCACCCCGCCCGTGCCCAGACGGAGCAGCAGCAGTCCCAGATCGGTTCGGTCGAAACAGGTCACGGTGACTCCCAGAGCAGACAGCGGGCAACGGTTCCCTCCCCGGGTCTCCACCGTCGCACCGAACGGGCGAAGCCGACGCTCCCGGGCAGCCGTTCGGGTGGCGGACGCGGGGGACCGGTGTGAGTCTGGCTCCCATGACGATTCAGGTAGCGAAACTCAGCGATCCGGCCGTCCGGGCCTTCGTCACCGCGGTGAACGCCCACGACCGGGACGCCTTCCAGGCGCTGCTCGCACCCGGCGCCACCATGTCCGACGACGGCTCCGACCGGGACCTCGCCGACTGGACCGAGCGGGAGATCTTCTCCTCCCACGGCCACATGGACGTCGACAACGAGTCCAACGGAGGCCACTCCCTCATCGCCCGCTACAGCAACGACACCTGGGGCGAGATGAAGACGAAGTGGAGCTTCACCGTCGACGACGGCGGCAGGATCACCCGCTTCGAGACCGGCCAGGCGTAACCGTCACTCGCCGGGGGCTTGCCTTGGTGTGCGCTCCAACTCCTAGCGTCCAGTGGCATGGAGACCACTGAGCACGGGACGACTGGGACCACTGGGCACGGGACGACTGGGACCACTGGGCACGGGACCACTGAGCACGGGATCACCGAGCACAGGACACTGGGACGCAGCGGTATCGAGGTGAGCCCTCTCGGCTTCGGCTGCTGGGCCATCGGCGGCGAGTGGTCGACCCCCGACGGGCAGCCGCTCGGCTGGGGCAAGGTCGACGACGAGGAGTCCGTACGGGCCGTTCGGCGCGCCCTCGACCTCGGTGTGACCTTCTTCGACACGGCGGACGCGTACGGCGCAGGGCACAGCGAGCGCGTTCTCGCGCGGGCGCTGGGCAAGCGGCGCTCCGACGTGATCGTGGCCACCAAGTGGGGCAACGTGATCGACGAGGAGCGTCGGCTGCTCACCGGCAGCGACGACTCCCCGGCGTACGCCCGCCGTGCGCTGACCGCCTCACTGCGGCGCCTTGACACCGACCACGTCGACCTCTACCAGCTGCACCTGTCCGACGCGGACCCGGAGCGGGCCGCGCAACTCCGCGAGGCTTGCGAGGAGTTCGTACGGGAAGGGCTGATCCGCGCCTACGCGTGGAGCACCGACGACCCCGAGCGCGCGGCCGTCTTCGCCGAGGGCGCGCACTGTGCGGCCGTGCAGCATCGGCTCAATGTGCTGCAGGACGCGCCCGAACTCCTGGCGCTCTGCGCCGAGTCGGACCTCGCGAGCGTCAACCGCAGTCCACTGGCGATGGGGTTGCTGACCGGGAAGCACACCACGGGGCAGACCCTCGAAGCGGGGGACATCCGCAACACGCCGCCCGCCTGGCTGCCGGGCTTCACCGAGCAGGGCGGCGCCGACCCGCGGTGGCTCGCCCGGGTCGACGCCCTCAAGGAGATCCTCACCAGCGGCGGCCGTACCCTCGCGCAGGGCGCCCTCGCCTGGCTGTGGGCGCGCAGCCCGCACACCGTTCCCATCCCGGGGTTCCGCTCGGTCGCCCAGGCCGAGGAGAACGCGGGCGCGATCGCCAAGGGGCCGCTCACCGCCGGGCAGCTGGCCGAGGTCGACCGCGTACTCGGACGGTGAGCGGCGTCGCCCTGGAGGACGGCGTCCTCCAGGGCGTCCGCATTCCCCAGGACCGCGCACAGGCAGCCGTAAGACCACCGAAGGTCAGTGACCCTGACCGCCGTACGTCTGCTGCTGGGCGTACTGCTGCTGGGCCGGCTGCTGGGCGAACGGCTGGGCCGCGGCGGCACGGCGCGCGCCGCCCTGCTCGGTCAGCATGATCTGCCCCGCCTTGATGGTGGCCAGGCGCGGTGCGCGCCGGGCGATGGACGAGTCGTGGGTGACCATGATGAAGGTCAGCCCGTACTCGTGCCACAGGCCTTCGAGCAGCCCCATGATGTCGTCGCGGGTGCCCTCGTCGAGGTTGCCGGTCGGCTCGTCGGCGAGCAGCACCTTCGGCTTCTTGACCAGCGCGCGGGCGATGGCGACGCGCTGCTGCTGGCCGCCGGACAGCTCGCTGGGCGCATGGCCCAGGCGGTCGCCGAGACCGACCGAAGTCAGTGCCTCGGCGGCCCGCTCGTGCCGCTCCTTGGGCTTCACGCCGAGCGGTACGAGGGCGGTCTCGACGTTCTCCTGCGCGGTCAGCGTCGGGATGAGGTTGAAGGCCTGGAAGATGATGCCGATCTTCTCGGCGCGCAGCCGGGTCAGCTTGGCCTCGCTGATGGAGGCGAGGTCCACGCCGTCCAGTTCGACGCTGCCGGAGGACGGGCGGTCGAGGCCGCCGATCATCTGGAGCAGGGTCGACTTGCCGCCGCCGGTGGGGCCCTGGATGACGAGCTGGTCGCCGTCCTCGATGGCGAGGTCGACGCCGCGCAGCGCCTCCACCGTCTCCTTGCCCCGTGTGTAGCGCTTGGTGACGCCGGTGAGCTTGTACATGAAGGTCTCCGAAGATGAAGGAGGCGGGGCGCCGCGGCCCGGGGGGAACGGACGCGGCGCCCCGGCTCAGGGGGTATGGCCCGAGGGCGAGTTACGAGACACTGCGCAGCGCGTCCGCCGGGCGCATCCGGGAGGCGCGCCAGCCGCCCATCGCACCGGCGATCAGGCCGCCCGCGATGGCCAGGCCCGCCGCGAGCGCGATGGTGGTCAGCGAGACCGGCGCGGACAGCGCGATCTCCATGGTGTTCTTGGCCGCCGAGGCCGCCTGGCCGGGACCGCCGCCACCGGGGCCGCCGCCCATGCCGCCACCGCCGCCCATGCCACCGGTGGAGCCGAGCTCCGCCGTCAGCTTCGGGCTGATCGCGGTGATCGCGTACGCCGCGCCGAGGCCCAGGGCGATGCCGAGCGCGCCGCCGAGCAGACCGTTCACGATGGATTCGCCGACGACCTGGCGGGTCACCTTGCGGGACGGCCAGCCGAGCGCCTTCAGGGTGCCGAACTCACGGACGCGACGGGAGACGGCGGAGGAGGTGAGGAGCGCCGCCACCAGGAACGCGGCGGCGAGGACCGCGATGGACAGCCACTTGCCGACGCTGGTGGCGAGGTTGGAGGCGGTCGACAGCGAGCCGGAGACGGTGTCCGCGAGATCGGCGGACGTGGTGACCGTGGTACCCGAGATGTTCTTCTGGATCGTCTTCTTGACGGCGTCGATCTGCTTCGAGTCGGTCGCCTTGACGTAGATCGTGGTGACCTTGTTCTTCGAGTCGCCGAGCGTCTGCGCCTGCTTCAGCGGCAGGTAGACGTCGGTGGTCGACTCGCTGCTGTCCGGCGTCGCGATACCGATGATCGTGTACTTGGTGCCGGAGATCTTGAAGGTCTTGCCGACCTTGTACTTGTTCTCCTTGGCGTACGACTTGCTGACCACCGCCACCTTCGCGTTGGTCTGCGCGGTCGTGAAGGTCTTGCCCGAGGTGATCTTCGAAGTCGCCAGCGGGCCGAGGTCCTGGTTGGTGACGTCGACGCCCGCGACGGAGTACGAGTTCACGTCGAAGGAGGCGCCGCCGCCCTGCACCTGGGGCTGGCCCGTGCTGGTGCCGCCGCCGGGACCGCCCTGGCCGCCGCCCTGCTGGGTGGAGGACTGCGCCTTGCCCTGCGTGAAGGAGCCGTTGACCTTGGTGACGTTCAGGCTCAGCGCGCCCACCGCGCTCGCCACGCCCTTCTGCGCGGCGACCTCGGTGACGAGCGAGGACTTCAGGGTCTGACCGCCCTGCGTCATCACGCGGTCGGAGCTCTGGGTCGTCTTGCTGTCGTTGGACTTGGCGTCGAAGTCGAACTTCGGTCTGCCCGAGGCGTTGCTCGAGGGCGCCGTCTGGGCCTTGGTGACCGTCATGTCGGTGCCGAGCCCGTACAGCGACTTCAGGACCTTGTCCTGTGCCTGCTGCATGCCGGCCGACACCGAGTTGACGGTGATGACCAGCGCGATACCGAGCGCCAGACCCATGGCGATCACCAGCGCCGCCTTCTTGCGCCGGCTCAGCTCACGCTTGAGATAGATGCCAAACATCCCGTTCCTCAAAGGTTCTTGGCGCCCGCTGTGGGCGCGGCCACAAGCTATGGAGGAACCTTTGAGCCGGGCTGAGTAAGAGATGTGTGAGGGCTGAGAAAGTAGCGCCCGGAATCAATATTCCGTAAGACAGCCGATTCCTAGGCTCTCTAGGGCGTACTGCCAGGAAACGCCTGTTGAGTGGGCCTTGGTGAAGACAGCGGGCTCGCCCGGTACGCATCTCCCGGTGGGACGGTGGACGGTCGTACGGGGCGGGCCCGCGCCGTTTTGCCGCGCCTTTGTGAGTCCTTTATTACCCCGCTGTGCCACGCCGCGGAAGCGCTTTGTACGGTCCCGGGATGCGTGTTTCTTCTCGGGTTTCCCGTCGTGCCGCTCTCGGCCTCGCCGCGGCCGTCCCGCTGGCCGCGGCCACTTCCACGGCCGCCCCCTCCGCGTACGCCGCCACGACGATCGGCGGTGAACGGCTCGGCCGCACCGGCATTCAGGTGCGTGGCGTCTCGGGGCTGCCCAAGAGGCTCACCGCCCGCGCCTGGGTCGTCGCGGACCACGACAGCGGCCAGGTGCTCGCCGCGTTCAACGCGCACCGGCGGCTGGCACCCGCGTCCACCCTGAAGATGCTGTTCGCGGACACCGTGCTGAAGAAGTTCGAGCGGACCGAGAAGCACAGGGTGACCGACGCCGACCTCGCGGGGATACCGGCGGGCTCCAGTCTTGTCGGGGTCAAGCCCGGCATCACGTACACCGTCGAGCAGTTGTGGCAGGGCGTCTTCCTGCGCTCGGGCAACGACGCGGTGCACGTGCTCAGCCACATGAACGGCGGCGTCGCCGCGACCGTCGCCGAGATGCAGGCCAAGGCCGCGGACCTGCAGGCCCTGGACACGCACGTGATCAGCCCCGACGGCTTCGACCACAAGGGGCAGCTGTCGTCCGCGTACGACCTGACGCTCTTCGCCCGGCACGGCCTCGCCAATGCCGACTTCCGCGCCTACTGCGCGACCAAGACCGCCGATTTCCCGGCCGGCGGCAAGAAGACCTTCCAGATCCAGAACACCGACCGCCTGCTCACGGGCGCGTGGGGCGTGGAGCCGTACGACGGCCTGATCGGTGTGAAGAACGGCTACACCAGCAACGCGGGCAACACCTTCACCGGCGCGGCGACCCGCGACGGGCGGACCCTCCTCGTCACCGTGATGCACCCGAAGAGCGGCGGCAGCGGCGTCTACGAGGAGACGGCGCAGCTGCTCGACTGGGGTTTCAAGAACGCGGCGAACGCCGTGCCGGTCGGCACGCTGGTCGATCCGCTCAGCGAGGGCGGTGCGAGCGCGACGCCCACACAGAAGGCGGCGAAGGCGGCCGCGGGCGCACAGTCGGGGGCGTCGGGGGACGGCTCGTCGTGGGGACCGCTCGGCGGGGCCGGGGGAGTCGTCGCGCTGCTCGCGGGCGGGGTATTCGTGCTGCGCAACCGCCGGCGCAAGGCGGCCGACGACGCCGCGGACGGCCGTCATCGGCGCTGAACCTCGCGGCGCCCGCACATGTATGGGGGCAGCCGTTTCGCGGTCCGGTGCATACCTCGCGGTCCCGCGCGAGGTCCGCCCCCATCCGGTCCGCGGAACGGCTGCCACCTCCCCCCTCGGAGTGGGCCGATGGCCCTACCGAAGTCTTGTGCTCCAAGTGTGAAGCTCTGGTGGAGGAGGTGTTGAGCATAAGCCCACTACCGGCCCATATGGTCCGGAGGTTCAGCTTCCGTTTGTGTAAGTTGAGTCGTTGACCAGTCGTTGACGAACCGTTGAGGAGTGGTTGATCAGCCGTTCACGACGCGGGCGCGATCGGCTCAGCCGCGCCCCACGTACGGCATCGTCGTCGCCAGCACCGTCGCGAACTGCACGTTCGCCTCCAGGGACAGCTCCGCCATGTGCCGGACCGTGCGCGCCACATGGGCCACATCCATCACCGGCTCGATCGCCAGTTCGCCGTTCGCCTGGAGCGTTCCGGTCCGCATCCGCTCGGTCATGTCGGAGGCGGCGTTGCCGATGTCGATCTGGCCGCAGGCGATCCGGTACGGGCGCCCGTCCAGGGACAGCGACTTGGTCAGACCTGTCAGCGCGTGCTTGGTCGCCGTGTACGCGATCGACTGCGGGCGGGGCGTGTGCGCCGAGATGGAACCGTTGTTGATGATCCGGCCGCCCTGCGGGTCCTGCTCCTTCATCTGCCGGTACGCCGCCTGCGCGCACAGGAACGCGCCGTTGAGGTTGGTGTCCACCACGTGCCGCCAGGCGTCGTACGGCAGCTCTTCGAGCGGGACACCGCCCGGGCCGAACGTGCCGGCGTTGTTGAAGAGCAGGTCGAGCCGCCCGAAGCGGTCGCGCACGGCGCCGAAGAGGGCGGCCACGTCGTCGGGCCGCGAGACGTCGGCGCGTACGGCCACCGAGAGTCCCTCGGGGACGAGGGCCGCGGTCTCCTCCAGGGGCTCGGTCCGGCGTCCGGCCAGCGCCACCGACCAGCCGGTGCGCAGCAGTTCCACGGCTACCGCACGGCCGATGCCGGAGCCCGCTCCCGTCACCACCGCGATCTTCGTCTGCGGGACGTTCATGGCATGCATGGCGTTCATGGGGCCGCAGCGTACGGGAGTGTCCGCGGTGCGGAAGGGAGGGTCCGCAGTGCGGAACTCAGTCCGTGTCGGCCTCGCCCGGTTGGCTGACCTCGCCCGGATAACGGACGCCGATGCGGTCCCGTATCGCGTCGAGCGTCCGCATCACGGCGAGGCTGCCGTCGAGGGGGACGAGCGGGGACTCGGTCTCGCCGGCGCGCAGGGCGCGCATCGCCTCGGCGGCCTCGTGTCTGAGGCTGGTGCGCGGGCCGTCCGCCGGGTCGGCCGTGAACTTCTCCGGGTCGCGGCCGTCGCGGTGCAGCACGAGGCGGTCCGGGAAGAAGAAGCCCTCCGGGATGTCGATGCGGCCCTCGGAGCCGGTGACGGAGGCGGAGACAGCGGTGCCGCCGTTGATGGAGCAGTGCACCGAAGCGAGAGCGCCGCTCTCCCAGGAGAGCAGTGCTCCTGTTTGGAGATCAACGCCCTCGTCGGAGAGCACTGCTCTCGCGGTGATGTCCGAGGGCTCCCCGAGCAGCAGTTGCGCGAACGACACCGGGTAGACGCCCAGGTCGAGGAGCGCGCCGCCGCCCTGCGCGGGGTCGCGCAGCCGGTGCGACGGCGGGAACGGGCCGTTGATTCCGAAGTCGGCCTGCACGGTGCGGACCTCGCCGATCGCACCGTCGTCGACGAGCGTCTTGAGCCGCCGGATCAGTGGATTGCAGTACATCCACATGGCCTCCATCAGGAAGCGGTCGTGCTCCTTCGCGAGGGCGACCAGTTCCTCGGCCTCGCGCGTGTTCAGCGTGAAGGCCTTCTCGCACAGCACATGGCGCCCGGCCTCCAGGCACATCCCGGCGGCGGCCCGGTGCGCCGCGTGCGGAGTGGCGACGTACACGATGTCGACGTCCGGGTCCTCGGCGAGCGACGCCCAGTCCCCGTACGCCTTCGGTATCCCGAACCGCTCCGCGAAGGCTTTGGCCGAGGCGTCCGTCCGCGAGGCCACCGCCACGACCTCGGCGTCCGGCATGTCCACCAGATCCGCCGTGAACGCCGCGGCGATCCCCCCGGTCGCCAGAATCCCCCACCGCACGCGCTCGCCCGTCATCCCCGCCCCTTCGCCCTGTGATGCCGTGTGATGCCGTAGTTCCATGACCCCGAACACTGTGTTCGAACTGAGAGCATAGGTGGCGGATTACTCGGAGAGGGAGGGGCACATGCCCGAGCGTGGCCGCACCACGCGGGGAGAGCGGTTCGAGCGGGAGGAAGCCGGCCCGGAGGGGCACATAGCGAACACCACGCTGGCCGGCGTATCGGAAGCGGCGCCCAAAGCGTCGGACACCGGCGCCCTCCGCCGCACCGGACTCCTCGTCACCCTGATCCTCGGCGGCCTCACCGCCACGCCCCCGCTGGCGATGGACATGTACCTCCCCTCGCTTCCGGAGGTCACCCAGTCGCTGCACGCCCCGGCCGCGACCGTGCAACTCACGCTCACCGCCTGCCTCGCGGGCATGGCGCTCGGACAGCTCGTCGTCGGCCCGATGAGCGACAGATGGGGCCGCAAGCGGCCCCTCGTCGCCGGTCTCGTCGTCTACATCGTGGCCACCGCACTGTGCGCCCTCGCACCGAACGTCGAACTCCTCGTCGCCTTCCGGCTCGCGCAGGGCCTCGCGGGCGCGGCCGGAATCGTGATCGCCCGCGCCGTCGTCCGCGATCTGTACGACGGCGTGGCGATGGCCCGGTTCTTCTCCACCCTCATGCTGATCTCCGGCGTCGCCCCGATCATCGCGCCCCTCATCGGCGGCCAGATCCTGCGCTTCACCGACTGGCGGGGCGTATTCGTGGTGCTCACGGCGGTCGGCATCGCGCTGACCGCCCTCGTCTGGTTCCGGCTCCCCGAGACTCTCGCACCGGCCGAACGGCACAGCGGTGGCGTCGGTGAGGCGCTGCGCGCCATGCGCGGACTGCTGGCCGACCGGATCTTCGCCGGATACATGCTCGCGGGCGGGTTCGCCTTCGCCGCACTGTTCGCGTACATCTCGGCGTCGCCGTTCGTCGTGCAGGAGATCTACGGCGCCTCCCCGCAGACGTTCAGCCTGCTCTTCGGCCTCAACTCCGTCGGTCTGGTGATCGTCGGCCAGATCAACGGCAAGGTCCTGGTCGGCCGGGTCAGCCTCGACAAGGCGCTCGCCGTCGGCCTCGCGCTCATCGCCCTCGCCGCGACCGCGCTGCTGCTGATGTCCACGGGCGCCTTCGGCGAGGTGGGGCTGGCTCCAGTGGCCGCCGCCCTGTTCGTGCTGATGTCCTCGATGGGCCTGGCCATGCCCAACACGCAGGCCCTCGCCCTCATGCGCGTCCGGCATGCCGCCGGCTCCGCGTCCGCCCTCCTCGGCACCTCCTCCTTCCTCATCGGCGCGATAGCCTCGCCCCTCGTCGGCATCGCCGGGGAGCGCACCGCTGTCCCGATGGCCGTCGTCCAGCTGGCCGCAGTACTGGTGGCCATCGCCTGCTTCGTGGGACTCTGCCGCCCCTGGCAGACGGGACGCACATCGGACGGAAAGGCGGCGGACAGCTGAGCGCACCGAGACTGCGCACCGACACACCCGAACGGGCCGGGCTCGACCCCGAAGAACTGCGTCACCTCGTACGGGAGGTCCGCTCCCTCACGCGCGGACCGGACCCCTGGGCGGCCGGTGTGGTGGTGATCGCGGGGCGTGGCCCGGTCGTCGCCGTCGAGGCGGCGGCGGGGTGGGCGGTGCGCTACGCGACCTACGACGAGGCGACGGACAGGGGGGTCGAGCTGCCGCCCGCGGCGCGGGTGCCCATGACCGTCCACACACCCTGCGACCTGGCCTCCCTCACCAAGCTGTTCACCGCGGTCGCTGCGGTGCAGCAGCTGGAGCGCGGCACGCTCGGCATCGACGCGCGGGTGGGCGCGTATCTCCCGGAGTTCCGCGCGGCCGCCGCCTACGGCATCACCGTACGGCAGCTGCTCACCCACACCTCCGGGCTGCGCCCCGAACTCCCGCTGTACGACTGCCCGGACGACGCCGCACGCCTGGCACTGCTCCGCGCGGAGGCCCCCTCGTCCGAACCGGGCGAGTACCTGTACTCGGACGTGAACCTGCTCCTCCTCCAGTACGTCCTGGAGCGCATCACCGGGCGCACGCTCGACGTCATCGTCCGGGACTGCATCACGCGGCCGCTCGGCATGACGGCCACCGGGTTCGGCCCCTGCCCGGGCGCGGCGGCCACCGAGGACCAGCGGCGGCCGTGGGCCAAGGCCGACCGGGGGATGCTGCGGGGTGTGGTGCACGACGAGAACGCGTGGGCGCTCGGTGGGGTGGCGGGCCACGCGGGCCTCTTCTCCACGGCTCACGACCTGGCGATCTTCTGCCGCACCCTGCTGGCCGGCGGCTCCTACGGCCCCGCCCGCATCCTCGGCCCCGACTTCGTCGAGCTGATGCTGACCCCGCCCGGCCTCGGCTTCGCCATCGACCAGCCCTGGTTCATGGGCGCCCTGGCGGGGCGCGGCGCGGCGGGGCACACGGGCTTCACGGGGACATCGCTGGTGCTCGACCCGGCGACGGACACCTTCCTGGTGCTGCTGGCCAACACCGTGCATCCGCGGCGCCGCCCGGCGGACAACGCGCCGCGCGCGGCGGCGGGGACGCGCCTGCGGCGGGCGGTACGGGGGGCTTGAGGGGTGGGTTTTTCGCCCCCTCCGCCCCTGCCCGTCCGGTACCAGCCTTTCGGCTGCGGGTGGGTGGGGGCTGGTCGTGCAGTTCCCCGCGCCCCTAAAACCCGACCGGCCTTTCGGGTGCGGGTGGGTGGGGGTTGTTCGCGCCGTTCCCCGCGCCCCTAAAAGCTGCGCAGTCCCCAGGTACGGGACGGGCAGGGGCGGAGGGGGGCGAGGAAACCCCCCGCCCGGACACAACCCATTCGCCTCCCGCCCGGCGGGCACCCCGCGGCGCACCATGGGCATCAACTGCATCAACTCCCCCTGCGGTTGAGTAAGGAGCCCTCCTTGCACCCTCCCCGCCGCGCCACGCCCCGGCGCTATCTCATGTGCCCGCCCGCGCACTTCGAGGTCACGTACGCCATCAACCCCTGGATGAACCCCGCCAAGCCGGTCGACGTGCCGCTCGCCGTCGCCCAGTGGGAAGGCCTCCGCGACCGCTACCGATCGCTCGGCCACACGGTCGAGGAGCTCACCCCCCGCCCCGGCCTGCCGGACATGGTCTTCGCGGCGAACGGCGCGACCGTCGTGGACGGCCGGGTGCTCGGCGCCCGGTTCGCGTACCGCGAGCGCGAGCCGGAGGCGGCGGCCCATCTGGAGTGGTTCCGCGCGCGCGGCTTCGTGCAGGTGCGGGAGCCGGTCCACGTCAACGAGGGAGAGGGCGACTTCGCGGTCACCGCGTCGTACGTGCTCGCGGGCCGCGGCTTTCGCGCGAGCCCTCTCTCGCACGGCGAGGCCCAGGAGTTCTTCGGCCGCCCGGTGATCGGACTGGATCTCGTCGACCCCCGCTACTACCACCTGGACACGGCCCTCGCCGTCCTGGACGACACGGCGGACGAGGTCATGTACTACCCGCCCGCGTTCTCCCCCGGCAGCCGCGAGGTGCTGCGCCGGCTGTTCCCCGAGGCCCTGATCGCCACCGGCCAGGATGCCGCCGTGTTCGGCCTCAACGCGGTCTCGGACGGCCTGCACGTGCTGCTTCCGCAGGCCGCGACCGGCCTGTTCGACCCTCTCCGGGACCGCGGCTTCGAGCCCGTCGGCATCGACCTCAGCGAACTCCTCAAGGGCGGCGGCAGCGTGAAGTGCTGCACGCAGGAACTGCGGAACTAGTCTTCCGCGGCCGGTGGCCAGGCGTCGCCCCACTCCGCGTCACGGGCCGCCCGGTACAGCGGTCCGTGGCGCTTGGTCACGGTCTCCCGGCGCAGCGACGGCTCGGTCTCGCAGAGATCCAGGAGTACTTGGCCCTTTCGGATCTGCGGCTTGCGTACGACGCGGGAGGAGGCCGGGGCCGGCGGGAAGCGGGTGGCGGCGACGTAGCTGAACTTCTCGTCCTCGTACGGCAGGGAGCCACCCTTGACCTGGCGGTGCAGGGAGGACCGGGCCACCCGGGCGGAGAAGTGGCACCAGTCCTCGCCGGGGACGATGGGGCAGGCCGCGCTGTGCGGGCAGGGGGCGGCGACGTGGAACCCGGCACGGATGAGGCGGTCGCGGGCCTCGATGACGCGGGTGTAGCCGTCGGGGGTACCCGGCTCGATGACGACGACGGCCTGGGCGGCGGCCGCGGCGGCGTCCACGACGGAGGCGCGGTCGGCGTCGGTGAGCTCGCCCAGGACGTAGGACACGGTGACGAGATCAGTGCTCTCGATGGTGAGCGCCGATCCGATACGAGAGCGGTGCCATTCGGCGTTCTTCAACTCCGGGTTCGCGGCGGCGATTTCCCGGCCCAGCGCGAGCGCGGGCTCCGCCCAGTCCAGCACCGTCACCGGACGGGCGCCCTCCCAGGTCGCGTTCACCGCCCAGGTCGCCGCGCCCGTGCCGCCTCCGACGTCCACGTGGCTGCCCGGCGCCCATCCGGGTACCGCGTCCGCGAACGCCTCCAGGGCCGTGTGCACCGCCTCGAACGTGGCGGGCATGCGATAGGCGGCGTACGCGACCACGTCCGAGCGGTCGCGGAGGATCGGGGTGTGCGTCGGGGTGGTCCCCCGGTAGTTGGCGATCAGCCGCTCGACCGCCTGCGCGGCGGCCTTCGGCGGCAGCCCGTCGAGCAGCCCGGCGAGGGCGGTGCGCAGGGTGTCGGCGGGGGTCAGGGGGGCGTTCACCCGGTGATTCTACGGTTGGCCGGGGCGTGGCTCGGAGCGGTGTTTCGCCCTCCGCCCCTGCCCGTCCCGACCGGCCTTTCGGCTGCGGTTGGGTGGGGGTTGTTCGCGCAGTTCCCCGTGCCCCTGAAAGGGGCGCAGCTCCCAGGGACGGGACGGGCAGGGGCGGAGGAGGCGAAAAACCGTTGCCCCAGCCGTCGCACCCCCCGCCGGAGGCGAGACGTACCGTATCGTCGCCCTGATAAGTTCCCCCCATGGCCGAAAAGCCCAAGCCCAAGCCCACCCCCGACGCCACTCGCCGCAGCGAGAAGTCGCGTCGCGCGATCTACGACGCGGCCCTCGCCCTCGTCGGCGAGGTCGGCTATCCCAAGACCACGATCGAGGGCATCGCGGCCCGTGCCGGAGTCGGCAAGCAGACGATCTACCGCTGGTGGTCGTCGAAGGCGGACGTGCTCCTCGACGCCTTCATGGACCTCGGTGATCAGGCCGCGCGGGCGGCGGGGCAGGAGCCGTACGAGATCCCGGACACGGGGGATCTGGCCGCCGACCTCAAACTGGTCCTGCGCGCCACCGTGGACGAGCTGCTGAACCCGAGGTTCGAGATCCCGGCGCGCGCCCTGACCGCCGAGGGCGTGGTCAACGAACGGCTCGGAGCGGTGTTCGTCAGCAACCTCCTCGAACCTCAGCTCCAGCTGTACGTGACGCGGTTGCGCTCGGCGCAGGGCAAGGGGGACGTACGCCGGGACGTCGACCCCCGCATCGCCCTGGAACTGTTCGTCTCCCCGCTGGCCCAGCGCTGGCTCCAGCGCACCGGCCCGATCTCGTACGAGTACACCGACACGCTCGTCGACTACGCGCTCTTCGGCCTCGCCCCGCGCTGATACGCGCTCTTCGGCCTCGCCCCGCGCTGATACGCGCTCTTCGGCCTCGCCCCGCGCTGATACGCGCTCTTCGGCCTCGCCCCGCGCTGAGTGGCCGAGGCTGCCGCCAAGCGGCCCGGCGCGTCCGTGACGATGCCGTCGCAGCCCAGCCGGAGCGCCCGGTCGCGCTGGGCCGGAGTGATCACGGTGTGCGCCCACACACGCGGGACGCCGGATGTCACGGCCCGTACGAGATCGACGTCACGCGCCTTGTAGTCGACGTCGAGGACGTCGACGAACGACCTCCAGCGCTCGGGGTGGTCGGTGCGCATCTGGGCCGCCGACCGCCACAGCTGGCTGAGCAGGCCCAGCCGGTGGGCGCGCCGGGCCACTTCCGGGTCGTTGGAGTTCACGAACGCCGAGCGGGTCAGACCGCGGTCGCGGATCATCGCGGCGAGTGTGCCCAGACTCTTCGGGTCCTTCGCCTCCAGCGTCAGCACGATCCGCCCGCCGAAGCGGTCCAGCACCTCGGCGACGGTCGGCGGCCGCTCCGGGTGCCGGCTGCCGGGTTGTGCGTTCCTGGGGCGCAGCCGCACGCTCCGCCACTGCCGCAGGCTCAGGTCCCGTGCCGCTCCACGCGTGTAGGTCGTGCGGTCCAGGGTCGCGTCGTGCATGACCACCACGGTCCCGTCGCGCAGCGTGCGGGTGTCGAAGTCGAGCACCTGCGCCGTACCGCGCCGGTACGCGGCCGTCAGGCCCGACATGCTGTTCTCCAGCACTTCCCGGGCGCCGCCACGGTGAGCGACATAGGTCACGCGGGGGAGAGCGTCCACCGTCAGCGGCCCCGCCCCCCACTCCAGTGGAGACGGCGGGCCGCCGGGCCCGGTGAGGGCGAGCGAGGTGAGACCGGCGAGACCCAGGAACGCAGTCCGTGTGAGCATGGCGACCACGGTAGGGGGACGAATCCCGCAAAAGTGTGGAATGACACCCGATCCGGGCCGGGGAGACGCGTCTCCCCACCCACCCCGGATGTGGGCTCTGGCCACCCGGGGCGCAGGATGGTGGGACGATAGAGCTTGGTGATGTCTTGCAGATGGCCTTTTGAAGGCCTGTTGTCGGCACGCGGTGAAGGCCCGTTGTCGGCACGAACGGCTAGGCGAGGGGAAGATGAGCGCAGACTTCGGCCGCCGTTCCGGCGCGCAGGGCAGGATCTCCCAGTGGCTGCGCGGACGCCGGCCGAAGGATCCTGTGGAAAGCGCTGACGGCGGGCGTGAGGCCCTGCTGCTCGCCGCGGCCGCCGCGGGGCTGCCGCTCGCACAGGCCGCGTACCCCTCCGGCTACCGGTGTTCCTGTGACCGCGTCGGCTGTCCCACTCCCGCGCGCCACCCCGTCTCCTTCGCCTGGCAGACGCAGTCCACGACCGACCGAGCGCAGATCGAGCGGTGGGCCCGGCATCAGCCGAAGGCCAACTTCATCACCGCGACCGGCATGGTGCACGACGTTCTCGACGTGCCGCTGGACGCGGGGCGCGAGGCGCTGGAACGGTTGCTCGCCTCCGGCATCGAGGTCGGGCCCGTCGCGGAGTCGGGCGGCGACCGGATGCTCTTCTTCACGGCCACGCGGGGTACGCCCGAGGACGAGGACGAGTGGTGGCCCTGCGAGCTGGACTGCCATCCCGAGACGATGGACGAGCATCCGGGACTGCGGTGGCACTGCCGTGGCTCGTACGTCCTTGTCCCGCCGGCGCGGTTGCCGGGTGACCTGACGGTGGAGTGGGTACGGGGGCCGGAGCACGCCCTGCCGGATCCGCTGACGCTCCTTGAGATCCTGACCGACGCGTGTGCCCGTTACGCGGGCGAGAACGAGTCGGACCAGCTGGCCGCCTGGCCCCACCGGGGCTGAACTCCGACGCACGGCGCCGGTGGCTGCGCCCGGCCTTCCCCCACGCTCTCGGCTTCGCCCGAACAGGGGAGACCCCCAGCGCCGTGCGCAATGACTGCCCACAGCCGTGAACAGCCGCTACTCGCCCTCCGCCCCCGTCAACCCCTCGATCCGTCCCAGGATCGCCACGCCCTTGCCGGCCGCGTTCCTCGGCGGGTCCAGGGCCGCTTGGTTGGAGATGAACTCCAGGGTGAGGGACTGCTTGATCTCGCCGGTCGTCAGGGCCTGGACGTCGGCGCTGGGGGTGGGGATCGCGCTGCCCGCCGCGGCGGTCTGCTTCTCGTAGCGGTGGGTGGTGAAGAAGACCAGGGCCCCGCCGTCCGTGGTGCGCAGGCCCACCGGGGCGTAGCCGCCCGAGCTCAGCGGCTCGTCGATGTACTGCCGGGCGAGGCCGGGCTTGCTGGCGAACTTCTTGCGCTGGGCCCGCCACTGCGAGGTGTGGGTGCCCGCGGCGAAGCCGTCGCCGCCGGCCTTCAGATACGTCGCATACGACTGGCTCAGCTTCTCCGGCTCGATCGCCAGGGCCGCGTCGTCCGCCGTGACCGGCTCGGCCCAGCCGGCGTCGTCCTTCTTGAACGTCGGTACGTCGTCGGCGGCGAGGACGGTCAGATACGAGACCTGCCACACGTCGTTCGCCCCGGAACGGGTGAAGACGAGCAGCCAACGGCTGGTCGGCAGGCCCTTGTTGGCCGCGGTGTCGGCCACGAACCAGCGCGGCCAGCCCGCCTTCTCGGGTATCACGAACTTGGCATCGCTGAACGTCAGCGGCGAATGCGCCGGATTTCCGCCCGGGTTGTTCTTGTGCCCGGCCTTGAGCTTGGCGCCGTCGATGTCGGCGAGCGGCCCTGCCACCCGGTCCGCGTCCAGCGAACTGTCGTACTCCTTGTCCGCCTTGTTGTAGGCGGTGGTGAAGTCCTTGAGCGCGCGGGCGGCCTCGGCCCGGGTCGCCGCCGGTACGACCTCCCGCTCGCCGTGCACCACCACGCAACCGCTCGCTGTCAAGGACAGAACGGTCACCGCCCCCGTTGCCAGGGCGAATTGGCTCAGACGGTTCGGACTACGAAGCCTTCGAGGGCTGCGACCCGCGCGATCCCTGCTCATCAGGTACCTTCACCTTCCCCTTCCCGGAGGCGAACCCTACCGGGGCGAGGAAGATCGCGAGTGTCGGGACCAGGTACAGCGCCCACACCGTGACCTGGAGGACGGTCGGGTCCGGCTGGAAGTTGAAGACGCCCTTGAGCAGGGTGCCGTACCAGCTCGTCGGATCGATGGTGTTGCTGATGTCGAAGGCCAGGCTCGTCAGGCCCGCGATGAAGTCGGCCTCCTGCAGGTCGTGGACGCCGTACGCGAGCACACCCGCGGCGACGACGACGAGCATGCCGCCGGTCCAGGTGAAGAACTTGGCGAGGTTGATCTTCAGCGCGCCCCGGTAGAAGAGCCAGCCGAGGAAGACCGCGGTGGCCAGGCCCAGGGCGACGCCGACCAGGGGGCGCGGCGTGCCGTCGCTGGCCGCGTGCACCGACGCCCACACGAACAGCGCCGTCTCCAGGCCCTCCCGGCCGACCGCCAGGAACGCGGTCGCCACCAGCGCGCCCGTGCCCATCGCCAGCGCCGCGTCCAGCTTGCCGTGCAGCTCGGACTTGAGGTGCCGGGCGGTGCGCCGCATCCAGAAGACCATCCACGTCACCAGGCCCACGGCGAGGATCGACAGCGAACCGCCGAGCGCCTCCTGCGCCTGGAACGTCATCTCCTGAGAGCCGAATTCGAGCGCGCAGCCGAAGCCGAGCGCCAGCGCGACCGCCACGCCGATGCCGATCCAGATCGGCTTCAGGGCGTCCCGGCGGTCGGTCTTCACCAGGTAGGCGATCAGGATGCAGACGACGAGGCTGGCTTCCAGACCCTCGCGCAGGCCGATCAGATAGTTGCTGAACACGGGCTACGCCTCCTTGGAGAACAGCGCGCGGCCCCACCAGTCGTCCTTGTCGCGGACGCCGGGCGGGACGGCGAAGACCGCCGAACTCACATGCTGGATGTACTCGTTGAGCGCGTCGGAGCGCGACAGGTTGCGCTGCAGCGGGATGAAGCCCTTGCGGACGTCACGCTGGTAGGCGAGGAAGAACAGGCCCGCCTCCAGCCGGCCGAGGCCGTCCGTGCCGTCCGTGAAGGAGTAGCCGCGGCGCAGGATGGTCACCCCGTTGTTGGAGTCGGGGTGCGCGAGCCGCACATGCGCGTCCGGCTTCATCGCCTTCAGGAACGGCTTGTCACGCTCCTTGGCCTTGCCGACCGGGGCGCCCTCGCCCTTGTCGCGGCCGAAGACGTCCTCCTGCTCCTGGAGCGAAGTCCGGTCCCAGGTCTCGATGTTCATGCGAATGCGTCGGGCCACGAGGTACGAGCCACCGGTCATCCAGCCGGGGCCGTCACCCTCGCCGACCCACACGAACTTCTTCAGCCGGTCCGTCTCGGTGCCCGCGATGTTGCGGGTGCCGTCCTTGAAGCCCATCAGGTTGCGCGGGGTCTGCGCGTCCGGCGTCGTCGACGAGGTCTTGCCGAAGCCGAGCTGCGACCAGCGGATGGCGACCTTGCCGAACCCGATGCGGGCGAGGTTGCGGATCGCGTGCACCGCGACCTGCGGGTCGTCCGCGCACGCCTGGATGCACAGGTCGCCGTTGCTGCGGGCCTTCTCCAGGTTGTCGCCCGGGAACTTCGGCAGGTCGACCAGCGCCTCGGGACGCTGGTCCCGCAGCCCGAACTTGTCGAACAGGGAAGGCCCGAAGCCGATCGTCAGCGTCAGCCGCGACGGCTTGAGGCCCAGCGCCTCACCGGTGTCGTCCGGCGGCGCCTCGGCCAGACCGCCGTACGCGCCCTCGCCGACCGCGTGCCCGGCGGTGATCCGCCGCGCGGCCTCGGTCCAGTCCTTGAGCAGCTGGACGAACTCGGCGCGGTCGTCCGTCTTCACGTCGAACGCGGCGAAGTGCAGGCGGTCCTGCACGGCCGTGGCGATGCCCGCCTGGTGCGTGCCGTGGAAGGCGACCGCGGCGCCCGTCTCGGCGGCGGTCGGGTCGACGTCGTTGCCGGTGCGGGTCATCGCCACCGCGCCGCCGGCCGCGGCGGCACCGAGCGCGAGACCCGCGCCGCCCCAGCCGATCAGCGAACGCCGGGAGGGCGAAGAGCCGGTGGTGTCCTCGGTGGCTTCCGTGGTGTCCGTGGTGTCCGTGGTGTCCGTCATGGTGGCGGCTCCTACTTCACTACGGCGGCGGCGAGCTTGGAGAGGGGCTCGGCGAGCGCGTTGACCGCGTCCGAGAGCTCCTTGCGGTCGGCATCGCCGACCTTGTCGTACGAGGTGAAGTCGTACGAGGTCTTGTCCGTGCGGTATTTGTCGAGCAGCGTGTTCAGCGCCGTGAACTGCTTGTCGAGCTCCGTCGTCAGCGCGGCGTCGTTCTCCTTGGCGACCGGCTTCAGCAGCTCGTACGCCTCCTGCGCGCCCTCGACGTTGCCCTTGAAGTCGCTCAGGTCGGTGTGCGAGTAGCGGTCCTCCTCGCCGGTGACCTTGCCGGTGGCGACCTCGTCGAGCAGTTCCTTGGCGCCGTTGGCCATGGAGGTCGGGGTGATCTCGGCCTTGCCGACCCGCTTCTGCCAGTCGGTCAGGTCCGTCACCAGCTGGTCGGCGAGCTCCTTCTCGCGGTCGCCGATCTTCTTGTCCTGCCAGAGGGACTTCTCCAGCCGGTGCCAGCCGGTCCAGTCCGTGGCCGGATCCTGGCCGTCCTCCAGACCGTCCTCGCGCACGTCGACCTTCGGGTCGATGTCACCGAAGGACTCCGCGACGGGCTCGGTGCGCTCCCAGCCCAGGCGGGAGGTGGCGAACTCCTTCTTGGCGGCCTCGATGTCGCCGGCCTTGATGGCCTTCGCGAACGCCTCGGCCTTCGGCAGCGTCTCGTCGGCCTGAGTCTGCGCGTACTCGCGGTAGGCGGCGACGGCCTTGTCCAGGCGCGGGTCGCGCTGGGCGACCTTGCCGCCGGTGACGGTGAGCTTCTGGCGGACGCCGTGGCCCTTCATGCCCGGGCGGCAGGCGATCTCGTACGAGCCGGCCTTGACCTCGGCCGTCAGCGTGTACTTGGTGCCCGGGCCGATGTTCTCCTTCTCGGAGACGATCCGGTCGTCCGGGAAGACGATCTCGACCTCGGTGGCCTTCGAGCCCTTGTTCTCGATCTTCAGGGTGACCTGGCCGGCCGGGACCGACTTGGCGGAGGTGTCGCACTTGGAGTCGGCGGCGGTCACCTGGATCGCGTCGCCGCTCTTGGCGTCGCTCTTCTCGGTGCAGCCCGTGACGGCGGTCAGAGCGGCCGCGGTGGCGGCAGCGGTGACAACTGAGAGTCGGACGGCTCGCATTCAGGCTCCAAGAGAAGAATCGGACAATCCGCACGGCGGGGCCCGTGCCGGCTTGGTGAGGCTGGCCTAACTTATCTGAGGCTTGCCTCACTGATACCCACCGGTCCGGTGATTCAGCTCTCACAGAGGCTGTACAGGAACGGCTTGATCACGGCGGCTCAAAACAAACCCCAAGGAATGGTCAAGCGCAGGTCAAGTCTCGGATGTGGAGTGATCAGTGCCGCACCGGTCCTGGGGTTCGGGAACACCTCCACCGGCCGGCGATGGGCGTCGCTCGGCAAGCCGCCGGTGCGGACCTCGGCCGGCGGACCGTCGGCCGCGACATGACCGGCGCACAGAGTCGCCACCCGGTGTGCGTATGCGTCCGCCGGCCCCGGATCGTGCAGCACCACGACCACGGCGTCCCCGGCATGCGCCCTTTCCCGGCACACCCCCAGTACCAACTTCTGGTGCCTCAGCTCGAGTTCGGGCGCCGTCCAGTGGGCCGCAGAGCGCCCGTGGACGCGTACGACTCGCTCCGGGAGTGGCGTGGAGCGGCAACGGGCCGTGCTGGAACGGGCGTACGGCGATGTGATGTCCACGCTGCCGTACGAGCACGGCCGCACCCGCTCCTGGCCCCTGCCCGGCGGTCCCGCGGCCTGGGACGCGCTCGCGGCGCGGGTGATGTTTGAATGCCGGAGTGACTGACTACGACGTGCTGCGGGTCTTCTGCGGACCCGGCGGCGGGTATGGCAATGAGCTCGGTGTCGTGCGTGAGGGTTCGGTGATGCCGGATCGCGAGGAACGGCAGGCGTTCGCCGCGAAGCTCGGGTTCAGCGAGACCGTGTTCGTGGACGACCCCGAGCGTGGGGTCATCGACATCTACACGCCGACGCTGCGGTTGCCGTTCGCCGGACATCCGTGCGTCGGGGTGGGGTGGCTGCTCGACGTGCCCGAACTGGTCACCCCTGCGGGAGTGGTGGGGGTACGGCTCGACGGGGAGTTCAGCTGGATCGAGGCGCGGGCGGAGTGGGCACCGACGCGTACGTTGCGGCGGTACGGGTCCGCCGCCGAGGTCGACGCGCTGGCCGTCCCGGCGCCGGGTGAGTGGATCTACGCCTGGGCCTGGGAGGACGAGGCCGCGGGGCGGGTGCGGGCCCGTGCGTTTCCCGGGCGGGACGACGGGATCGAGGAGGACGAGGCGACGGGGGCGGCGGCGCTGCTGCTGACGGATCGGCTGGGCCGGGCGCTGAACATCGTGCAAGGCGTGGGCTCGCAGATCCTTACGGCGCCCCAGCCGGGAGATTGGGTCGAGGTCGGGGGCCGAGTACGACTGGAACGGTGAGGGTAACGGTGAGGGCTTTCCGCCCCTGTTTTTCAGGGCGCGGGGAACTGCGCTACCAGCCCCCACCCACCCGCGCCCGCAGTGCAGCCCACGGGCCCCGGGCGGAGCCCCTGACGTTCACGCGCTGAGCGGGAACTCCTCCCCGAGCGCACGGAAGACCCCGATGTTCAGGGTGAACGCCCACTTGCACTCGGCGACGATGCGCTGCTTCTCCAGGTCGTCGGCGCGAACTCCGTCCAGCAGTTCGCGGTAACCGCGCTTGAACGCGGCCGGGTTGGTGATGTCCTCGAAGACGTAGAAGCGGACGCCGTCACCCTTGCGGGCGAAGCCCCAGGTCCGCTCGGCCCTGCCACGGATGATCCGGCCGCCCGAGAGGTCGCCGAGGTAGCGGGTGTAGTGGTGGGCGACATAGCCGCCGGGCCACGTCCGGGCGCACTCGGTGACACGGGCCGCGTAGGCCCGGGTCGCGGGCAGGGCGGTGAGCGTCGCGCGCCAGCCGGGGCCCCGGAGATGGGCCAGATCGCGCTCCAGGGCGGCGCGGCGCAACAGCTCCGGCCGTACGAAGGGCCCGGCCACCGGATCGGCCGCCAAGCGCTCGGCGTCCGCCTCCAACGCCTCGTACACGAACCACAGTTGCTCGGTGTAGCGCGCGTACGCCTCGACGCCCAGCCGGCCGCCGAGCAGATCGCTCATGAACGTCGAGGTCTCCGCCTGCGTGTGCTGCTCGTGCGAGGCGGTGCGGATGAGTGTCGAGAAGGAGGTGCTCGACGTGTCCGTCGTGCTCGACGTGTCCGTCGCGTTCATGATGCCTCCGGAGCCGAAGAGCGAGGACGAAAGTCACCCCGACCTTCTATGGTTAGGCTTACCTAAGTTAATTGGTTCCCGACACTCTGTCGGTAAAACCGTACCTCGATTTCCGATCAAGGCCACATGCGAAAGCCCGCCCTGTGGACAGGGCGGGCTTTCGCATGGACGAGGGCTCTGCGAGGGACTACGGCAGGGTCAGGATCTCCGCCCCGCTGTCCGTCACCACCAAGGTGTGCTCGAACTGGGCCGTACGCTTCCGGTCCTTCGTCACGACGGTCCAGCCGTCGTCCCACATGTCGTACTCGTGCGTGCCGAGCGTGAGCATGGGCTCGATCGTGAAGGTCATCCCGGGCTGGATGACGGTCGTCGCGTGCGGGCTGTCGTAGTGCGGAACGATCAGCCCGGAGTGGAAGGACGAGTTGATTCCGTGGCCGGTGAAGTCCCGCACCACCCCGTACCCGAACCGCTTCGCGTACGACTCGATGACGCGCCCGATGATGTTGATCTGGCGGCCGGGCTTGACCGCCTTGATGGCGCGGTCGAGGGACTCGCGGGTCCGCTCGACGAGCAGCCTGCTCTCCTCGTCGACGTCGCCGACCAGGTACGTCGCGTTGTTGTCGCCGTGCACCCCGCCGATGTACGCGGTCACGTCCAGGTTGATGATGTCGCCGTCCCGCAGGACCGTGGAGTCGGGGATGCCGTGGCAGATGACCTCGTTGACGGAGGTGCACAGCGACTTGGGGAATCCGCGATAGCCGAGAGTCGAGGGGTAGGCGCCGTGGTCGCACATGTAGTCGTGCGCCACCCGGTCCAGCTCGTCCGTCGTCACACCCGGCGCGATGAGCTTTGCGGCCTCGGCCATCGCCTGCGCGGCGATCCGCCCGGCGATCCGCATCGCCTCGATCGTCTCGGGCGTCTGCACCTCCGGTCCGGTGTACGGCGTGGGGGCGGGCTTGCCCACGTACTCGGGACGCCGGATGTTTCCCGGGACGGGACGGGTGGGAGAGAGCTCCCCTGGTACGAGCAGCGACTGGCCAGACATGCCAGCGAGTCTAACCAGCGGGCATGGGGCACCATGTCCGTGGCGAAAGGAGCCGGTCATGGCCCTCTTCAAGAAGCGCACCGTCGGCAAACCCGGCGAGTGGTACTACTGCCTGGAGCACAAGAAGGTCGAGGAGGGCCCCGACTGCCCGGGCAAGGACCGCTTCGGGCCGTACGCCTCCCGCCAGGAGGCGGAACACGCGATGGAGATCGCCCGCGAGCGGAACCTCGAGTGGGAGACCGACCCCAAGTGGCATGACGCGCCGGGGGCGACATCGGGCTCGGAGGACGACTGAGGCGGACGGCTGCGTGGCGGGCGCCGATGACGGGTTGTGGCGGGGGCGTCGTGGTGCCTGCGACGGGCTGAGGCCCGGTCGTCCTGGTGCCGGCGACGGGGCGAGCCGAGGTCCGTCGGTAGGCGAGTGTCACGGGCGGTGCCGGTGGGAAAACGACGGCCCGGCCGCCAGGCCGGCCGTCAAGCCACCGCCTGCCGCGCGGAGCGCAACCGCACCGCATGCTCATTCGTCCGCACGTCGTACGCCATCAGCCTCGGCAGGCACAGTGCCAACAGCCCCACCGCGCCGACGCACATCAGGCCTCCCGACCAGATGGACGCCCGCACGCTCGTCCACGCCGCCATCCCGCCCGCACGGACCTGACCGAGCTGAGGCCCGACCGAGTACGAGAGCAGCTCGATCCCGGCGAGCCGCCCCCGCAGCTCGTCCGGGATCGTCTGGTTCCAGATGGCGGCGCGGAAGATCCCGCTGACCATGTCGCAGCAGCCGCCGATCGTGAGGAAGAGCAGCACCAGCCAGACGTTGCCCACGACACCCGCGGCCGCCATGGCGAGCCCCCACAACGCCGCGGCCAGCGCGACCATCCGCCCGTGCCGGTGGATGCGCGAGGTCCACCCGCCGGTGAGGCTCACCAGCAGCGACCCGGCCGGCACCGAGGCGTACATCAGGCCGAGCGACCACTGGGCGTCGAGCTCGTCCGCGAGGAACGGCAGCAGCGCGAGCGGCATGGCGAAGAACATCGCCCCGAGGTCGATCGCGTACGTCCCGAGCAGCTCCTTGCGGCTCCACGCGTACCGCGCGCCCTCGGCGATGGACCGCAGCGACGGCTTCGCGGCCTCGTGCGCGGCGGGCGACGCGGCGATTCCCACGACCATCACCACCGACATGACGAAGGTCACCAGGTCCACGGCGTACGCCCAGCCGAGCCCGGCGTACGCCACCACGACACCCGCGAGCGCCGGGCCCGCGACGCCGCCCACGGTCCAGCGCAGCGAGTTGAGCGAGGCGGCGGCCGGCAGGTCTTCGTGGGCCACGATCCGGGGTGTGAGCGAGTCAAGGGCGGGCCGCTGGATCGCGCCGAGCGCGGAGGAGAGCCCCGCGACCGCGTACAACGGCCACACCGCCGGCTGCGGCACCAGCGCGTTGACGAGCAGCGCGGCGCACAGCACGCCCTGCCCCGCCTCCGTGTAGACGATCAACTTCCGCTTGTCCAGGGCGTCGGCGAGCGCCCCGCCGTACAACCCGAACACGACCAGCGGCACCAGCTCCACCGCGCCGATCGCTCCCACCGCCACCGCCGACCCGGTCAGCACCTTCATCTGCACCGGCAGCGCGACGAACGTCAGAAAACTCCCGAAGTTCGTGATCAGCCCGGCCACCCAGAGCCGCCGAAAGTCGGCGGACGCCCGCCAGGGGGCGAGATCGGGGAGCAGCGCACGGAGCCAAGAGGAGGGGACGGGCGCGGATGCGGGGGCGTCGTCGGTCACGACGGGTCATGCTCGAGGGAGGCCTGGGCGAGGGCAACTGCTTTTCGGCGCGGAGGTGGCAGGGGTCGGCGCGGACGGCGTACGCGTGCGTCGGGGGAGGCGCCTGTGACGTGTCCACCGAAGCCGCCCCCAGGCCGGCGTTCAGCCGAGGCGGTGTCCGGGCCGGCGTTCGGCTCGTCGGCCGAGGCTGTCCCTCGGGCCGGCCGAGGACTTGCCGGCCGAAGCCGCCCATCGGCCGATCCAGGAGCTGTCCGCCGAAGGCGGGAAGGCACCCGAGGCGGGTGGGCAGGCGGAAAACCGTCGCGAAGCGGCGAGGGTGTCCGCCGAAGGCGGGGGACGAGACCGAGTCGAGTGGGTGGGCGGGCATCCGTCGCGAAGCGGCGAGAGTGTCCGCCGAAGGCGGGGGACGAGACCAAGTCGGGTGGGTGGGGGTAGGTGGGCGGGAAACCGTCGCGAAGCGGCGAACACGGCCGCCGGACGACGGCAGCCGCCGACTACCACCGAGCAGACGGCGGCGCCGTCAACTGATCCGCGAGCCGTGACAACCGGTCACGGAACCGCCGTCGCCCCCGCGGCGAGGGCAGCGCGTTCTCCCCGGCCGCCGCACTGACAAGATGCTGCACGGTATCGAGATCGAGCTCGGGCTCAGCCGGTACCGCGAGCGACTCGTGGGCCAGAGCCGGCAGCTCACGGTCCCCCGCGGCATCCCCCGCGGACAGCGCCAGTACCGTCGCCCCGGCCCGCCGCGCGTCATGGACCCGCTCCAGCAACGGCGCTCCGGGCGCGCCCGGCGACACCACAAGCAGCGTCTCTCCCCGCCGAGCCGCGTCGATACGCCCCAGCCCCACCGCCAGGTGGGCCGGATCGGACTCCCGCGCCCCGTGCCGCACCAACGTCGGCGACAGCTCCGGTGTCCCCGACCACGCCGCCTCGTCCACGAGATGCGCGGCGAGATGCCACGGCTCGTACTCCTCGGTGCCGACCAGCAGCAATCCGCCCCCGTACGACACCACGGACCCCCGCAGCGCCCCCGCGAACCGTCGCGTGGCCCCCAACCACTCGGTTCCGGCGAGCACTTCGCGCAACAACGCGACCCGTACGGCATCCATGCGCACGCATCTTGCCGCAATCGGCCACTCGTGACCCGGAGTTCACCACGAATTCGCCCGAGTTGGGCAGAGGCCCGCATCAGCGGTCACATAAGGAGTCAGCCCATGACAGAAGCGAGCACCCCCTTCCGCGCCGGCCGCGAAGGCTATGCCGGCTTCCGGATCCCCGCGGTCGTCGCCACGGCTACGGGCACGCTCCTCGCCTTCTGCGAAGGCAGGGTCGACTCCGTGCAGGACCACGGCAACATCGACATCGTGCTGAAGCGGTCGTCGGACGGCGGCCGCACCTGGGGTCCGCTCCAGGCGGTCGCCAAGAACGGCGACAACCTCGCGGGCAACCCGGCGCCCGTCGTCCTCGACACCGGCCGCGTCCTCCTCGTACACGTCCGCAGCGCGGCGACCGCGAGTGAGGACGCCCTTCTGCGCGGCAAGGTGAAGGCTGCCGACGGGCGGCGTGTCTGGGTGCAGCACAGTGACGACGACGGGCTCACCTGGTCGAGCCCGAAGGAGATCACCGCACAGGTGAAGAAGGCGAGTTGGCGGTGGTACGCCACCACGCCCGGGCACGCCATCCAGCTCACCACCGGCCGCGTCGTCGTCCCCGGCAACCACACGCTCCCGCCCACCGGCACGGACAACGGCACCGAAGCGAAGTACAACAGCGGCCACTGCCTGCTCAGTGACGACCGCGGCGAGACCTGGTACCTCGGCTACATCGACGAGAACACCAACGGCTACATCAACGCGAACGAGACGACCGCGGCCGAACTCCCCGACGGGCGTGTCTACTTCAACACCCGCAATGACTCCCCGTCCCCCGGCAACCGCGCCGACTCCCACTCCCGCGACGGCGGCAAGAGCCTGCAGAAGCCCTTCCGCCCGCAGGCAGGCCTTGTCACCCCCGTCGTCCAGGGCAGCCTCCTCCAGCTCCGCGACCCCGACCTGCTCCTCTACTCGGGCCCCGCCGACCCCGCCTTCCGCGCCCTGATGACCGTGCGCGCCAGCACGGACGGCGGCAGCACCTGGCGCCCCGCCGCCACACTGGACGGACTGCCCGCCGCGTACTCCGATCTCGTACGCGTCGACGCGACGACCGTCGGCCTCCTCTACGAGACGGGCGACTTCGGCGCGTACGAGACGATCACCTTCCGCCGCATCCCGGTGACCGCCCTCACCTGACGCCCACGGTCGCGATCCGCGCACGTAAAGTCGGGCCATGACCTCTACTGACAGTGCACAGAAGGCCCCCGCCAAGGACCCCTGGGACCTTCCCGAGGTGTCCGGGCTCGTCGTCGGCGTGCTCGGCGGCACCGGGCCCCAGGGCAAGGGACTGGCCTACCGGCTCGCCCGGGCCGGCCAGAAGGTGATCATCGGCTCGCGGGTCGCGGAGCGCGCGCAGGGCGCGGCCGAGGAGCTCGGGCACGGCGTCGAGGGCGCCGACAACGCCGAGTGCGCGCGGCGCAGCGACATCGTGATCGTCGCCGTGCCGTGGGAGGGCCACGGCAAGACCCTCGAATCGCTGCGCGAGGAGCTGGCGGGCAAGCTCGTCGTCGACTGCGTCAACCCGCTCGGCTTCGACAAGAAGGGCGCGTACGCGCTGAAGCCGGAGGAGGGCAGCGCCGCCGAACAGGCTGCCGCCCTGCTGCCCGACTCACGCGTCACCGCCGCCTTCCACCATCTCTCGGCCGTTCTCCTCCAGGACCCGGAGATCGAGGAGATCGACACCGACGTGATGGTCCTCGGCGAGGAGCGCGCCGACGTCGAGATCGTGCAGGCCCTCGCCGGCCGCATCCCGGGCATGCGCGGCGTCTTCTCGGGCCGCCTGCGCAACGCCCACCAGGTCGAGTCCCTGGTCGCGAACCTGATCTCGGTGAACCGGCGCTACAAGGCCCACGCGGGCCTGCGGGTGACGGACGTATAGCGCCTCACGGGCATGGGGGACACTGGACGCGTAGCACTCGTCACTCGTCCGCAATGTCCGTCAGGAGCCACCCCCCATGCCCCGCCTCGCCCTCTATGCGCTCGCCGTCTGTGTCCTCTCCGTCGCCGCGGCCGTGGTCTCCTTCGTCCAGGGCAGCTGGCTGGGGATCGTGTGGGTGCTGCTGGCGGGCCTGTCGTCCAACATGACGTGGTACTACGTCCGGCGTGGCCGGGGCGGAGCGTCGGTCAGCGGCTGACAGTGCAGTACTCGTTGACACCGTCCCAGAAGCGGTACAGGTCCTGGCCGCAGTAGCGCTGGACGTCGTCGATCCCCAGGGCGCCCAGGATCGAGTAGATCGCGTCGAAGAACACGCTGTTCACCGACGGAATCCACAGAATCGCGAACACCGCCAGCAGCCCGAACGGCGCGAACGGCTCCACCTGGCGACGGATGTTGTACGACAGCCAGGGCTCGATCACGCCGTAGCCGTCCAGGCCCGGTACCGGCAGGAAGTTCAGGATCGCGGCCGTGACCTGGAGCAGCGCGAGGAACGCCAGCGCGTAGCGGAAGGCGTCCGGGACGCCGTCCAGGGCGTGCAGCCAGAACGGTGCGGTGCAGACGACGGCGAAGAGGACGTTGGTCAGCGGGCCGGCCGCCGAGATCAGGCTGTGCTTCCAGCGGCCCTGGATCCGGTTCCGCTCGATGAAGACCGCGCCGCCCGGCAGACCGATCCCGCCCATGATCACGAAGATCACCGGCAGCACGATGCTCAGCAGCGCGTGCGTGTACTTCAGCGGGTTGAGCGTCAGATAGCCCTTCGCGCCGATCGAGATGTCGCCGCTGTGCAGGGCGGTGCGCGCGTGCGCGTACTCGTGCAGACAGAGCGAGACGATCCAGGCGGCCGTCACGAAGAGGAACACGGCCACGCCGGGCTGCTCGGCGAACCCGGTCCAGGCCGCCCAGCCGGTCACCGCCATGACGGCCACGATCCCGACGAAAACGGGACTGATCCTCCGGTCGCTGCTGCGGGTCGCGGCGGTGGTCATGGGGCTCCCTGGACTGCTGCTCATGGGGTGGGACTGCCCGACCGTACCGGGCTCATGCGGAAAACGTCTCGCGATCGGCCGTTGGTTCCGGAGAGGGTGGGGACATGGGGCGATGGTGGGTCTTCTACGCGGACTGGCAGATGGAGTGCTGCGGCACACCGTTCTCGGTGGGGGACGAGATGAGCTGGCCGCTGCTGCTCATGGACTCGGACGACGTGCTCGGCGGTGGCTGGTACGACGAGCTGAGCAAGCTGTCGAGCCTCGCCGAAGCGGTGCGCGACGAGGACGGGGGTGTGATCACGACCCTGCGGACGGACGACGGGCTCACGGCCGCGCTGAACGAGGATCCCGTGGCCCGGTCCGACACGGACTCCGAGCCGTGGATCCGGATGGTCGGACTGCTCACCGTCCAACGACACGGTGGTGAGTGGCCCGAGACCACGGGCACGGTCCGTTCGATCCACGTGGTGCACCAGGAGTTCGCGGAGACGTCCCCCGGCTCGCACACTCTCGAACCGGTGCCCGCCTCGCGGCGCCTGCAGAGCGTGGACAGCTGTCCGAAGTGGTTCGGTGAGCGGCCGTCCGGCGTCCTGGCCGAACTGGACGTGCCGGACCCCCGCACCTGACACCACGCCACCGGAGACAATGGACCCCGTGCGCTACCGCATCCTCGGCACCACCCAGGCACTCCGCCCCGACGGCACGCCCGTCCCGATCGGCGGGGCGCGGCTGCGCGCCCTGCTGACCGTGCTCGCGCTGCGGCCCGGACGGACCGTGCCTGCGGCCGTCCTGGTCGACGAGGTGTGGGACGGCGACCCGCCCGCGGACGCGCCCGGCGCGCTGCAGGCGCTGGTCGGGCGGCTGCGCAGGGCGCTCGGGCCCGACGCGGTGCACTCGGTGGACGGCGGCTACCGGCTCGCCGCGGCGGCCGACGACGTCGACCTGCACCGTTTCGAGCGCCTCGCGGGCGAGGGCACGCGTGCCCTCGCCGACGGCGACCCGGCAAAGGCGGCCGCGGTCCTCGACGACGCCCTCGCCCTGTGGCACGGCCCGGCCCTCGCCGACCTCCCGGACCGCGCCGCCGAGACGGCCCGCTGGGAGACCCGCCGCCTCGACGTCCGCCGTGCCCGCCTCGCCGCGGCCCTCGCCCTGGGCCACGCCGAGGAGTCCCTGCCCGAACTCACCGCCCTGTGCGATCTCCACCCCTTGGACGAGCCGCTGCACGCCCTGCGTCTGCGCGCCCTGCGCGACGCCGGGCGCCCCGCCGAGGCCCTCGCGGCCTACGAGTTCGTCCGCGCACTCCTGTCCGACCGTCTGGGTTCGGACCCAGGGCCCGAACTCCGGGCCCTGCACAGGGAGTTGCTCGCGCCGGACGAGAGTCCCGCCACTGCGGGTCGTGATCGTGGCCCTGGCCGTGGGCCGTACGGGAACGGGAACACCGCCGAGCACCGTGCCGGTCCGGACGGTCCCGGCGCCCGGAACGCCGGAGCCGGAGTTCCGGCCCCCGGCCGAGGAGACGCGGTCCACGCCTTCGCCCGGGACGGAGCCGGCGGGCAGGCCGCCGCACAGCCCGGCGCCCCCGCCCCGGCCGTGGGTGCCGCTGCCTCGGCCCTCGGCTCCGCCGCCCTCTCCCGTACCCGCCCGGCGCCGCCGCCCCCGGGCAACCTCCGCGCCCGCCTCACCTCCTTCGTCGGCCGTGAGGCCGACATCGATGCCATCCGGGGTGATCTCGCGGCGGCCCGGCTCGTGACGCTGCTCGGGCCCGGTGGGGCCGGCAAGACACGGCTGTCGCAGGAGGCGGCGGAGGCCGTGGCGTACACGGCACGGGACGGGGTGTGGCTGGCCGAGCTCGCCCCGGTGGACGATCCGAAGGCGGTGCCCGAGGCCGTGCTCACGGCCGTCGGTGCGCGGGAGACCGTGCTGCGCGGTGCCGGTGCCGAGGAGATGCGGGCCGTGGCCGACCGGCACGACGATCCCCTCACGCGGCTCGCCGAGCACTGTGCCAAGCGGCGCATGCTGATCATCCTCGACAACTGCGAGCATGTCGTGGACGCCGCCGCCCACCTCGTCGAGGAGCTGCTGGAGCGGTGCCCGGGGCTGACCGTACTCGCCACCAGCCGTGAACCGCTCGGCGTGCCGGGGGAGTTGCTGCGTCCCGTGGAGCCGCTCCCGGAGCCCGTCGCGCTGCGACTGCTCGCCGACCGCGGGGCCGCGGCCCGGGCCGGCTTCCGGATCGACGCCGACGGCGAGACCGCCGCGGCGGCGGCCGAGATCTGCCGGCGCCTCGACGGGCTGCCGCTCGCCATCGAACTCGCCGCCGCCCGGCTGCGGATGCTCACCCCGCGCCAGATCGCCGACCGGCTCGACGACCGGTTCCGCCTGCTCACCTCCGGCAGCCGCACGGTCCTGCCGCGACAGCAGACCCTGCGCGCCGTCGTCGACTGGTCCTGGGATCTGCTCGACGAGGACGAACGGGACGTGCTGCGGCGGCTGTCCGTCTTCGCGGGCGGCTGCGGCCTCGCCGCCGCCGAGACGGTCTGCGGGCCCGCCGCCCTGGAAGCGCTCGGCTCGCTCGTCGACAAGTCCCTTGTCGTCGCGGCCCCTTCGGATGACGGAGAGATGCGCTACCGGCTCCTGGAGACCGTCGCCGAGTACGCGGGCGAACGCCTCGACGAGTCCGGCGACCGCCTCGCCGCCGAACGCGCCCACCTCACGTACTACCGCGAACTCGCCCGCACCACCGACCCCGCACTGCGTGGCCCGGGGCAGGGCGTCGCGATCGCCCTCCTCGAACGCGAGTACGAGAATCTGCGCACCGCCCTGCGGCACGCCGTCGCCGAGCGCGACGAGCAGGAGGCGATCTGTCTCGTCCTCTCGCTGAGCTGGTACTGGCAGATCCGCGACCAGCGCATCGACGCCCGCACCTGGTCCCGCGAGGTCATGGCCCTTGGCCCCGACCCCTTCACAGAGCCCCTGCGCCCGGCCCTCCCGCTGCACGAGAGCTGCACGGCCGCCCCGCCGCCGATGCGCCCGGACGTCCTGGAAGAGGCCCGGCGCGGAGTGCACCTCGTCCATCTCGCCTGCATGGACATGGACTTGGACGCCTGGCAGACCCCGGAGGCCAAGGAGAAGCTGCGCATCATCAGCGAGACCTACCGGCCGGGCCTCCCGCAGACCTGCCGCAGCCCCGGCAACCTCTGGTTCTACGCCGTCCTGCTCACCGGCGACATAGAGCGGGTGCGCGAGGTCATCGACGTGTCGGTCGACACCTGCCGCGAACTCGGCCTCGAGTGGGAACTCGCCGTCGCCCTCCAGATGCGCGCCAACATCCTCGCCAACCGCGCCGACATGGTCGGCGACGCGACCCGCGACGCCGACGAGGCCCTGGAGATGTTCGCCCGCATCGGCGACGCCTGGGGTGCCGCCGAGGCGCTGTCCGCGCGCGGCGAGGCTCATGAGCGCACGGGCGAGTACCGGGCCGCCGCCGCGGACTACTCGCAGGCGAACACGTACGCCGAGCAGCTGGGTGCTCGCGCCCAGACGGCTGTGCTCAACGTCCGACTCGCCAGCATGTACATCGAGTTGGGGGAGCCCGAGCGGGGCGAGCGGATGCTGCGCGACGTGCTCGCGGAGGGCCATGGAGCCCAGAACGAGGCCATGCCCGCGGCCCGGCTCTTCCTCGCGATGTGGCTCGGCCGCACCGATCGGGCCGTCGAGGCGCGCGAGCAGCTGCGGCTGCTGCGCGAGGACTTCGCGGCCAGCACCTTCGTGGTCTTCGACGGGTTCGTACTCGGTGTGGATGCCTGGCTGGACACGGTGGAGGGGCTGCACGCGAGCGCCCTGGACAAGGCACGCAAGGCCATGGCGCGGTCCATGGACCCGCTGGCGCAGATGATCGCGCCGCACATGACCTCCGCTCATCTGACCACCGCCGCCATCGCCCTCACAGGCCTGGACGGCGGCAGCCGTGTCCGCGAGGCGGCCCGGCTCCTCGGCGCCGCAGACCACTTGCTGCCGCCGGGCCACTTCTCCGGCCCGATGGAGGACGAGGTGCGCACCCGCGCCGAGGCGGGCGTGCGGGCCGTACTCGACGACGCGGCGTACGAGGCCGCGTACGCCGAGGGCGGCGGGCTCTCCGCGGAGGAGGCCGCCGCCCTCATCTGACGCGAACCGGGGGCCATGGTCATGGCCGTCATGCGTGGCTGAACGTCAGCTCTTGGTGCGGAACTTGTGGATCGCGATCGGTGCCATCACCAGCGTGAGGGCCGCCGTCCAGGCCAGGGTCATCCACAGGTGGTGCGCGACCGGGCCGCCCACCATCAGGCCGCGCACGGTGTCCGCGAGGTTGGACAGCGGGTTGTAGTCGGTGAAGGTCTGCAGCCAGCCGGGCATGGTCGCGGGCGGCGAGAAGATCGACGAACCGAACTGCAGGGGGAACAGCACCAGGAAGCCCATCGCCTGCACGGACTGGGCGTTCTTCATCGTCACCCCGAGGACCAGGAAGATCCACATCAGGGCCGAGGCGAAGAGAGTGGCGAGCCCCACGGAGGCGAACAGGCCTGGCCAGTTCGTGATGTCGAAGCCCACCAGTACGCCCACGATCATGAGGATCGTCGTGGCGACGACCATCCGCATCAGCTCCACCACGATCTTGGCGAAGAGTACGGAGCCCTGGCCGATCGGCAGGGTGCGGAAGCGGTCCATCACCCCCTTGTGGAAGTCCTCGTTGAAGCCGGTGCCGACGGCTGTCGCCATGTTCATGGTCGTCATCGCCATCAGACCGGGCACCACGTACTGCACGTACCGGTCCTGCCCGCCGCCCAGCGACTGCCCGATGGAGCCGCCGAAGACGTACACGAACAGCAGGGTGAAGACGATCGGCATCAGGACGGCGTCGAACATCGACTCCGGGTCCTGGCGGATCCACAGCAGGTTGCGGCGGACCAGGGCGCCGATGTGGCGCGCGTGTGCGCGCGGCGAGATATGGGAGTCGCTCTGGGCGGCGAGGGGGGCTTCGACAACGGCGGTACTCATGCGGAGACCTCCTCGTAGGCGCGGGCGGGGGCGGCGTCCTGCGGGGCACCGGCCTTGTGGCCGGTGAGGGAGAGGAACACCTCGTCGAGGCTGGGCAGTTCGGTGCTGATGGAGCTGATCGTGATGCCGCGCGCGGTGACCGCGCCGACCACGGCGGTGAGCTGTTCGTCGCTGAGGATCGGGACCAGGACGGTGCCGGTCTCGGTGTCCACGGCCGAGGCGGCGAGACCGGTGAGGCCCAGCTCGTCGAGCATGCCCGCGAGCGGGCGCAGCTCCAGCGGGTCGACCGGGCGGATCCGCAGTGTGCGGCCGCCGACCCTCGCCTTCAGCTCGTCGATCCGGCCGCTGGCGATGACCTTGCCGCGGTCGATGACCGTCAGCTCGGAGGCCAGCTGTTCGGCCTCCTCCATGTACTGGGTGGTGAGCAGCACGGTGGCGCCGTCGGCGACCATGCGCTTGACCTCGTGCCACACCTCGTTGCGGGTGCGCGGGTCGAGGCCGGTCGTCGGCTCGTCCAGGTACAGCACGGCGGGCTGCCCGATCATGGAGGCGGCGAGGTCGAGACGGCGGCGCATACCGCCGGAGTACGTGGACGCCGGGCGCTTGGCGGCCTCGGTGAGCGAGAAGCGCTCCAGGAGTTCGTCGGCGCGGCGCCGGGCGTCCTTGCGGGGCAGGTCGAGCAGCCGCCCGATCATGTACAGGTTCTCCCAGCCGGGGAGTTTCTCGTCGACCGAGGCGTACTGGCCGGTGAGGCCTATGACTCGGCGCAGCTGGCGGGGCTGCTTCAGTACGTCGTAACCGGCGACCGTGGCGTGGCCGGCGTCGGGGGTGATGAGGGTGGACAGGCAGCGGACGAGGGTGGTCTTGCCGGCGCCGTTCGGACCCAGCACGCCGAGGACGGTGCCCTCGTGCACGTCCAGGTCCACGCCGTCCAGTGCCTTGGTCTCGCCGTAGTGCTTGACCAGCCCCCGTACGGTGACGGCGCTCTTGGCGCCGCCGCTGGGGTTCTTGTCGATTCGCGTCATGGCCATCAAGGTGCCAGCCGCCACCGACAAACCGCCTACAGCCGACCGACAGCCGCCGATATATCGCCGACGGGCGTGCCGTCGGCGCTTGTCCGCCGGTGGGTGGGTCGGGGCCGTGCCGGTACATCCGCCCCGTCGCCGGTGGCAGATCGCTTCGGCTTCATGGTCCTGCCTGTTGGCAACCGCGTAAGCGACGGGGCCTGTGATGTACCGGCACGGCCTCTCCCGCGCGTCGGCGACTGCGGGTGCTTTTTCAGCTCCGTGCGTCGGCGACTGCGGGTGCTTTTCAGCCCGTCCGGCGTTTGAGGACGAGGCCGTCCAGGCCGAAGCGGGGGTCTGGGGGCGGCAGCCCCCAGGTACGGGACGGGTAGGGGCGGAGGGGGCGAAAGAACCCTGACGGCGCCGTGAGGAAAAGGCGCAGCCCGCCGACGGGGGAAATCGGCGGGCTGCCCTTGGTGCCGCAGTGGCTCAGTGGACGGAGTGTTCCTCGAGGGGGAACGTCCCGCCGACGACGTCCTCGGCGAACGCCTTCGCCGCGTTGCCCATGACCTCACGCAGGTCGGCGTACTTCTTGACGAACTTCGGCACCCTGCCGCCGGTGAGACCGAGCATGTCGGTCCAGACGAGGACCTGCGCATCGGTCTCGGGACCCGCGCCGATGCCGACCGTCGGGATCTGCAGCGTGCGCGTGACCTCGGCGGCCAGCTCCGCCGGGACCAGCTCCAGGACGACGGCGAACGCACCCGCGTCCTGCACCGCCTTCGCGTCCCGCAGCAACTGATGCGCGGCCTCGTCGCCACGGCCCTGCACGCGGTAGCCCATGGCGTTCACGGACTGCGGGGTCAGGCCGATGTGCGCCATGACCGGGATGCCGGACTCGACGAGCAGTTCGATCTGGCGGTGCGAGCGCTCGCCGCCTTCCAGCTTCACCGCGCCGACCCCGGCCTCCTTGACGAGGCGGGTGGCCGAGCGCAGCGCCTGCACCGGGCCCTCCTGGTACGACCCGAAGGGCAGGTCGCCCACGATCAGGGCGCGGCTGGTGCCCCGCACGACCGCGGCGGACAGCATGGTCATCTCGTCCATGGTGACGGGCACGGTCGTCTCGTACCCCAGGTGGCAGTTGCCCGCCGAGTCGCCGACGAGCATGACCGGGATGCCGGCCTCGTCGAAGACGGACGCGGTCATCGCGTCGTACGCGGTGAGCATGGGCCACTTCTCGCCGCGCTCCTTGGCGGCGGTGATGTCGCGCACCGTGATGCGGCGGGTGCTCTTGCCCCCGTACAGCGCCTTGCTGCTGTCGGTGGACGGGCGCACACCCTGCACGGGCTGCTTCTGGGCAGCCGAAAGCTGCGTCATCGCAACGGCTCCTTCTGTCATCTCGAGGCGCCCTTACGGCGTCCCCGGACCAGGTCCATGGTGGCACCTCGTGCCACGCGCGGCTAGAGCGGGGCGAGCGATCTGCGTCTCGGCGCGCGGGGTTCCATCTCCCTTGGTAAGTTCTCCGTAAAGTATATTCGATACGAGACGGTTCCGTATCGAATCGCACCTAGTCTGAGCGCCATGACGACTTCCGCTCCTCCTGCCGACCGACGTGTGCCAGAGGCGGTGCATCGGCGCCGCTGGGCGATCCTCGGCGCGCTGATGCTCAGCCTGCTGATCGTGGTGCTCGACAACTCCATCCTGAACGTTGCGATCAAGACCATCTCGACCCCGGCGCCCACCGGGCTCGGCGCCACCCAGAGCGAGCTGGAGTGGGCCATCAACGCCTACACGCTCGTCTTCGCCGGACTTCTCTTCACCGCGGGCCTGCTCGGCGACCGGCTGGGCCGCAAGAAGGTGCTGCTCGCCGGTCTCGCCGTCTTCGGCATCGGCTCTGCGTTGGCCGCGGAGTCCGGCTCGCCGGTCCAGCTCATCGTGTTCCGCGCGCTGATGGGCCTCGGCGCCGCCTTCGTGATGCCCGCGACGCTCGCCGTCCTGATGAACGTCTTCGAGCGCGACGAGCAGCCCAAGGCCATCGGCATCTGGGCCGGCGGCGTCGGCCTCGCCATCGCGATCGGCCCGATCACCGGCGGCGTCCTGCTCGACCACTTCTGGTGGGGCTCGGTCTTCCTCATCAACGTGCCGATCGTGCTGCTCGCGCTTGTCCTGATGTTCTGGCTGGTCCCGGACTCGCGTGACCCGAACCCCGGCCGCGTCGACGCGATCGGTGTCGTCCTGTCGGTCATCGGGCTCGTCCTGCTCGTCTACGGCATCATCAAGGGCGGCCAGCTCGCCGACTTCACCGATGCGACGGTCCTCGCGACCATCGCGGCCGGACTCGTCGTCCTCGCCGGCTTCGTCGTGTACGAGAAGCGCAGCGACCACCCGTCCATCGACGTCACGTACTTCAAGAACAAGGTCTTCTCCGCGGCGATCGCCGCCATCGCGCTCGTCTTCTTCGCGCTGATGGGTGTGACCTTCTTCTCCGTCTTCTACACGCAGAGCGTGCGAGGCTACTCGCCGCTGCAGACCGGCCTGTTGATGCTGCCGCTCGCCGCGGCCCAGATCATCTTCGCGCCGCGCGCCCGGCTCGTCGTCGACCGCTTCGGCAACCGGGCCACGTGTACGGCAGGGCTGCTGATCATCGCCGCGATGCTCGCCGCGTTCGCCGTCCTCGAGACGGACACACCGATCTGGCTCCTCGAGGTCATCTTCTTCCTCATGGGCACCGGTATGGCGCACATCATGACCCCGACCAGTGTCGTGATAATGCAGGCCCTGCCGCGCGAGAAGGCGGGCTCCGCCTCCGCGCTCAGCAACACCTTCCGCCAGGTCGGCGGCGCCCTCGGCATCGCCGTTCTCGGCTCCGTCCTCTCCACGGCCTACCGCACCGGCATCGAGGACAAGCTCGGTGTCGTCCCGGCCGGCCTGCGCCACACCGCGGGCGAGTCCATCGAAGCCACCCTCGGCGTCGCCGCCAAGCTCGGCCCCCGGGGCAAGGCCCTCGTCGGCCCCGCCAACGACGCCTTCCTGCATGCCATGCACGTGACCGCCCTGTGCGGCGCGGGTGTCGCGATCGTCGGCGCGGTCATCGTGGCCGTGTTCCTGCCGGGCCGGACCCCGGAAGTCCAGAAGGGCGAGGAGGAAACCGAGTTGGTGCCGGCCGGGGAGCACTGACCGGCCGTACGGGACCGCGGGCACCTGGCACCGGGTGCCCGCGGGCGCCGCACCTGGGGAGAATGAACGCCGGTCAAGGGAAAAGGAGTTCGATGTGAGCCTCGCGCACAGCCGAGCCGGGCATGAGGGGCCCGCCAGGGGGCGCCCCCGCAGCGAGGCCGTGGAGCGCTCGATCATCGAGGGCGTCATGAAGCTCCTGGAGGACGGCGTACCGCTCGGGGACCTGTCCATCGAGCGCATCGCCCGCACCGCGGGTGTCGGCAAGGCGACCATCTACCGTCGCTGGAGCGGCAAGGAGGAGCTCTTCGTCGACGTGCTGCGCGCCGCCGAGCCCGAGGACCCCGAACTCCCCGGCACCTCGATGCGCGACGACCTCATCGTCCTGTTGGAGTCGCTGCGCCAACGCGGCCTGATCAACCGCTCGTCGGCGATGCTGCACAACGTGTACGCCCAGATGAAGAGCAGCCCCAGACTCTGGAACGCGTACCACGCGACCGTCGTCGACCCGCGGCGCAGACTGGGGTACGAAGTCCTGCGCCGCGGACAGCGAAACGGCGAACTCCGTGAGGACGTCGACGTCGACCTGGTCAACGACATCTTCGTCGGCCCCATGCTCGTCCGTGCCGTCCTGCGCCCGGAGAGCGAACTTCCCGAAGGCCTCTCGGAGCAGATCGTCGACACACTGCTGGAGGGACTGCGGCCGGCCAAGCCGTAGTTTCCGTGGTCCTGTTGGTCCCGCCTGTTCCTGACGGTTCGTTTCGCCGGCTTCTGACGGGGCGAATGTGCGCGTTTCGTCACAGAGGGCGCGCTCCATGCCCGTATTCGGAACTCCGAACACGAAGTTGTACGTCCCCTTGCCCGTACGGCCGTCACGGGACGGCGAGAACGACACCGATCATCCCCTAGGGTCGTAGCCGAGGGGCAGACGGTGCGCACGGCAGGTTGTGAGGCGACGGTATGGCGCAGGCGTATATGACGGAGACGGGCAGCGGCGGCCAGGAGCCGGACCGCAGAGGGTCCCGACTTCGGCGCCTGCTCGACGGCTGGCGCGGTGACCGCGGCATCTGGCGTCGAGGTCTGATCCTCGCCGCGCTGGCGGTGATCCTCGCTCTGGTGATGCTGCTGCACGCGCAGATCCCGAACACCATCGGCAACCTCGGCAGCCTCACGGAGACGTTCCTGCCCTGGCTGGGCCTGTTCATCCCGATCCTGCTGATCCTCGCCTTCGTACGGAAGTCGGCGAGCGCCCTGATCGCGGTGCTGCTGCCCGCGAGCGTCTGGCTGAACCTCTTCGGCGGGCTGCTCACCGACAAGACCGGCAGCGGCGGCGACCTCACCGTCGCCACGCACAATGTCAACGCCGAGAACCCGGACCCGTCGGGCACCGCCCGCGACGTGGCCGCCTCCGGCGCCGATGTGCTGGCCCTGGAGGAGCTGACGGCCTCGGCGGTCCCGGTGTACGAGAAGGCGCTCGCCTCGACGTACAAGTACCACTCGGTGCAGGGCACCGTCGGACTGTGGAGCAAGTACCCGCTGACCGGCGCCCAGCCCGTGGACATCAAACTGGGCTGGACGCGCGCGATGCGGGCAACGGTGACGACGCCGGCCGGACAGGTCGCCATCTACGTCGCTCACCTGCCCTCGGTCCGCGTGAAGCTGGAGGCCGGGTTCACCGCCCGGCAGCGCGACAAGAGCGCCGACGCGCTGGGCGAGGCGATCGCCGATGAGCCGCTGAAGAAGGTCGTCCTGCTCGGTGACCTCAACGGCACGATGAACGACCGCGCGCTGAACGCCGTCACCGCGCAGATGCGCTCCACTCAAGGCGCGGCGGGCAGCGGGTTCGGGTTCAGCTGGCCGGCGTCGTTCCCGATGGCCCGGATCGACCAGATCATGGTCAAGGGCATCGAGCCCGAGACCTCGTGGACCCTGCCCGAGACCGGCAGCGATCACCTTCCGATTGCCGCCCGCGTCAAGGTGGGCGCAACCGCGTCTTAACCTCCTGGAATACTGGGCCTGAGAGAGTTTGTTTCCCAGCTAAACTTATAGCTGAACCCACAGCTTGACCCCCGCGTCCCGTGCACATCGGTGTGCACGGGCGCGCCCATGCGCGCGTATGTCGTCCCTGTGCCTGCGTACGCCCATGGAAACCGCTCGTACCCCGCCCCGCCGCACGTTCTCCGCTCCTCTGAAAGGCCCCTCATGCCCCTGGCCCTGCTCGCCCTCGCCGTGGGCGCCTTCGGCATCGGCACCACCGAGTTCGTGATGATGGGCCTGCTGCCCGACGTCGCGGACGACCTGCACATATCCATCCCCGCCGCGGGCCACCTTGTCTCGGCCTACGCCCTGGGTGTCGTGATCGGCGCCCCCCTGCTCGCGGCCGCCACCGCCCGCATGTCGCGCCGCAAGGTCCTGATCGCCCTGATGGGCCTCTTCGTGGTGGGCAACGCGCTCTCCGCCTTCGCCCCCGACTACCACTGGCTGCTGGCCGCCCGCTTCCTCAGCGGGCTGCCGCACGGCGCGTTCTTCGGCGTCGGCGCCGTCGTCGCCACGAACCTGGTCGCCCCCGAGCGCAAGGCGCGCTCCGTCTCGCTGATGTTCCTCGGGCTGACGGTGGCGAACGTCGCCGGTGTGCCGGTGGCGACGCTCATGGGCCAGCACCTGGGCTGGCGTGCCACATTCCTGGGCGTGAGCGCGATCGGTGTCGCCGCCATCGCCTCGCTCGCGCTCCTGATCCCGCGTGATCATGGGCATGCCCCCACCGGGGGTCTGCGCGGCGAAGTGGCCGCACTGCGCTCCCTCCCGGTCTGGCTGGCCCTGGGTACGACGGTGGCGGGCTTCGGGGCGCTCTTCTCCGCGTACAGCTACATCACGCCGATGCTCACGGAGTCGGCCGGGTACGCCGACGGCAGCGTGACCTTGCTGCTGGCCCTCTTCGGTGTCGGTGCGACCGCGGGCAACCTGGTGGGCGGTCGCCTCGCGGACCACTCCCTGCGCGGCACCCTCTTCGGTGGCCTGGCGTCCCTCGTCGCGGTCCTCGCGCTCTTCCCGGTTTTCATGACCACGCAGTGGAGCGCGGCCGTCGCGGTCACCCTTCTCGGCGTGGCCGCCTTCATCACCGGCTCGCCGCTCCAGCTGATGGTCATGGAGAAGGCCTCCGCCGCACCGTCCCTCGCGTCCTCCGCCAACCAGGCGGCGTTCAACCTCGCGAACGCCGGTGGTGCGTGGATCGGGGGGCTCGCTCTGGCCGCGGGCTTCGGAGCGACGTCTCCGGCGGTCGCGGGAGCGGCCCTCGCGGTGCTCGGCCTTGCCGTGGCCGGCGCCGCGTACGCGGTCGACCGGCGTCGGGCCGGCGTGGTCGCGGGAGCCACCGCGGGGAGCTCGGGGCGGCTTGTCGCGGCGCACGTTCCGCCGCGCGCGGAGCGCGTCGATCACTGATGCGCCGGGCCGCGCCCCGAAAGGGTCGCGGGGAACGGCGCGACAAGCCCCCACCGTCTCGAGGTCAAAAGACAACCGAGGGGGCTGGGGGCGCAGCCCCCAGGTACGGGAATGGGTAGGGGCGGCGGGGTCGAATAACCCCCCGCGGTTACCCCTAACCCCGTCGCGCTGCTCCGGGCGGGCCGGGCCCACTCCTCGCGTCGATACCCGGTGGGGGTAAGGTGGCCGCATGGTGACGAGAAGCCGGGCGCGCGAGGTGTTGCTCTTCGCCGCGCTGCTTCTCGGGATCGTGACGATGCACACGCTGGGGCATCCTTCAGGGCACGGCTCGGCCCGGAGCTCCGGGTACTCGTCGTACTCCTCGGACGAGGGCTCCGGGGGGCACGGGCACTCCTCGTCCGCCATGTCGCACCCCCTGTCCTCCCCGCCGGGCCGTGCGCAGGAGCACGCGGCGGGCGCGTCGATGACCGCCGACATGCCCCCCATGAACGGCATGGACCCCCTGTCCGTCTGCCTCGCCGTACTCGGCGGCGCCACCCTCCTCCTGCTGCTCGCGGCGGCGCTGGGCACCCCGTGGGCGAGCGGCGCCACACAGCCCGCACGCGCAGGGCTGCTGCGCGCCCTGTGGCCCCACCCGCCCCCGCAAAGAACCCTTCTCTCCCGTCTGTCGGTGCTGCGCATTTAGGCCGGTGCACCGGCTGCTTCGGGCTGCCCGTTCGGAGGTGGGAACCTCCGGGCGTCGAGCGGTGTACCAGAAGCAGCGGACGCGTCCATCCGCACGCACATCACCACGACGAGGTGTTACTCAGCCATGCGCACCACCACACCCATGCGCACGCACACGCGCCGCGCCGTCCTCGGCGCGGCGGCCGCCGTCGCCGGGACGGGGATTCTGTCCGCCTGCTCCAGCGCAGGTCACACGGGTCACGACGGAAGCGGATCCACCGGCGGTCCGAAGGGGTACGTCGACCCGGCGGGCCGCGAAGTCGCCGTCGCCGAGAAGAAGCGGGGCTCGGGCCCCGTCCGCAAGGTGCGGCTCACCGCCGCCGAGGCCGCCCTCGACCTGGGCGGTCGTACGGTCAAGTCCTGGGCGTACGGTGGCGACCTGCCCGGCGAGGCGGTCCGCGTCACCGCCGGGGACACCCTCGCCCTCACGCTCGCCAACCATCTCCCGGAGGCCACGTCCCTGCACTGGCACGGGATCGCCCTGCGCAACGACATGGACGGCGTACCCGACCTCACCCAGCGGGCCGTCCAGCCGGGCGCCGACTTCACCTACCGGTTCACGGTGCCGCACCCGGGCACGTACTGGTTCCACCCGCACTCCGGACCCCAGCAGGACCGCGGTCTGTACGCCCCGCTGATAGTGGAGGACCCCAAGGAGCCCCTGTCGTACGACAAGGAGTGGGTGGTCGTCCTCGACGACTGGGTCGACGGGGTGGACGGGTCCACCCCGGACGCCGTGCTCAAGCAGTTGAGCGGCGGCATGGGCATGGACATGGGTGACGACGGGAGCATGGATCACTCCGGGCACGACATGTCCACCATGTCCATGCGAGGTCAGGAATCGCCCCCGCCCGGTCCCTCCCGTCTGCTCATGGGTTCCGAGAGCCGGTTGCTGGGCGGCGACGCCGGGGATGTCGCGTATCCGTACTACCTGGTCAACGGGCGTACGGCGAAGGCGCCTTCGGTCTTCCGGGCGCGCCCCGGGGACCGCGTCCGGATCCGGATCATCAACGCGGGCGGCGACACCGCCTTCCGCGTGGCCCTCGGCGGGCACGAGATGACGGTGACGCACACGGACGGCTTCCCGGTGCGGCCCGTAAGGACGGACGCGCTGCTGCTCGGCATGGGCGAGCGGTACGACGTCCTCGTCACCGTCAAGGACGGCGTCTTCCCGCTGACCGCGCTGGCCGAGGGCAAGAAGGCGTCGGCGCAGGCGCTGCTGCGGACGGGCGGAGGTGCGGCGCCCGCCGGGTCCGTGCGGCCGAAGGAACTCGACGGGCGGCTGTTGACGGCGGACCGGCTGCGGGCCGACACGTCCGTGGCGCTGGCCGAGAAGGAGCCGGACCGCACGGTGAAGCTGCAGCTCACGGGCGGGATGGAGAAGTACGACTGGGCCTTCGACAAGAAGCCCTACCGTGCCGGGGCGGATCAGCGGCATCCCGTCCGGGCCGGGGAGCGGGTGCGGCTCGTGTTCTCCAACTCCACGAGCATGTGGCACCCCGTCCATCTGCACGGGCACACCTTCGGCCTGGCCAATGTGGTGGGCGGCCCGCGCAAGGACACCGCGATCGTGCTGCCGAACGGGACGCTGACGGTGGACTTCGACGCCGACAATCCGGGCCTGTGGATGGTCCACTGCCACAACGTCTACCACTCGGAGGCGGGGATGATGACCGTGCTCGGTTACCGGAGCTGAGGCGCCGGATCCGGGCCGCCGGGCCCTGAGGGTGGGGCGTTTCCACGCCGGTCTCCACGTGGGGCGCCCCACACCCCATTGTGTCGCTCTGACGATTACACTGGGCCCGTGCCTCAACTACGCCTCGCCCTGAATCAGATCGACTCGACCGTCGGCGATCTCGCCGGCAACGCCGAGGCGATCCTCCGTTGGACCCGGCACTCCGCCGAGCAGGGAGCGCATCTGGTGGCGTTCCCCGAGATGGTGCTGACCGGGTATCCCGTGGAGGACCTCGCCCTGCGGCCGTCCTTCGTCGAGGCCTCCCGTGCGGCGCTGCGCTCGGTGGCCACCCGGCTCGCCGACGAGGGCTTCGGGGAGCTGCCGGTGATCGTCGGCTACCTCGACCGTTCCGAGACCGCGCAGCCGAAGTACGGGCAGCCGGCCGGCGCCCCGCAGAACGCCGCCGCGGTGCTGTACGGAGGCCGGGTGGCGCTGACCTTCGCCAAGCACCACCTCCCCAACTACGGCGTGTTCGACGAGTTCCGGTACTTCGTGCCCGGCGACACCATGCCGGTCGTGCGGGTGCACGGGGTCGATGTCGCCCTAGCCATCTGCGAGGACCTCTGGCAGGACGGCGGGCGTGTGCCGGCCGCCCGTTCCGCCGGGGCCGGGCTGCTGCTGTCCATCAACGCCTCGCCGTACGAGCGCGACAAGGACGACACCCGCCTCGAACTGGTCCGCAAGCGGGCCCAGGAGGCCGGGTGCACCACCGCCTATCTCGCGATGATCGGCGGGCAGGACGAGCTGGTCTTCGACGGGGACTCGATCGTCGTCGACCGGGACGGTGAAGTCGTCGCGAGGGCGCCGCAGTTCGCCGAGGGATGCGTCGTACTGGACCTGGATCTGCCTGCTGCCGCCGCCTCACCGGTGGAGGGTGTGGTGGACGACGGGCTGCGGATCGAGCGGCTCGTGCTCTCCGAGGATCCGCTGCCCGCGTACGAGGCGGAGCTCGCCGGGGGGTACGCGGAGCGGCTGGACGACGACGAGGAGATCTACTCGGCGCTGGTGGTCGGGCTGCGGGCGTACGCGGCCAAGAACGGGTTCCGGTCGGTGCTGATCGGGCTGTCGGGCGGTATCGACTCGGCGCTGGTGGCCGCCCTCGCGTGTGACGCGCTGGGCGCGCAGAACGTGTACGGCGTTTCGATGCCGTCGAAGTACTCGTCCGACCACTCCAAGGACGACGCGGCGGAGCTGGCGCGGCGGACGGGGCTGAACTTCCGGACCGTGCCGATCGAGCCGATGTTCGACGCGTATATGTCGTCGCTGGGGCTGACGGGGCTGGCCGAGGAGAACCTTCAGTCCCGGCTGCGGGGCACGACGCTGATGGCCATCTCCAACCAGGAGGGGCACATCGTGCTGGCGCCCGGCAACAAGTCGGAGCTGGCCGTGGGGTATTCGACGCTGTACGGCGACTCGGTGGGGGCGTACGGCCCCATCAAGGACGTGTACAAGACGTCGATCTTCCGGCTGGCGGAGTGGCGGAACCGGGCGGCCGTGGACCGGGGGCAGACGCCGCCGATTCCGGAGAACTCGATCGTCAAGCCGCCGAGTGCGGAGTTGCGTCCCGACCAGGTCGACACGGACTCCCTCCCGGACTACCCCGTCCTGGACGCGATCCTCGAACGGTACGTCGACCGGGACGAGGGCGCGGACTCCATCGTCGCTGCCGGGTTCGAGCGGGAGCTCGTCGTGAAGACGCTTCGTATGGTCGACACGGCGGAGTACAAGCGGCGGCAGTACCCGCCGGGTACCAAGATCTCCGCGAAGGGCTTCGGCAAGGACCGACGCCTCCCCATCACCAACCGCTGGCGCGAACACGCCTAACGGGTTTTCGCCCCCCGCCGCCCCTGCCCGTCCCGACCTGGGGCTCCGCCCCGGACCCCGTTCGCGCAGTTCTCCGCGCCCCTGAAAAGGGGCGCGGAGAACTGCGCAATCTTTTGGCATGGGTCTCGGGGCGCGGCCCCCAGGTACGGGACGGGCAGGGGCGGCGGGGGCGAAAAACGTACGCCCGCCCCCGATCAGCGAGGGGCGGGCGCAACGCATCGTGATGCGTCGTCAGTGGCGACGGTACGAGTCGACGTAGCCCGGGGCGGGGGAACCCACACCGGTGACGTCGTCGTAGCCCTTCACGGCCTTCAGGGAGCTGTCCTTGCCGAGGCTGCGGACGGAGGTGATGACACCGTCAGCCGCGTCGTAGCCGTTAGCGAAGTCGATACGTGCCACGGCGAGCCCGGAGTTCGTGGGGTTGTCCGTGACGTCGTGGTACGCCTTCGAGCCGTACTTGGCGTAGATGGCGGGGTTGGCGAAGCCGATCGCCTTGCCGCCGCCCGCCTCCTGGGCGAGCGCCTGGACGGCCGCGATCACCGGCGCGGCCAGCGAGGTGCCACCGATCCGGTACTCGCTGTACTGCTCCGTCCCGTCCGGGAAGGTCTGCGTCTGGCCGACCTTGAAACCGGTGTTCGGGTCGGCGATCGCCGAGATGTCCGGGACGACACGGTTGCCGGCGGCGTTGTTGGCCTTGGCGAGCGCGTCCGGGACGACACCCTTCTGGTAGTAGGGCTCGGCGACCGTCTTGCTGGTGCCGCCGCCCGCACCCGAGGTGAACGCGCCGGGGAAGTTCGTCCAGCTCTTGCCGTCGTCGGACAGCACAGCCTTCTCGGTGCCCCAGCCGGTCTCGAACAGGTACTTGTCGTCCTTGCCGACCGCCAGCGACGTACCGCCGACCGCCGTCACCCACGCCGAGTTGGCCGGGGTGTCGACCTGCTTCGTACCGGTGTTGGCGACCTCGTCGCCGTTGTCGCCGGAGGAGAAGTAGAAGCCGATGCCCTCGACCGCGCCGAACTGGAAGACCTGGTCGTAGGCGGCCGCGAGGTCCGGCGTCTGGTTGGCCTCGATGTCGCCCCACGAGTTGGAGACGATGTCGGCCAGGTGTCCGTCGACGATCTTGTTCAGCGAGTCGAGCAGATCGTCGTCGTAGCAGGAGGCGGCACCCACGTACGTGATGCTCGCGCCCGGCGCGACCGCGTGCACGGCCTCGACGTCGAGGGTCTCCTCGCCGTACCAGCCGGCCGCTCCGCACTCCTTGGTCTTCGTGTAATTCTTCGGCAGCACCTGGCGCAGCTGGCCGCTGGAGTACGCGGCGTCACCGTGCTTGCCCGCGTACGTCTGCGCGTCGAAGGCGATGGTCGGCGAGGCGTACGCGTCGGTGATGGCGACGCGCACGTTCTTGCCGGTGCGCGTGCCCGCGCCGTACGCGGCGCGCAGCTGCTTGCCCGTGTAGCCCTTGACCGCGTACGGGATCTTCGAGCCGTAGGCGTCCGGCAGGGTGCTCGCGATGTTCGAGCCGTAGTACGAGGAGAACGGCCCGGAGTTCTTGAACACCGCGTCCGGAGGCGGCAGCTGGTCGCTGTGCGTCGCCTTGTGCGGGGCGTTGTCCAGGCCGGTGACGGTCAGGACGGCGCCGTTCAGGGCGGCCGGCGCGGAGGCCGTCTTCGACGGCGCCCGGTAGGTCTTGTTGCCCTTGGCGTAGTTGTGCAGCTGGGTGCCGAACGCCTTCTCGGCGGCGGCGACATCACCGGTCACGGAGATGTAGTGCTGCGTGGTGCCGGTGACCTTCAGGCCGGCCGACTTCAGCCACGAGGTCACCGCGGCGACCTGGGCCTTCGTGGCGCCGAAGCGCGCTTGCGTCTTCTTGGCGCTCAAATACTTGCCGTACGACGCCGAGTTCGGGTCGGACACGGCCTTGGCGTACGCCGCCAGACCGGAGGCGTCCCGGCCGGCGAGGTAGACCCGGGCGGAGACCTGGGAGCTGTCGGACGTGGCGCCCTTGTCGGCCTTGGCCGTGGCCCACGCGGGCTTGGTGCCCGTAAGGGTGTCCCGGCTCGGGCCGTCCGCGGCGTGGGCCGCGGGTATGCCGAGCGCCAGCGCGCCGGCGAGCAGCGGCAGTGTCGCTGCCATGCTCACCCCGGCGCGCGTTTTGGCGCGGTTGGATCTCATAGAACCCCCTGCGATGCGGTTCGTCGCATGTAGTGGTTGGTCGGCGATCCGCGTAGACCCGCGCCCTACCAGGGCACGGGGAATGGATCACAGATGGGGGCCACTCTTTCGATGAACCGTTCATGCCAGGGGAATGAAAAGGCCAAGGAAACCCCAAGTGGCAGTGATTGGGGTGGATTTGGGCCGGTATGGAGAGGGGGTGCTGCCCGATCGAGGGTTTTCCCTTTTTCTTCTGTCAAGGGGTTGCTTGTTTCCGTAAGCACATCGCGTCGTCCGGCAGCGCATGACGCGTCCGCAAGCGCGACGCGTTGTCTGTAAGCGCCTCGCGCCTCCATGGCGTTAAGGGGGTGTGAAGCAGCTGGAGTTCGAAGAGTTCTACCGGTGCGGCCGGGACGTCTGCCTGCGCGCGGTCCTCGCCGCGGTGGGCGACCGGCAGCTGGCCGAGGACCTCGTCGCCGAGGCGTTCGCCCGGGCCTGGGCCGTCTGGCCGCGGGTGCGGCGGCATCCGGCCCCGCGCGCCTGGATCGTACGGACGGCGCTCAACACCCGGATCTCGTGGTGGCGGCGGCGTCGGTACGAGGTCGCGCTCGGCGACGGCCAGGACGCCGAGGCCGCGCAGCCCGGCGGATCGGGGCTCGACCCCGCGCTGCTGACCGTGCTGCGCCAACTTCCCCTGCGGCAGCGGGAGGTGATCGCCCTGCGGGTCTTCCTCGACCTCGACACCGCGACCACGGCGAAGACGCTCGGGATCGCCCCGGGGACCGTCACCGCCCATCTGTCGCGAGCCGTCGGGACGCTGCGCGGCCACCTTGTCACCCTCAACACCCCGGAGGCGGGATCGTGAACACCATCGATGACGACAGGGACGTACTGAACGCGCTGAGGAGCTCGCTCGACGACGTCACCCTGCCCGTGCCCCTCGAGCGGATCGTGGCCGAGGGCCGCGCGGTCCGGCGGCGGCGCAGGCGCGTGGCCGTGGCGGCCGTGGGTGTGGCGGCGGCCGCGGGACTCGCACTCGGCGTGCCGGGTTACGGCCACCCGTCGACGGCGCCGCCGTCCGGGGGCGCCGAGTCCGTCGCGTTCACCGTCGCCAAGCGGACGGACGGCACGGTCGCGGTGACCTGGACGAAGGAGCAGTACTTCAAGGACCCGGCGGGGCTGCAGAAGGCGCTGCGCGACGCGGGGTTCCCCGTCCTGGTGAAGACCGGGGTGTTCTGCAAGGGGCCGGACGATCACACGCAGGTGGACGAACACGGCTCGGGGGTGGGGGTCGAGGACGTCGTGAAGCGGGAACGGCGGGACGACGACACCGTCGTCTTCATCTACGACCCCGCGGCCATGCCCGCCCACACCCAGCTCTTCATCGGATACCTGAACCAGGCCCAGCTCGCCGTCACCGACGGCCGCCCGGGTTCGGTGGAACGCCTGGTGCCGACCGGCGTCCCCCTGAAGTGCGGTACGGACTGGCGCAGTTGACCATCAGGCGGCGGAAGGGCAGTTGACCACCAGGCGGAGGGGGCGGACGGGTCCGGGGCGCTGCCCCGGACCCGTCCCATGCCCTAGTCGCGAGCCTTCGCGCCCCGCTCCTTCAGCATGTCCGCCATCAGCTTGATCTCCGACTGCTGCGCGTCGACCATGCCCTGCGCGAGCTTCTTCTCCACGCCGACCTCGCACTTGGCGACGCAGCCCTCCGCCATGTGGATGCCGCCCTTGTGATGGTCGGTCATCAACTGCAGATAGAAGATCTCGGCCTGCTTGCCGCTCAGCGTGTTCAGCTTCTTCATCTCGGTGTTGGTGGCCATGCCCGGCATCAGCGCGCCGTCCTTGCCGGAGGCCATGTCGCCCATGCCCATCCAGGTCATCGGCGCGTCCGAGGACACCTTCGGCAGCTCCCACAGGTCGAGCCAGCCGAGCAGCATGCCGCGCTGGTTGGCCTGCGTCTGCGCGATGTCGTACGCGAGGCGCCGCACCTCGACGTCCTTGGTGCGGTCGCGCACGATGTACGACATCTCGACGGCCTGCTGGTGGTGGACCGCCATGTCCCGCGCGAAACCCGCGTCGGCGGAGTCGGCGGTGGGCGCCTTCATCCCGGAGCCGTCACCGTCGGCGACCGCGTAGGTGATCGCCCCGGCCGCGACGAGCACGGCCGCCGCGGCCCCCGCGATCCACCCGACGTGCCTCACTGGGACAGACCGTTGGTGCAGGCGGCGCCCGGCTCGGGCGTCTGCTTGCCCTGCACGAACTCCGCGAAGAACTTGTCGACGTTCGGGTCGCTCGCGGCCGTCACCGTGCGCTGCTTGCCCCAGGCGCTGAGCATGATCGGGTCCTTCTGGTCCTCGACCGGGCTCATCAGCGTGTAGGGGGTCTTCTTGACCTTCGCCGCGAGCGCCTTCACGTCGGCGTCGGAGGCCTTGCTGTTGTACGTCACCCAGACCGCGCCGTGCTCCAGGGAGTGCACGGCGTTCATGTTGTTGATCGCCTTGGTGTAGACGTCGCCGTTGCAGTTCATCCACACCTGGTTGTGGTCACCGCCGACCGGGGGCTCCATCGGGTACGTCACGGTCTTGGTGACGTGGTTGCGCGCCAGCGTGCCCTTCCAGGTCTTCACGCCGTCCGCGCCGGTGACGAAGTGCCCCGACGCCGCCTTGGAGTCGCTCGCCGTGTCGCTCTTGTCGGACTGCGACTTGACGAGGACGACGCCGCCGACGACGAGACCGGCGACCACGACCACGCTTGCGGCGATCGTGAGGATCCGGTTGCGACGCTCGCGGGACTGCTCGGCGCGGCGCATCTCCTCTATGCGCGCCTTGCGCGAGGTGCTGCTGCTGTTCTTGGCGGAACCCATGGCGAGTCCTTTGTGGGGAATGGGACGGTCGGGTCCGCTGATCGTAGTGGGGGAGGAGGGGACGCATGCACGAAGCCCCACAGGAATGACCGAAGAGGTGGCTTTCGTACGGGAGGAAAGATCGCTCTCGTCCAGATAATTTGAATCGTGGATGCGTATTATTTACGCTCGCGGTATGCGGCTGTTGCGATCCACCGACCTGGCCCTGCGCGTCCTGATGCGGCTCGCCGTCGCAGGCGAGTCCACCCCCACGACCCGCGAGGTCGCGGCGGACATGGATGTGCCATACACGCATGCCGCGAAGGTGGTCGCCGAGCTCCAGCACCTCGGGCTGCTGGCGGCCCGCCGGGGTCGGGGTGGCGGCCTCGCGCTCACCGAGGAGGGGCGCAAGGCATCGGTCGGCGCCGTCGTCCGAACCTTCGAGGGGGACGGGGACGTCGTCGAGTGCGAGGGCGCCACGCCCTGCCCGCTGCACTCCGCGTGCCGTCTGCGGGGCGCACTGAAGCGGGCCCAGGAGGCGTTCTTCGCCTCACTGGACCCGCTGACCGTCGCGGACATGGTCGCCGCGCCGACCGGGCCGGTGCTGCTCGGGATCTCCAGGAGGCCCTAGCTCTCCAGCTCGTCGCGGCTCTCCGGCTCTGCGGCCGCTCTTGCGGCAACTTTGCGGCTTTGTGGCTCTGTGGCGACTCTGCGGCTCTCCAGCGCTGCGGCTCTCTAGCGCTGCGCGAGCCAGAGGTCCGGCCCGAACACCTCGTAGTGGATGTCGGCGGCCGCCACGCCCTTCCCGATGAGCTGCTCCCGTACCGCCCGCATGAACGGCAGCGGACCGCACAGGTACGCGCGCGTGCCTGACGGAATCGTCACTCCGGTGAGGTCGACCAGGCCCGTGCGGTCGGCCGGGTGCCCGGGCTCGGGCTGCTCGTACCAGAAGTGGACGGCCGCGTCCGGCAGTTTGCCCGCGTAGGCCTCGTGGTCGGTGCGCAGGGCGTGCTCGGCAGGGGACCGGTCCGCGTGGACGACGGTGACCGGGGTGCGGTGGCCGGTGGCCGCGAGCTGCTCCAGCATCGCGATCATCGGGGTCACGCCGATCCCGGCGGAGGCGAGCAGGAGCGGCGCGTCGTCGGCGTCCAGGACCAGATCGCCGTACGGGTCGGAGAGCCGCAGCCTGCTGCCCACCTCCACGCGCGCGTGGAGGTGGTTCGACACCTCGCCGTCGGGCGTGGCGCCCCCGTGCACGCGCTTGACGCCGATCTGGCGCACGGGCGAGCCCGGAGCGCTGGAGAGGCTGTACTGGCGTATCTGACGGGCCCCGTCGGGAAGCTCGACCTGCACCGAGACGTACTGTCCCGCCCGGAAGTCCGGCACCAGGCCGTCGTCGGCCGGGCGCAGCCGAAAGGTCGCGACGTCCGCGGTCTCCTCGACGCGTTCGAGGACCTCCCACTCCCGCCACCCGCCGCCGCCCCGCTCCTCGGACAGCCGCCGTTCGATGGCGATGAGGGCGTTCGCCATCAGCCAGTAGACCTCGTCCCAGGCGGCCGCGACCTCGGAGGTGACCGCGTCGCCGAGCACCCCGGCGATGGCCGCGAAGAGGTGCTGGTGGACGACCTTGTACTGCTCGGGCTCGATGCCCAGGGAGGCGTGCTTGTGGGCGATGCGCTGAAGCATCGCGTCGGGGCGCTCGTCCGGGTGCTCCACGAGGTACGTGGCGAAGGCGGCGATCGAACCCGCCAGGGCCTGGCGCTGGGTGCCGGCGGCTTGGTTGCCGCGGTTGAAGAGATCGCGCAGCAGCTCGGGGTGCGCGGCGAACAGTCCGTCGTAGAAGCGCTCGGTGATCTCTCCGATGGCGGCGCCGACGACGGGGAGGGTGGCGCGCACGGTGGCGGCGGACTGCTCGGACAGCATCAGGACTCCTCAAGGGCCGAGGCGGGAAGGGGCGGTTGCGGCCTCTTGTCTGCACGGCACGCTAGTAAAACTTGCATCTGAGATGCAAATTAAAACGCCTGGGTGTGAGGAAGGCCGCGGTCCGCCATTTCAGAGACGCGGCCGAGCAGGCAAGATGGGCGTCAGAGCAGGACACCTGCCGTACGCGAGGCGTTCAGGCCGTGGTCGCCCAGGTGATCAAGGTCCGCAACGCGCACGAAATGGTGTTGTGGTGGGATGCTCAGGTGCCCCGATCGTCCACGAGGCGTGGGAGCAGGCGGCCTGACCAGCAAGGATGGGTGGAAGCGGAAGATGGACAAGCAGCAGGAGTTCGTGCTCCGGACACTGGAGGAGCGGGACATCCGGTTCGTACGCCTGTGGTTCACGGACGTACTCGGCTTCCTCAAGTCGGTGGCCGTGGCCCCGGCGGAGCTTGAACAGGCCTTCGACGAGGGCATCGGCTTCGACGGCTCGGCCATCGAGGGCTTCGCCCGGGTGTACGAGTCCGACATGATCGCCAAGCCGGACCCGTCGACCTTCCAGGTGCTGCCCTGGCGCGCCGAGGCTCCCGGCACGGCCCGCATGTTCTGCGACATTCTGATGCCGGACGGTTCCCCGTCCTTCGCGGACCCGCGCTATGTCCTCAAGCGCGCCCTGGCGAAGACCTCCGACCTGGGCTTCACCTTCTACACGCACCCGGAGATCGAGTTCTTCCTGCTGAAGGACCGTCCGCTGGACGGTTCGCGGCCCACCCCCGCCGACAACTCCGGTTACTTCGACCACACCCCGCAGAACGTGGGCATGGATTTCCGCCGCCAGGCGATCACCATGCTGGAGTCGATGGGCATCTCGGTCGAGTTCTCCCACCACGAGGGCGCCCCCGGCCAGCAGGAGATCGACCTCCGCTACGCCGACGCGCTCTCCACGGCGGACAACATCATGACGTTCCGCCTGGTCATGAAGCAGGTGGCGCTGGAGCAGGGCGTCCAGGCGACGTTCATGCCCAAGCCCTTCTCGGAGCACCCGGGCAGCGGCATGCACACGCATCTCTCCCTCTTCGAGGGTGACCGCAACGCCTTCTACGAGTCCGGCTCGGAGTACCAGCTCTCCAAGGTCGGCCGCTCCTTCATCGCGGGCCTGCTGAAGCACGCGGCGGAGATCTCCGCCGTCACCAACCAGTGGGTCAACTCCTACAAGCGCATCTGGGGCGGCTCCGAGCGCACGGCCGGCGCCGGCGGCGAGGCCCCCTCGTACATCTGCTGGGGCCACAACAACCGCTCCGCCCTCGTCCGCGTCCCGATGTACAAGCCCGGCAAGACCGGCTCCGCGCGCGTCGAGGTCCGCTCCATCGACTCGGGCGCGAACCCGTATCTGGCGTACGCGCTGCTGCTGGCCGCGGGCCTCAAGGGCATCGAGGAGGGCTACGAGCTCCCGCCGGGCGCCGACGACGACGTCTGGGCCCTCTCCGACGCCGAGCGCCGCGCCATGGGCATCGAGCCCCTCCCGCAGAACCTCGGCGAGGCCCTGGACCTGATGCAGCGCAGCGAACTGGTCGCCGAGACCCTCGGCGAGCACGTCTTCGACTTCTTCCTGCGCAACAAGAAGCAGGAGTGGGAGGAGTACCGCTCCGAGGTGACGGCGTTCGAGCTGCGCAAGAACCTGCCGGTGCTGTAGGCGCAGGTCAGAGCAGCGTCCGCGCAAAACTACAGGCGAGACCCGCGGTCAAGGCGTGCGGGTCTCGCTCTGGCGATATTCGCCTTGGGCCGTCTGTGGGCCGTCTTGCAGGCCTCTCCGGGCTGCCTGGTAGCAACCCTCCGCTTAGCAGGGAGAGTTGCACGGTGGCGCGCCTCTTGGTCAGGAAGCGGCCACCCGCATCAGGTCTGCGCCCCGGGCGAACGCCCGCGCACTCCCACACCTTGATCGGCTACACCACGACAAGGGACGCCATCCGGCCCTGACCTGGCCCCGTGTCCAGCGCGAGCGTTCCCGTGGTGGCGATGGCGAGGCCACGGTCGTCACCACCGCTGAAGCTCGGTCAAGTTCGGCGATGGTCAGGCAGGGTGGGCGTCCGTCGGCACCCGCTCGGGGTGCAAGGCCGGCCGCCCGGTCCGCCTTCGAGCATCGTATGCATCGACCCTGGGGTGCGGTGTGCCCCCGACGTGGTTGCACTCGCCAACGTGTGATTCACCACAGTCAGTTATGTTGTGCACAATTTAATTGCTGACTAGCGTCTGAAGTCGACACCCCAGCGCAGGGAGGCAACACCATGGATCCCGTCCGCTACGAGGATTACCGCCCCACCGAACGTCGGACTTACCGGGAGGAGTTGGATGCGGTGGTCGCACAGATGGCGCAGCGCACCCGCGCCTCGGTCGAGCGCGAGGTCGTCGGCCGCGCCGTCCGCACGGCCCACGGAAAGACCTACGGCCTTCTCGCGGCCACGGTCACGGTCGGTGACAACCGCGGCTTCTACGGTCAGGGCATCTTCGCCCGACCCACCGTGTACGACGCCGTCGTCCGCTACTCCAACGGCCTTGGTCACCAGCGCCCCGACCACCAGCTGGGCGCGGCGTGCGGGATGGGCATCAAGCTGTTCGGGGTCCCCGGCCCCTCACTGCTGGACGACGAACCGGACAGCGGTACTTTCGACCTCAACTTGATCAACAACGATGTCTTCTTCGCGAACACCGCCTACGACTACATGGTCATCGAGGACCTGTTCGCGGAGCTGCCGGAGGCCCTGGTGAACCCAGCCCGCCGCAAGACCTGGATGGCGGAGTTCCTGACCCGCCGGGGCACGCTCACCGATCCCGACAGCTGGCTGTGGGACGAACTGTTCGCCATGTTGTCGTTCACCACCGTCCCGCGCAGGAACCTGCTGTCGTACACCTACAACAGCATGGGCGCCTTCCGGTACGGCGACCACATCGCCAAGATCCGTACCGTGCCCACGACCGAGTCCGTGGCCTCCCTGACGCACGAGATCGTGGACGTGCGCGCGGACAACGAGGCGTTCCGCCACACACTCGTTGCCGAGGCCGCGGAACGGGACCACTCCTTCGAACTCCAGGTGCAGCTCAACACCGATCTGGCCCACATGCCGGTGGACAACACCTCCGTGAAGTGGCCCCAGGAACTGTCCCCGTGGGTGACCGTCGCCCATGTGGACCTCCCGCGCCAGGACATCGGCGGGGACGAGAACGTGGCGGCCGCCGACGCCACGTCGATCACACCGTGGCGCTCACGCGAGGAGCACCGGCCTGTCGGCGAGATCCAGCGGGTGCGGCAGGAGGTGTACCGGCGTTCGTCCATCGAACGGCACCGCATCAATGGACAGCAGCGGCGCGAACCGGTCGGCAGCGCGCAACTGCTCGGATGAGCCGGCTCAGCCGTGTCCCGCCGCCTGCGCCGACCGCACTCGGACTGCGGCAGGGCGACAAGCGACCCGGCAACGGATTCTCGACGCCGCTCACGTGCTCTTCCCGGAGCGTGACGACGTGTAGCGGTGGGCCGTCCCAAGTGGCGTGAACCGCCCGCACGGTGGGGCCCTGGGAGCGGCTGTGGGCGGCGTCGGCTCGGCTTGGTCGATGGCCTGCCCCCTTCAGGGGCGCGGCGGAGTCATGCCATCGCCGTCGCATGACCGCAGCTGCGCCGCCCGCACATGCCAGACGGACTACCGCAACCACGCCAGTCGTTCTGGGGGAATGCGCCCTGCCCCCTGCTCGGGAACTGCCATCTCGCCCAGCGGCGACCAGTCGTCCTGCGGAACGTTCGCGCTCATGATGCGGGGTGTTTCGACCGGATGGCGCCGGCAGCGTCTGCTGCACGGCCTTGAAGTGCGCCCAGCGCACGCTCGTAAGCGGGAAGGCCGCGGGTGCCCTGGAGCCGCTCGGTTTCGGCGGCGGAACCTGTTACCCCGGAACCGGCTACCCGAGGCCCTGCGGGGCGACGCGGCGGGATTCCCCGGGCCGCGCAAGAGGCGCAGGGCCTGCCGCGGGGGATCGGACGAGGCGGCCCTGCGCAGGAGGGTCAGCGCGTGGGGTCGAGAAGGATCTTGCGGACGCCGTCGGAGCGGCCTGCGAACAGTTCGTACGCCGCCGGGCCTTCGGAGAGGGCGAAGCGGTGGGAGACCACGACCTCTGGCTTGATCCGGCCGGCACGGGTGAGGGCGATCAGAGCAGGGAGTTCGTAATGCACGGAGCACAGCCCGATGGCGAACTCCAGTTCCTTGATCTGCGCAAGTCCCATATGGAAGGGGAAGGCCTTGCTCTGGCTGACCCCGATGACGCTGACCCGGCCGGCCTGCCGGACGGCCTTGAGGGCGAGTTCGATGGTGGCGTCCGAACCCACGGCCTCCACCACGGCGTCCGGCCCGCGTCCGTCGGTCATGTCCCGTATGGCCGTCCGCGCGTGCTCGCCCTCGACCGGCTCGACACCCAGGGTGGCGGCGAAGGCGCGGCGCTCCGCGACCAGGTCTGCGCCCAGCACCCGCGCGGCGCCCATCGCGAAGGCGGACTGGGCGGCCATGAGGCCGACCGGGCCGAGGCCGATGACCAGGACGGTCTCGCCGGGCTGGATGCGGGCTCGGCGGCAGCCGTACCAGGCCGTGGGGGCGTTGTCCGTCAGGACGACGGCGGCCTCGTCGGAGATGCCCTCGGGCAAGTGCACCAGATTGACGTCGGCGTATGGCACCGCCAGGGCCTGGGCCTGGCTGCCCGGGAGCTGCGGGCTCACCCCGTAGCAGAGGTCCGTGCTGGACGTGGCGCGCTCGCACCGGGCGGTGAACCCGGCCGCGCACGACCGGCACTCGTCACAGCCGACAGAGGCGGGCACCAGAACCCGGTCGCCGGGCCTGAAGCGGGTCACCTTGCCGCCGGTGTCGACAACTACGCCGACGCACTCGTGCCCCGGCGTGTAGCCCAGTTCCGAGCTGAACGGGTTGCCGCGGTAGATGTGCAGGTCGCTGCCGCAGATGCCGGCCGCTGTCACCTGCACCACCGCGTCGGTAGGGCTGGTGACGGCCGGGTCGGAGACATCCCCGTAGCGGATGTCGTGACGGCCGTGGTAGGTCAGTGCTTTCATCGGGTTTCTCCCCCTCAGCCCGGTCGGTCCGCGATCTTCAGCACCAGCTTGCCGTGGTTGTGACCACGGAACAGTCGCATCAGGATCGCCTCCTCGACGTGCTGCCAGTCGGTGGGCCGAGGCTCTCCCACGGGACGTGCGGCCAGGCGCACCTGGCCGTTGATTCTGCTCAACTCCGGCGGCTCCTTCGACGGTCGCGTTGGATCGGCGGCCGGCACGGTCGGCAGGCCGGCATCGGCGCGCACTGACGCTTCTCCAGAGCATACCGACCAGTCGGTACGAATGGTGAGCGTACGGGTGCCGTGCCGTCGGAGACAAGAGGGAGCCCGGCGCGACATGCGATTAATGCAATCTGGGCCGTGTCTGGGCCGTCGAAGGGCGGCCCAGGGTGACCAAGGACGACCGATGACGACTGCTCGGGCGCCTGTCAGCGCTGCGCGGACGCCGATCGCGCGAGGTCGCTCCGGGGCCGCGTCACTTCCTGCGCAACAAGTCACCGTCCAGGTCGACGTGGAAGCCGACCTTGTCCCGGTAGAACTCCTTCGCCCGGTCCACGTCGGAGACCGGCAGCAGGATCACTTCGAGGGTCATGTCCATGGGATGACTCCTTCGTCGCACGCGGGTGCCTCACTGGAACCGCCATCGGGTCTGGCTGAACGGCTCCCCCTTACCGAAGCCGAAAGCGGTCCGCGGCGCCACAGTGAAGACGAAGGAGGGCCCTTCCTGCCCCTGGAACGCGCCGTCGCGTACGTCGAAGTGCCACTCCGCGCCGTACTTCTCCTCCCACGCCTTGGCCAGCCCGTGCAGCCGCGCGTCGTCGGTCACGCGCACCGCCTCACCTTCGACGACCAGGTCGTAGCCCTCGGCCCAGGTGTTGGTTCCCGTGGTCAGCACGACATGCGGATTCCCGGCGAGATTGAGCGCCTTGCGCTCCCGCGCGCCGGTCGTGAAGTGCAGTGCCCCGTCCTGCCAGACGCCGAGCAGCGGCGTCACGTGCGGCCGTCCGTCCGGCCGCACCGTCGACAGCCAGTACAGCTCGGCCGCGGCCAGCCGGGCCAGGGCCTTCGGCCAGGGGGTCGCGGTCGCCCCGGGGCTGCCGTAGCGCGGGTCGAGATCCGTCTGCGGTTGGGTGCCGGACATGGTTCTCCTCCTCGATCGAGATGGTCCCGCCGTAGGGGAGACCGCGCACACCGGCGGAAGTCATCGCTCCGGGGTGTGGCCGCCCGCCCCGGCGCTTCTCTCAGGGACTGCGGTTACGCTCAAGTTCGTACGACCTTGATCCGACAGGAGGCCGAGGATGACGGCGCCGGGGCGCAGAAGCAGTACCTTTTCGCGGCTGCTGCGGCACGGTTTCACCGATCCCTCGGCCGCAGAGCGTCTCCTGGAGAGCGCCGAGCTGGAGCCCGTACGGTCCGATCCGGTGCTCCTGGAAGCGCTGGGCGCGACCGCCGATCCCGATCTGGCGCTGCACGGTCTTGTCCGGCTCGTCGAGGCGCAGGACGGGCACACGGCCCAGCGGGAACTGCTCGACACACTGATCGCGGCGAAGCCCCTGCGGGACCGGCTGCTGGGCGTTCTAGGGGCCTCCGCCGCGCTCGCCGACCATCTCGCCCGGCATCCGCGCGACTGGCACGCGCTCGTGACGTACGAGCCGCAGGACCTGCACCCCGGGGTGGCCGAGTTCGAGCGGGGGCTTGCCGAGGCGACCGATCCGGTCTCGCTGCGTGTCGCCTACCGGCGCTGCCTGCTGTCCATCGCCGCGCGCGACGTGTGCGGCACCACCGATCTCGCCCAGACCGCCGCCGAGCTCGCCGACCTCGCCACCGCGACCCTGCGCGCCGCACTCGCGATCGCCCGGACCGCCGGGCCCGACGACGCCGCGCTGTGCCGGCTCGCGGTCATCGCGATGGGCAAGTGCGGGGGCCACGAGCTCAATTACGTGTCCGACGTCGATGTGATCTTCGTGGGCGAGGCCGTCGACGGGGCCGATGAGCGCAAGGCCCTTCAGGCCGCGACCCGGCTGGCCTCTCACATGATGCGGATCTGCTCCGAGACGACCGTCGAGGGCAGCATCTGGCCGGTGGATGCCAACCTGCGCCCCGAGGGGCGCAATGGGCCACTGGTACGGACCCTCAGCAGTCATCTCGCCTACTACCAGCGGTGGGCCAAGACCTGGGAGTTCCAGGCGCTGCTCAAGGCCCGGCCCGTGGCCGGCGACATCGAGCTCGGCGAGGAGTACGTGGCCACGCTGGCGCCGCTGGTGTGGCATGCCGCCGAGCGCGACAACTTCGTCGCCGATGTGCAGAAGATGCGCCGGCGCGTTGTCGAGAACATCCCCGCCACCCAGATCGAGCGTGAGCTGAAGCTCGGGCCGGGCGGGCTGAGGGATGTCGAATTCGCCGTGCAACTGCTCCAGTTGGTGCACGGACGGGCCGATACGTCGCTGCGGAGCGGAACCACGCTGGACGCGCTGAAGGCGCTGGCCGCGGGGGGCTATGTGGGGCGCGCCGATGCCGTCCAGCTCGATGACGCGTATCGGTTCCTGCGGTCCATGGAGCACCGGATCCAGCTGTACCGGCTGAGGCGTACGCATCTTGTGCCGGAGGGCGAAGCCGATCTGCGGCGTATTGGCCGGTCGCTGGGGCTGCGGTCCGATCCTGTCGTCGAGCTGAACCGTGAGTGGAAGCGGCACGCGGCCGTGGTGCGGCGGCTGCACGAGAAGTTGTTCTACCGGCCGCTGCTTGATGCCGTGGCCCAACTCGCTCCCGGCGAGGCCCGGTTGAGTCCCGATGCGGCGCGGGAACGGCTCGTCGCGCTCGGGTACGCCGATCCGGCCGCGGCGCTGCGGCATCTGGAGGCCCTGGCGTCCGGTGTCACACGTAAGGCGGCGATTCAACGGACCTTGCTGCCGGTGTTGTTGGGGTGGTTCGCGGATTCCGCCGATCCCGATGCCGGGTTGCTGAATTTCCGGAAGGTGTCGGATGCGCTGGGCAAGACCCCTTGGTATCTGCGGCTGTTGAGGGATGAGGGCGCCGCGGCCGAGAACCTCGCGCGGGTGCTGTCGGCCGGGCGGCTCGCTCCTGACCTGCTGATGCGTGCGCCGGAAGCGGTGGCGCTGCTCGGGGACGGTGACGGGGCCGGGCTCGAACCGAGGTCCGGTGCCCACCTCGAGCAGGAGATCCTCGCGGCTGTGGGGCGCGCGGCCGGGGGTGAGCAGGCGGTCACCGCGGCGCGTGGGGTGCGGCGGCGGGAGCTGTTCCGTACGGCCGCGGCGGACATCGTCGCCTCTTACGGCACCGAGGAGACGCCCGCTGTCGCCGATCAGGGCGCGTTGGTGGACCGGGTGGGGGCTGCCGTCTCCGATCTGACGGCGGCGACGCTCGCGGGGACGCTGCGGGCTGTGGTGCGGGACGGGTGGGGGGAGACGCTGCCCACCCGGTTCGCCATCATCGGAATGGGGCGGTTCGGCGGGCACGAGCTCGGTTACGGGTCCGACGCGGATGTGCTGTTCGTGCATGAGCCCCGGGACGGGGTGGACGAGCAGGAGGCTTCGCGGGCGGCGAACGCCGTGGTGTCCGAGATGCGGCGGCTGCTGCAGGTTCCCAGTGCGGATCCGCCGCTGCTGATGGACGCGGATCTGCGGCCCGAGGGGAAGTCCGGCCCGCTCGTGCGGACGCTGAAGTCCTATGAGGCGTACTACCGGCGTTGGTCGTTGGTGTGGGAGTCGCAGGCTCTGCTGCGGGCCGAAGTCGTGGCGGGAGACGCCGATCTGGGGAGCCGGTTCATCGAGTTGGTCGATCCGTTGCGGTATCCGGCGGAGGGGCTCGGTGATGAGGCCGTCCGGGAGATTCGGCGGCTGAAGGCGCGGATGGAGTCCGAGCGGTTGCCGCGGGGGGCCGATCCCACGCTGCACGCCAAGCTCGGGCGCGGCGGGCTGTCCGACGTGGAGTGGACCGTGCAGTTGCTGCAGCTGCGGCACGGGTGGGTGGAGCCGGGGCTGCGGACCACTCGGACGCGGGCCGCGCTTGCCGCCGCCTGTGCCGCGGAGCTCCTGTCCGGCGAGGACGCGGCGATACTGGACGAGGCGTGGGTGCTGGCCACGCGGGTGCGGAACGCCGTGATGCTGGTGCGGGGGCGGGCGGGGGACACCTTCCCGTCCGGCGGGCGTGAACTTGCCGCGGTGGGACGGTACTTGGGGTATGGGCCGGGGCATGTCGGGGACATGCTCGATGACTACCGGCGTACGACGCGGCGGGCTCGGGCCCTTGTCGAGGAGCTGTTCTACGGGGCGTGAGCCCACCGGGGGCTGCGGTTCGGCCTGCGGTTCGGTGCGGCTCGTGGCCGTGCCGCCTCCCGCACCTCGACCCGTCGCGGTGCATCGGACGGTGCTGCTACACGGAGCCGTTTCCGGATCCGGACGTGAGCGATCTACCCGTACGGTCCCGACCGTGCGTTCGCGGGTGCGGGTGCTTCGGAGCCGGTGTGCGTGACATCGCCACTCCGGTGAGGACTCTCGCCATGCCCGCTATGACGCCCGATTTCGTGGTGCAGAGCGAGGATTACGTCACGGCCCAGGACTCACCTCGAGCCCCGCCGCCACGCTTGTTGGCCCGCCAGTAGTGCCGTACCAGGCCGGGAAACTCCTGGCGCAGACGGCGGGAGGAGACACCTTTGAGTGAGTTGACCAGCTTGGTGACGGTGACCTTGGGCTGGAAGTTCACCAGGAGGTGGACATGGTTGGTCTCGCCGTTGAACTCCACCAGCTCGCACTCGAAGTCCCCGCACACCGACCGCATGATCTCCTCCATGCGCGTCAGATGAGCATCCGTGAACACCTTGTGCCGGAACCTGATCACGAAGACCAAGTGCGCATGCATTAAGAAAACACAGCGCCGACCAGTTCTGATCTTCTGCATCTCACCCATAACCCAAGTATGTAGCGTGGCCGTCATGCAACTTCGGTACAGCTTCCGCCTGTACCCAAACACCGCCCAGCGCACCGCGCTGGCCCAGGCGTTCGGGTGTGCCCGCGTCGTGTTCAACGACGCGGTGCGCGCCCGTGAGGACGCCCGGAAGGCGGGCGCAGCGTTCCCGACGGCCGGTGAGCTGTCCAAGAAGCTGATCACCCGGGCCAAGCAGACCGTGGAGCGGTGCTGGCTGGGAGAAGTCTCCGCAGTGGTACTCCAGCAGGCTCTGCGTGACGCCGAGGCCGCCTACCGCAACTTCTTCGCCTCCCTCAATGGGGCCCGTAAGGGCACGCGGGTGGGTGCGCCCCGGTTCAAGTCCCGCAAGGACCACCGGCAGTCGATCCGGTTCACGGCCAATGCCCGCTGGTCGATCACCGGCAGCGGGCAGCTGAACCTGCCGAAGATCGGTGCGGTGAAGGTGAAGTGGTCCCGGACCCTGCCCACTCCTCCCTCCTCCGTCACCGTGATCAAAGACGCGGCCGGACGATACTTCGCGTCCTTCGTCATCGACACGGACCCGGACGCCGACGCCACCGCGATGCCCGACAGCGACCAGATGGTCGGCATCGACCTGGGCCTGACGCATTTCGCGGTCCTCTCGGACGGCCGCGTGATCGACTCCCCGCGGTTCCTGCGCCGCGCGGAGAAGAAGCTGAAGAAGGCCCAGCGGGACCTGTCCCGTAAGCAGAAGGGGTCGAAGAACCGCGAGAAAGCCCGCTTGAAGGTCGCCCGTGCCCACGCACAAGTGACCGATGCGCGCCACGAGTTCCACCACCAGCTCTCCACGAAGCTGATCCGCGAGAACCAAGCGATCGCTGTGGAGGACCTGGCGGTCAGGGCACTGACGCGCACCAGGCTGGCCAAGAGCGTGCATGACGCGGGCTGGGCACAGTTTGTGGCCATGCTGGAGTACAAGGCGGTCAGGTACGGGCGCACCCTGGTGAAGATCGGCAGGTTCGAGCCGACCTCCCAGACCTGCTCGGCCTGCGGCGTCAAGGACGGCCCCAAACCTCTCCACATCAGGGAGTGGACCTGCCCCGCGTGCGGCACGGTCCATGACCGGGACCACAATGCCGCGAAAAACGTGAAAACGGCCGCCGGACTGGCGGTTGCAGCCTGTCGAGCGCAGGTAAGACCAGGACTCGTCCTGGCACAGCGCGACGAAGCAGGAAGCCACGGATTCTCCCCCGAACCCCGTGCCGCGTAGCGGCACAGCAACGGACGAGAAGGCCACAATCCTCGGGCTTCAGCCCGAGGAGCAAGTCAATTCCGCCGGGTACGGCACGAGGAGGGTGTGCTGCGCACGCTCGTCGCGCCCGTCGTCGCGACCGTGCTGCTCGCGACGGCCATAGCGCTGGTGGTCACCCATATCGACCTGTTCACCGGCGCGTCCACCACGGTGAACACGGTCCTGATCGCCCTGTCGCCCGCCGTCTTCGTCGCGGGCCTGGCCCTCGCCTGGTGGCTGCGCCGCGAACGACCGCAGGTGTACGCGGAGTTCGCCGACGAGCCCGCCGAATAACCGTTCACCACAAGGGAGTCACCCGCATGCCCACCGCCGAGCTGATCCTCACCGGCGCCAAGATACGCACCCTCGACCCCGCCAGGCCGTACGCCACCGCCGTCGCCGTACGCGACGGACTGATCGCCGCCGTCGGCGACGAGAGCGACGTACGGGACTGGCGGGGGCCGGGAACGGAGGTCGTCCCGCTGGAGGGGGCGCACCTCGTGCCCGGGCTCGTGGACGCGCACAGCCACCCCGTGTGGGGGCTGGACATGGCCACCGGCGTCGATCTGTCCGCCGTGACGGACCTGGACGGGCTGCGGCGCGCGCTCGGCGCCGCGCCCCGTATCGACGGGTGGGTCATCGGGTTCGGGCTCGATCACAACGTCTTCGGCGGGCGGCCCGTGCACCGGGCCCTCGTCGAGGATGTACTCGGCGGCGCGCCCGCCTTTCTGCGGCTGTACGACGGTCACTCGGCCCTGGTGACCGAGGCGGCCCTCAAGGCCGCCGGGGTCCAGGGGCCGCGGGCCTTCGTCCAGCGCTCGGAGGTCGTCTGCGACGGCGACGGGCGGCCTACCGGGCACCTCGTCGAACACGCCGCGATGGAGCTGGTCGCCGAGGTCATGCCCCGGCCCTCGTACGCGGAGCGGCGGGCCCGGCTCGTCGAGCTGCTCTCCGCGATGGCCGCGACCGGGCTGACCGGGGCGCATGCGATGGACCTGGGGGATCCGGAGCTGGTCGGCGCCGTCGCCGAGGAGACCGCCCTGCCGGTGCGGCTGCGGTTCGCGCCCTGGTGCATGCCGGGAGCCGACGAGGACGCGCTGGGCGAGCTCGTGGCGCTCCAGGGGCGTGGCGGACGGCACTGGAGCATCGGCGGGGTCAAGTTCTTCATGGACGGGACGGTGGAGGGCGGTACGGCCTGGCTGGAGCATGCCGACTGTCACGGGCAGGGCACGGCGGCGTTCTGGCCCGACCCCGCCGCGTACACCGCCGCCGTACGGCAGCTGCACGCGGCCGGGGTCCGGACGGCCACGCATGCGATCGGGGACGCGGCCGTACGGCACGTTCTCGACACCGTCGAGGGGCTGGGGGCCTCAGGGCGGTTCGCGCACCGGATCGAGCACGTTGAGACCGCCCCGGACGGCACGCTTTCGCGCTTCGCGCGACTCGGCGTCATCGCGTCGATGCAGCCGCCGCACACCGCGTACACGCGGGGCGACCACGGCGACGAGTGGTCACGGCGGCTCGGCCCCGAGCGGGCCGGCCGGGCCTGGCGAACCCGGGACCTGCGGGAGGCCGGTGCGGTGGTCGCTCTGGGCTCCGACTGGCCGATCGCCCACTACGACGTGCGCGGTGTGCTGGCGACGGCACGGGAACCGTTGGGCGCCGCCTCCGCGCGCGGCGGTCTCACGGGGCTCCAGGCGCTGGAGGGCTGCTCGACGCATGCGGCCGTCGCCGCCGGCGAGGCAGATCGGACGGGGCGTATCGCGCCCGGGTACCGGGCGGACCTCTCGGCCTTCGGCCTGGATCCGGTGGAGGCGCCGGCGGACGAGGTGGCGCAGGCCCCGGTACGTCTCACCGTGACCGGTGGATTCGTCGCCCATCGCGGGGACTGAGCTCGCCCGGCACCACGGAACACCGCCGTCGTGGCCGAGCGACGTCGCGGCGGACAGAGGGGGCCGCACCTGACGGTGCGGCCCCTCCACAAGTCCGGCGAAGCAACTGTCCCCGCGCACGAATCCGCGGCGCGGCGCCGCTCAGCCACCACGGGGGTGTCCGGCGGCACCGAACGGGCCGAAGCCCCCTGCTCAGGCCTTCACCGGCAGCAGTGGCGCTCCCCGTGTCCCCGGCATCCGGCGCGGCAGCGCGTACGGCAGGGAGCCGAACCAGAGCCGCGCCACCAGGAAGCCGAAGGTCAGGCACAGCATGCCGCCCACCGCGTCGAGCCAGAAGTGGTTGGCGGTGGCGACGATCACGATCAGGGTGGTCGTCGGGTAGAGGATGCCCAGAATCCGGGCCCACGGTGCCGACGCCAGCGCGAAGATCGTCAGGCCGCACCACAGGGACCAGCCGATGTGCATCGAGGGCATCGCGGCGTACTGGTTCGACATGTGCTTCAGGTCGCCGGAAGCCATGGAGCCCCAGGTCTGGTGGACGAGGACCGTGTCGACGAAGTGGCCGCCGTTCATCAGGCGGGGCGGTGCCAGGGGAAAGAAGTAGTAGCCGACCAGGGCGACCGCCGTGGTGGCGAACAGGGCGAGCCGCGTGGCCGCGTAGCGGCCGGGGTGGCTTCGGTACAGCCACACCAGGACGGCCAGCGTCACCACGAAGTGCAGCGTCGCGTAGTAGTAGTTCATCCCGATGATCAGCCATGTCAACGAATTGACGGCGTGGTTGACCGACTGCTCGACGGAGATCCCGAGATGGTGCTCCGTCTGCCAGATCCAGTCCGCGTTGCGCAGCGCCTCGTGCTTCTGCTCCGGCACGGCGTTGCGAATCAGCGAATACGTCCAATAACTCACCGCGATGAGCAGGATCTCGAACCAGAAGCGGGGGCGACGCGGGGCCCGCAAGCGACGCAGGTAGTCCTTCCCCGCCTTCTCCTCCGCGACGGGCTGTGGAGCGGCCTGCTCCTGGCCTTCCAGTGTCGTCACGGTCGTCTCACCCATAGGCACAGAGTCTGCCAGAAAAGCGTTCCCCGACAGATCATCCCTTGGTTGGGTCCTCGTCGCATTTTCTACACCGGGAGGAGTCCGATGAGTGCCGTACTTACTCCTCCTCAGGGACGATTCCGGTCCCCAGGGGCAGAAGCGGTCGAACCACGCACCACAAGCTCCGGCATGAACACGAATTCACTGTGGGGTGCCGGGGTCCCGCCGATCTCCTCCAGCAACGTACGCACCGCCGCCTGTCCCATCGCCGGGACCGGCTTGCGGACGGTCGTGAGCGGCGGGTCGGTGAAGGCGATGAGCGGGGAATCGTCGAAGCCGACCACCGAGATGTCCTTCGGGACCTCCAGGCCGCGCTGGCGCGCCGCCCTTATCGCGCCGAGGGCCATCATGTCGCTGGCGCAGACGACCGCCGTGCAGCCACGGTCCATGAGGGCGGTCGCCGCAGCCTGACCGCCCTCCAGCGTGTACAGCGAGTGCTGGACCAGTCGCTCCTCGATGTCGTCGGGGCTCAGGCCCAACTGTTCCTGCATCGTGCGCACAAAGCCCTCGATCTTGCGCTGCACGGGCACGAACCGCTTGGGACCCAGGGCGAGTCCGATGTTCGTGTGCCCGAGCGAGACGAGGTGGGTGACCGCGAGGGCCATCGCCGCGCGGTCGTCCGGAGAGATGAAGGGAGCCTGCACCTTGGGCGAGAAGCCGTCGACGAGGACGAACGGGACGCCCTGTGCGCGCAACTGCTCGTAGCGCTGCATGTCCGCCGAGGTGTCGGCGTGCAGGCCGGAGACGAAGATGATCCCGGCGACCCCCCGGTCCACCAGCATCTCCGTCAGCTCGTCCTCGGTGGAGCCGCCCGGCGTCTGGGTCGCCAGGACCGGCGTATAGCCCTGCCGGGTCAGCGCCTGCCCGATCACCTGCGCGAGGGCAGGGAATATCGGGTTCTCCAGCTCCGGGGTTATCAGGCCCACCAGGCCCTCGCTGCGCTGTCGCAGACGTACGGGGCGCTCGTAGCCCAGTACGTCGAGCGCGGCCAGGACGGACTGGCGGGTGGTCGCGGCGACGCCCGGCTTCCCGTTCAGGACGCGGCTGACAGTCGCCTCGCTGACCCCCGCCTGGGCTGCGATGTCGGCAAGCCGTGTGGTCACAGGATTGGACTGTACCGGCCGGCCCTCGCCCTGCCCACCAACCAGACGCCGTGTGCGGACGGTTGATCGGCCCGTTCCGGGCTGCTGCGTCATCGCGCTCCCTCGTGTTCTGGTCGGCTCGGCGTCCCGTGCGTGCGCCGCGGGAAAGGGTGGCTCCTGCAAGCGCTGACGGGGGTGATGATCCCCGTACCCGTCGGCTGTGGCAAGAGCTTGCAGAGTCTTGCACAGGCGCCCACATGTCTGCTGAGCGGGCTTTTACCTGGGTCTCGCAGCCCAGAGCGAGAGGTCACGGGCGGGTAACTCTCGGCAGTCCTTGCACTTTTTTGCTGCAAGGTCTTTCGCCGCGCTTTCAACGCTGTTACGTTCACGTCGCCCGGCGGACGCAACGGCGCAGTCGGCAAGTCGGCAAGGGGAGCGGGCGGGACCGCTGCCCCCACCACTCGGGCTTTCACCCTCAAGGAGATCTCATGCGGCGTGGCATAGCGGCCACCGCGCTGGTGGCGTCCCTCGCCCTCGCGGCGACGGCCTGCGGCGGCAGCGACAGCGGCAGCGACAAGTCGGACGGCCCCCTCACCATCACCTGGTGGGATACCTCCAACGCCACCAATGAGGCGCCGACGTACAAGGCCCTGGCCAAGGAGTTCGAGAAGGCGAACCCGAACATCAAGGTCAAGTACGTCAACGTGCCCTTCGACCAGGCGCAGAACAAGTTCGACACGGCCGCCGGCTCCAAGGGTGCCCCGGACGTCCTGCGTTCCGAGGTCGGCTGGACCCCGGCCTTCGCGAAGAAGGGCTACTTCCTGCCGCTCGACGGCACCGCGGCTCTCGCGGACCAGGCGAAGTTCCAGCCCAACCTGATCGAGCAGGCCAAGTTCGACGGCAAGACGTACGGTGTGCCGTTCGTCACCGACACCCTCGCGCTCGTCTACAACAAGGCGCTGTACAAGAAGGCCGGCATCACCGAGGCCCCGAAGACCTGGGCCGACCTGAAGACCGCCGCCGCGACGATCAAGAAGAAGACGGGCGTCGACGGCTACTGGGGTTCGACCCAGGCCTACTACGCGCAGTCCTTCCTCTACGGCGAGGGCACCAACACGGTCGACGCCGACGCCAAGAAGATCACGGTGAACTCGCCCGAGGCCAAGAAGGCGTTCGGCACCTGGCAGGGTCTGTTCTCCGGCAAGGGCCTGCACAAGGCGGACACCACCGCCGACGCGTACGCCCACATCCAGGACGCCTTCGTCAACGGCAAGGTCGCTTCGATCATCCAGGGCCCGTGGGAGATCACCAACTTCTACAAGGGCTCGGCCTTCGCGGACAAGGCGAACCTCGGTATCGCCACCGTCCCGGCCGGCTCCACCGGCAAGGCGGGCGCCCCGACCGGCGGCCACAACCTCTCCGTGTACGCGGGTTCGGACAAGGCCCACCAAGAGGCCTCGCTGAAGTTCGTGAAGTTCATGACCTCCGCGAAGTCGCAGTCGACGATCGCCCTCAAGAACTCCACGCTGCCGACGCGTGACGACGCCTACACCGCCGAGGTCAAGGCCGACCCGGGCATCGCCGGCTACCAGAGCGTCCTCCCCGCCGCCCAGCCGCGCCCGGCGCTTCCCGAGTACGGCTCCCTGTGGGGCCCGCTCGACACCGAGCTGCCGAAGATCGCGGGTGGCAAGGAGTCCCTGGACAAGGGCCTGAGCAACGCGGAACTCGCGATCGCCAAGCTGGTCCCGGACTTCAGTAAGTGACCCCGCATGGCCGTCGGATCCTCCCCCACTCTCGACTTCGCTCGAGCGGGGGGACCCCCAGACATCTGGGGGGACGGATCCGGCGGCCATCGGCCTGTGCCAGCACCGACCCAGCCACTCCGTAGTGCCGTAGATCTTCCAGAAGGTGTCGAACCATGACAGTCGCCATCGATCGAGCGACCGGCAAGCGTCGTGACGACCGAGGACCCCGCCCCGGTCGGCTGCAGCGTCTGAAGCACTCGTACCAGAAGTACTGGTACGCGTACGCGATGATCGCTCCGGTCGTCGTCGTACTCGGCGGGTTGGTGCTCTATCCGCTGGTGCGGGGCTTCTACCTGACGTTCACGGACGCCAACAGCCTCAACTCGGCCCGCACGATCGGCGTCAACCACATCGACGCCACCTACAAGTTCATCGGCCTCGACAACTACAAAGACATTCTGTGGGGCCCCACCTCGTACGACCGCTTCTGGTCGCACTTCATCTGGACGATCGTGTGGACGGCGCTCTGCGTCGCCCTGCACTACTGCATCGGCCTCGGTCTCGCGCTGCTGCTCAACCAGAAGCTGCGCGGCCGGACCTTCTACCGGCTGATCCTGGTGCTGCCGTGGGCCGTGCCCACCTTCGTCACCGTCTTCGGTTGGCGCTTCATGCTCGCCGACGGCGGCATCATCAACTCCATGCTCGACGCGGTGCATCTGCCCTCGCCGCTGTGGCTCGAGGACACCTTCTGGCAGCGGTTCACCGCGATCATGGTCAACACCTGGTGCGGTGTGCCGTTCATGATGGTCTCGCTGCTCGGCGGACTGCAGTCCATCGACGCCACGCTGTACGAGGCCGCCGAGATGGACGGCGCGAGTCCCTGGCAGCAGTTCCGGTACGTCACCTTGCCGGGTCTGCGGTCCGTCAGCTCCACCGTCGTCCTCCTCGGCATCATCTGGACGTTCAACCAGTTCGCCGTCATCTTCCTGCTGTTCGGCAACACCGCCCCGGACGCGCAGATCCTCGTCACCTGGGCCTACTACCTGGGCTTCGGTCAACAGCCGCGTGACTTCGCGCAGTCGGCGGCCTACGGCATCCTGCTGCTGGCCATCCTGATCGTCTTCACCTCCTTCTACCGCCGCTGGCTGAACCGCAATGACCAGCAGCTCGCGATCTGAGGCAGGAGCCCCCATGAGCACCGCAACCCCCGAGATCAAGGCCGACAGCCCGGTGACCCCGCAGGCCCTCGCCTCCCTGTCGCGCGGCCCGGTCCGCCGCCGCGGCCGACGCAGCCTCCCCAGCTCCCTCGCCTCCCACGGCATCCTGATCGTCGCGAGCCTGATCGCGCTCTTCCCGATCGCCTGGCTGGTCTTCCTGTCCCTCGGCCCGGACAAGGACGACTACCTGCACCCCGGGCGCATCTTCGGCAAGATGACGTTCGACAACTACTCGTTCGTGCTGCAGCACACGAACTTCTTCGAGTGGATGAAGAGTTCGCTCATCGTCTCGCTCGGCACTACGGTCGTCGGCGTGATGGTCGCCGCCACCACCGGCTACGCGGTCTCCCGCATGCGCTTCCCGGGATACAAGAAGTTCATGTGGGTGCTCCTGGTCACCCAGATGTTCCCGATCGCCGTGCTCATCGTGCCGATGTACCAGATCCTCTCGGACCTGCAGCTCATCGACACCTACCTCGGTCTCATCCTCGTCTACTGCTCGACCGCGGTGCCGTACAGCGCCTGGCTGCTCAAGGGCTACTTCGACACCATCCCGTTCGAGATCGACGAGGCGGGACGCGTCGACGGGCTGAGCCCCTTCGGCACGTTCTTCCGGCTGATCCTGCCGCTCGCCAAGCCGGGCCTGGCGGTCGCCGCCTTCTACAACTTCATCACCGCCTTCGGTGAGGTCGCCTTCGCCTCCACGTTCATGCTGGACGACTCGAAGTACACCTTCGCCGTCGGTCTGCAGAGCTTCGTCAGCGAGCACGACGCACAGCGCAACCTCATGGCCGCCACGGCGGTGCTGGTCGCGATACCCGTCTCCGCGTTCTTCTACCTGGTGCAGAAGAACCTGGTGACCGGCCTGACCGCCGGCGGAACGAAGGGCTGATCCGCCCAGGATCCCCTTCATATGCCGAAGGCTCCCGCGCGCTCGACGTGCGCGGGTGGCGGCCGCGGTGCCCATCCGACCCCGCCGGCATCGCGGCCGCCTCATCCCCCCGCCCCCAGACGCAGCTATGACCCGAATTCCTCCCCCACTCCCGGCTTCTCCCTCCAGTGCCTCAAGGGCCTGGGGGGGACCCCCGGAGCGGGGGACCCCATCGCATCAAGGACGCCATGAGCCAGCACTCCGCCGACCAGGCCCCGAACTCCGCTCTCGCCACCGTCGCCGGCCACCGCGACTGGTGGCGCGACGCGGTGATCTACCAGGTCTATCCGCGCAGCTTCGCCGACAGCAACGGCGACGGCATGGGCGACCTGGAGGGCGTACGTTCCCGACTCCCGTATCTGCGCGACCTCGGCGTGGACGCCGTGTGGCTCAGCCCCTTCTACGCCTCGCCGCAGGCCGACGCCGGCTACGACGTGGCGGACTACCGGGCCGTCGATCCCATGTTCGGCAACCTCATGGACGCCGACGCCCTCATCCGCGACGCCCATGAACTGGGTCTGCGGATCATCGTCGACCTGGTCCCCAACCACTCCTCCGACCAGCACGAGTGGTTCAAGCGGGCGCTGCGTGAAGGCCCTGGTTCGCCGGTGCGGGAGCGCTACCACTTCCGGCCCGGCAAGGGGGCGAACGGCGAACTGCCGCCCAACGACTGGGAGTCCATTTTCGGTGGCCCGGCCTGGACGCGCGTGACCGAGCCGGACGGCACCCCCGGTGAGTGGTACCTGCACCTCTTCGCGCCCGAGCAGCCCGACTTCAACTGGGACCACCCGGCCGTCGGCGACGAGTTCCGCTCGATCCTGCGATTCTGGCTCGACATGGGCGTCGACGGTTTCCGTATCGACGTCGCCCATGGCCTGGTGAAGGCGGACGGGCTGCCGGACCTGGGCGACCACGACCAGCTGAAGCTGCTGGGCAACGATGTCATGCCCTTCTTCGACCAGGACGGCGTGCACGCCATCTACCGGCAGTGGCGCACGATCCTCGACGAGTACGCGGGAATGGAAAAAGGGCCCGAAGGGCCTTCCTTGGAAGGGCGGTGGTGGGAGACGGGTGGGCGGATCTTCGTCGCGGAGGCGTGGACGCCGACCATCGAGCGCACCGCCAACTACGTGCGCCCCGACGAGCTGCACCAGGCCTTCAACTTCCAGTACCTGGGCACCCATTGGGACGCGGCCGAGCTGCGCTCCGTCATCGACCGCACCCTCGACGCCATGCGGCCGGTGGGCGCCCCCTCCACCTGGGTGCTGTCCAACCACGACGTGACCCGGCACGCCACGCGCTTCGCCAACGAGGCCGGGCTCGGCACCCAGATCCGCACCGCGGGCGACCGGGAGCTGGGCCTGCGCCGGGCCCGGGCGGCGACCCTGTTGATGCTGGCGCTGCCCGGCTCCGCCTACCTCTACCAGGGCGAGGAGCTCGGCCTGCCGGACGTCGTGGACCTGCCGGACGAGGTGCGTCAGGACCCGGCCTACTTCCGGGGCGCCGGCCAGGACGGGTTCCGTGACGGCTGCCGGGTGCCGATCCCGTGGACCCGTACCGGCTCCTCGTACGGCTTCGGCAGTGGTGGCAGCTGGCTGCCGCAGCCCGCCGAGTGGGCCGAGCTGAGCGTCGAGGCGCAGACGGGGACCGAGGGCTCGACCCTGGAGCTGTACCGCAGTGCGCTCGCCGTCCGGCGCGCCGAGGCCGACCTCGGCGCGGGCGACTCGGTCACCTGGCTGAAGGCGCCCGAGGGTGTACTCGCCTTCCGCCGTGGGGAGTTCGTCTGCATCGCGAACACCGGGGGCGAGGCGGTGGCCGTCCCGGCGTACGGCCGCGTGCTCCTCGCCAGCGGTGAGGTGACCCTGTCGCAGGACGGTGAGGCGAAGCTGCCCGCGGACACGACCGTGTGGTGGGCGGCCTGACGCATGAGTGAGCGGTGCTCCGGTCTCCAGGGGATCGGAGCACCGCCGGTGCGTTCCTTCCAGGTGTCACTCACGCTGTAGCCGACACCCGAACCGGTGCTGTAGGAGCGGTTGTCGCCCGACTCCCAGGTCACATGGCCGGACGAATCCTTCTTGATGTACTTGTAGGTGAACGACGTCGACTTGGGCACGATCACGAGCCTGCGGTGGCGGGACGCATCAAGGACGTGGCGTTCACCGCGAGCCCAGGGCAGCTGGCCACCCTGGCGCTGTTCCGCAGGGGCGAGTCCGATCTGCTGTGCCGGGACGGCATGTGGTTCCTGTTGGCCACCTGCGAGGTGCCCGAAGCCGAACCGAACACCGACCCGGTGGACTTCGTCGGCATCGACCTCGGCATCGTGAACATCGCCACCACCTCGGACGGCGAGATCATGGCAGGGCGCGAGCTCAACCGCATCCGGGTCCGGGAGCGAGGCCTGCGGGCCAAGTTGCAGCGCAAGAACACCCCGTCCGCAAAGCGTCGGCTGAAGAAGCGCCGGCGCAAGGAGGCGCGGCGGGCGAAGGACATCAACCACAAGATCGCGAAGCATGTGGTGGCCGAGGCAGAACGCACCGGTCGCGGAATCGCCTTGGAAAACTTGGGCGGTCTCCGCGAACGGGTACGGCTTCGCAAGCCCCAACGGGCCACCCACTCCAGCTGGTCGTTCGCCCAGCTGGGGCAGTTCATCGCGTGCAAGGCCCGCCGTTCGGGAGTGCCTGTGATGCACGTCGATCCGGCGTACACCTCGCGCACCTGCGCCGAGTGCGGGCACGTAGACAAGGCGAACCGGGTCAGTCAGGCCTGGTTCGCGTGCCGGTCCTGCGGATTCGTTGATCACGCAGATCGGAACGGCTCCCGCAACATCCGCGCCCGGGCGTGGGAGTTGTGGCGACGCGGGGCGCCGTCAACGGCCCCAGCTCCACCCTCGAAACAGCAGGGTCGGGCTGGACGCAAGCGCAGCATCACCGCCAGTGATGCCCGCTGTGCAAGCCCGGCGCTCTAGCGCCGAGTGGTTGATGTTGTAGGAGTACGGCTGGTAGACGTCTCGCCAGTAGTAGTTCGTCTGCTTCAGCGACTCGGCGGGCGGGGCCACCTGGACCGCTCCGTACCCGGCCGGGTCGAGGACGTTCGTGCACTCGGAGGCGACCGACTTCCAGTTCCACTCCCACAGGTTGGCGATCACATCGCCGTTGGGGACACCGGTGTCGGCCGCGGCGGCCTGCTGAGCGGGCAGCGCGGCCAGGCCGCCGACCGCCAGCGCCGCGGTCACCAGCAGTCGGGTGACTCTTCGTCGTCGTATGGCCATCGTGGTGCGGCTCCTCTCCAGGATCGGTCAACTCGGGCCCGATGTACGAGGGTTGACACGTGTGGAGCCTGGGACCGCTGAAGAGGCCACGTCAATACGGAAGTTGAAAGTTCTTTCGACATCTTGCTGAAACTTGGTTGCAAGAGATACTTTCCGATCCCCCCACCCGCACGACGAAGTGCAGGAGCACACACATGGCAAGGAAAACGCTTGCCGCCTCGTTCGCCCTCGCGGCGGGCCTGGCGGCCTCGGTGGCCGTTCCCTCCGGTACGGCGGCGGCCTCCCCGCCCGGTACCAAGGACGTCACCGCCGTCCTGTTCGAGTGGAAGTTCGACTCGGTCGCCAAGGAATGCACCAACACGCTGGGCCCGGCCGGTTACGGCTATGTCCAGGTCTCCCCGCCCGCGGAGCACATACAGGGCTCACAGTGGTGGACCTCGTACCAGCCCGTGAGCTACAAGATCGCCGGCCGGCTCGGTGACGCCACCGCGTTCCAGAACATGGTGAGCGCATGCCACGCGGCGGGCGTGAAGGTCGTGGCGGACACGGTGATCAACCACATGTCGGCCGGTTCCGGTACCGGCACGGGCGGCTCGTCGTACACGAAGTACAACTACCCGGGCCTGTACTCCTCGTACGACATGGACGACTGCACCGCCACCATCAGCGACTACACCAACCGCACCAACGTCCAGAACTGCGAACTCGTCGGGCTCGCCGATCTGGACACCGGTGAGGAGTACGTCCGCAAGACCATCGCCGGCTACATGAACACCCTGCTCGGCTACGGCGTCGACGGCTTCCGCATCGACGCGGCCAAGCACATCCCCGCGACCGACCTCGCCAACATCAAGTCCCGGCTGAGCAACCCGTCCGTGTACTGGAAGCAGGAGGTCATCTACGGCTCGGGCGAGGCCGTCCAGCCGACCGAGTACACGGGCAACGGCGACGTGCAGGAGTTCCGGTACGCCTATGACCTCAAGCGGGTCTTCAACAACGAGAATCTCGCCTATCTGAAGAACTACGGCGAGGGCTGGGGGTACATGAGCAGCTCGGTCGCGAGCGTCTTCGTCGACAACCACGACACCGAGCGCAACGGCTCGACGCTCAACTACAAGGACGGTGCGAACTACACCCTCGCGAACGTCTTCATGCTCGCGTACCCCTACGGTGCGCCCGACATCAACTCCGGCTACGAGTGGTCCGACGCGGACGCGGGACCGCCCAACGGCGGCACGGTCAACGCCTGCTGGCAGGACGGCTGGAAGTGCCAGCACGCCTGGCCGGAGATCAAGTCGATGGTCGCCTTCCGCAACACCACCCGCGGCCAGTCCCTCACCGACTGGTGGGACAACGGCGCCGACGCCATCGCCTTCGGCCGCGGCAGCAAGGGCTTCGTGGCCATCAACCACGAGTCCTCCGCGCTGACCCGGACGTACACCACCTCGCTCGCCGCGGGCACGTACTGCAACGTCCAGAACAACACCAGCATCACGGTCAACAGCTCCGGCCAGTTCACGGCGACGCTGGGTTCCAACACCGCGCTGGCGATCTACTCCGGCAAGACCAGCTGCTGAAACATCTTGCTGCGCATTGCAAGACTCTTGCTGTAAACCTTGCGTGAGCGATACGGTCACGCGGGCGTTCGGCATCGTGGCCGAAACGCAGCGCGGGGTCGGACCCGAATACGCCGTAATCGCTAGGAGTTCACACCTGTGGACCTGATACCGAGAGGGCCGGCGCGCCGCCGTCTGAGGCTGCGCGCAGCCGTCCTCGCCGCCGCTCTGGCCGTATCGCTTGCGCAGCCCCTCGCCGCGCGGGCCGACGCCCCGCCCGCACCTCCGTCCGACGCGAAGCTCGCCGCCGAGCCGTCGCGACACGACGACACCCGCGAGCAGTTCTACTTCGTGATGCCGGACCGCTTCGCCAACGGCGACACGTCCAACGACCAGGGCGGCCTGACCGGGTCCCGCCTGTCGACCGGTTACGACCCCACCGACAAGGGCTTCTACCAGGGTGGCGACCTCAAGGGCCTGACCAAGAGGCTCGACTACATCAAGGGCCTCGGCACCACCTCCATCTGGATGGCGCCGATCTTCAAGAACCAGCCCGTACAGGGCACCGGCAAGGACGCCTCGGCCGGCTACCACGGGTACTGGATCACCGACTTCACCCAGGTCGACCCGCACTTCGGCGCCAACAAGGACCTGGAGACGCTGATCTCCAAGGCCCACGCCAAGGGCATGAAGGTCTTCTTCGACGTCATCACCAACCACACGGCCGATGTCGTCGACTACGAGGAGAAGTCCTACGACTACCTCTCCAAGGGTGCCTTCCCGTATCTGACCAAGGACGGCGTGCCCTTCGACGACGCCGACTACGCGGACGGCACGGCCAAGTTCCCGGCCGTCGACACCGACTCCTTCCCGCGTACGCCCACCGTGCCCGCCGCGAAGAAGAACGCCAAGGTCCCGTCGTGGCTGAACGACCCGACGATGTACCACAACCGCGGTGACTCCACCTTCGCCGGAGAGAGCTCCACGAACGGCGACTTCTCCGGCCTCGACGACCTGTGGACCGAGCGCCCCGAGGTCGTCAGCGGCATGGAGAAGATCTACGAGAAGTGGGTCCGGGACTTCGGTATCGACGGCTTCCGGATCGACACCGTGAAGCACGTGAACATGGAGTTCTGGACGCAGTGGGCCACCGCGCTCGACGCGTACGCCGCCCGGCACGGCCGGAAGAACTTCTTCATGTTCGGCGAGGTCTACTCCGCCGACACGTCGATCACCTCGCCGTACGTCACCCAGGGCCGCCTCGACGCCACGCTCGACTTCCCCTTCCAGGACGCGGCACGCTCGTACGCCTCCCAGGGCGGCAGTGCCCAGAAGCTCGCCTCGGTCTTCGGTGACGACTACAAGTACACGACGGACAAGGCCAACGCGTACGAGCAGGTCACCTTCCTCGGCAACCACGACATGGGCCGTATCGGATACTTCCTCGACCAGGACAACCCGAAGGCGACCGACGCGCAGTTGCTGAAGAAGGACGAGCTCGCCAACGAGCTGATGTTCCTCAGCCGCGGCAACCCCGTGGTCTACTACGGCGACGAGCAGGGCTTCACCGGCTCCGGCGGCGACAAGGACGCCCGCCAGACGATGTTCGCCTCCAAGGTCGCCGACTACCTCGACGACGACGAGATCGGCACCACCCGCACGCACGCGAGCGACGCCTACGACACGAGTGCGCCGCTCTACCGGCAGATCGCCGCTCTCTCCAAGCTCCGCAAGGAGAACCCGGCCCTCGCGGACGGCGTCCAGACGGAGCGGTACGCCGCCGACGGCGCGGGCGTGTACGCCTTCTCGCGCACGGACGCGGGCACCGGCACCGAGTACGTGGTCGCGGTGAACAACGCCGACGAGGCGAAGACGGCGACGTTCGCGACCGGCTCGGCGACCATGACGTTCCGTGGGATCTACGGGACGTCGACCACCGTGACGAGTGACGCCGACAAGAAGGTGACGGTCACCGTCCCGGCCGGGTCGTCGATCGTCCTCAAGGCCGCGGGCAGGCCCGGCGCTCCCGTAGCGAAGCCGTCGCTGACTCTGAAGGCCCCGGCCGAGGGCGCCACCGGAACCGTCGAGCTGTCGGCCGACGATGGGGGCACCTCCCGCTCGAGCGAAGCCGAGAGTGAGGGAGGCGGTCAGCTCAACCGCGTCGTCTTCGCCGCCCAGGTCGGCAACGGAAAGTGGCGGACCCTCGGCTCCGCCGACCACGCCCCGTACAAGGTCACCCAGGCCATCGGCGAGGACGTACCGGCCGGAACCGCCCTGCGCTACAAGGCGGTGGCGATCGACTCGGCCGGACGCACGGCGAGCGCGACAGCCACGTCGACGACCGGCACCCCGCCCGCCGAAGAGGTCCCGACGGCCTCCTCGCGCGACTACGCGATCGTCCACTACAAGCGCACCGACGGCGACTACAGCGACTGGCGGCTCTACGCCTGGGGCGACCTCGCCGACGGCGAGTCGACGACCTGGCCCGCGGGGCACGACTTCATCGGCCGCGACGCCTACGGGGCCTTCGCCTACGTGAAGTTGAAGCCGGGCGCCTCCAGTGTCGGCTTCCTCGTCATCGACAAGGACGGCAACAAGGACGTCGCCGCCGACCGCACGATCGACGTCACCAAGACCGGTGAGGTCTGGGTCGAGCAGGGCAAGGAGGCCGTACAGACCGAGCGGCCCGACTACCCGGCGCAGGACAAGACCAAGGCCGTCCTCCACTACCACCGCGCCGACGGCGACTACACCGGCTGGGGACTGCACGTCTGGACCGGCGCCGCGACGCCCACGGACTGGTCGAAGCCCCTGGAGCCGGTGAAGACCGACGCCTATGGCGCTGTCTTCGAGGTGCCGCTCGCCGAGGGTGCCACCAGCCTCAGCTACATCATCCACAAGGGCGACGAGAAGGACCTCTCCGCCGACCAGTCGCTCGACCTCTCGGCCAACGGCCATGAGGTGTGGCTGCTGAACGGCCAGGAGAAGTATCTGCTTCCGCAGCCCGCGGGCAGCGCGGCCGCACTCGACCTGACCACCTCCAAGGCAGTCTGGATCGACCGGAACACGGTCGCCTGGAACGGCTCCGATGCGGCGGTCTCCACCCAGCTGCTGTACTCGCACGACGGCTCGATCGTGGTCAAGGGCGGCGCGCTGACCAGCGACGACGAGCGCTGGCTCCGCCTGTCCAAGACCACCCTCACCGACGCCCAGAAGGCCAAGTTCCCGCACCTGAAGGACTACACCGCCTGGTCCGTCGACCCGCGCGACCGTGACCGGGTGCGCGAGGCGCTGAGCGGTCAGATCGTCGCGTCGCAACGGGCCGCCAACGGCGCGGTTCTGGCGGCGACGGGCGTCCAGATCGCCGGCGTACTCGATGACGTGTACGACGCGACCAAGGCACAGCTCGGTCCGGCCTTCCACCACGGGAGTCCCACGCTGTCCGTCTGGGCACCCACCGCGCAGTCGGTGAGCCTCGACCTCGACGGCTCCACGGTCGCGATGAAGCGGAACGCCACCACCGGCGTCTGGTCCGTCACCGGCGAGAAGTCCTGGACGAACAAGCCCTACCGGTATGTCGTGAAGGTGTGGGCGCCGACCGTCCAGAAGCTCGTCACCAACAAGGTCACCGACCCGTACTCGGTGGCCCTGACCGCCGACTCCAAGCGCAGCCTGGTCGTCGACCTCGACGCCAAGTCCCTTGCCCCGCACGGCTGGTCGAACCTGAAGAAGCCCAAGGCCGTGGCGCTGAAGGACGCCCAGATCCAGGAGCTGCACATCCGGGACTTCTCGGTGGCGGACAAGACCGTCCCCGCGAAGGACAAGGGCACCTACCTCGCCTTCACCGACAAGGACAGCGACGGCTCCCGTCACCTGAGGCAGCTGGCCGAGTCCGGTACGTCGTACGTGCACCTGCTGCCCGCGTTCGACATCGCGACGATCCCCGAGAAGAAGGCCGACCAGGCGGCCACGGACTGCGACCTGGCGTCGTACGCGGCCGACTCCGAGAAGCAGCAGGAGTGCGTGTCCAAGGTCGCCGCGAAGGACGCGTACAACTGGGGCTACGACCCGTACCACTACACGGTGCCGGAAGGCTCGTACGCGACCGACCCCGACGGCACCGAGCGCACGGTCGAGTTCCGCAAGATGGTCACCTCGCTGAACGAGGACGGTCTGCGGGTCGTCATGGACGTGGTCTACAACCACACCGCGGCGAGCGGACAGGCCGACACCAGCGTGCTCGACAAGGTGGTGCCCGGCTACTACCAGCGCCTGCTCGCCGACGGCAGTGTGGCCAACTCGACCTGCTGCGCCAACACCGCGACCGAGAACGCCATGATGGGCAAGCTCATCGTGGACTCGATCGTCACCTGGGCCAAGGAGTACAAGGTCGACGGCTTCCGCTTCGACCTCATGGGCCACCACCCCAAGGCCAACATCCTGGCGGTCAGGAAGGCCCTCGACGCGCTCACCCTCGCCAAGGACGGGGTCGACGGCAAGAAGATCATTCTGTACGGCGAGGGCTGGAACTTCGGCGAGGTCGCCGACGACGCCCGCTTCGTGCAGGCAACCCAGAAGAACATGGCGGGAACCGGGATCGCGACCTTCTCCGACCGGGCGCGTGACGCCGTACGCGGTGGCAGCCCGTTCGACGGCGACCCGGGCATCCAGGGCTTCGCCTCCGGTCTCTACACCGACCCCAACGCCTCGACCGCCAACGGAACGTCGGCGGAGCAGAAGGCGAGACTCCTGCACTACCAGGACCTCATCAAGGTCGGCCTGACCGGCAACCTCGCGAAGTACCACTTCACCGACTCCGACGGCAAGGAGGTCAAGGGCTCCGAGGTCGACTACAACGGCCAGCCCGCCGGCTACGCGGACGCGCCCGGTGACGCGCTCGCCTACGCCGACGCGCACGACAACGAGTCGTTGTACGACGCGCTCACCTACAAGCTGCCCGCCACCACGAGCGCGGACGACCGGGCCCGTATGCAGGTCCTCGCCATGGCGACGGCCACCCTCTCGCAGGGCCCGTCCCTGTCTCAGGCCGGCTCCGACCTGCTGCGCTCCAAGTCGCTCGACCGCAACTCGTTCGACAGCGGCGACTGGTTCAACGCCATCCACTGGAACTGCCAGGACGGCAACGGCTTCGGGGCCGGGCTGCCGATGGCGGCCGACAACGCCTCCAAGTGGCCCTACGCCACCCCGCTGTTGACGTCGGTGAAGGTGGGCTGCGACCAGATCGAGGGCGCCTCGGCCGCCTACCGGGATCTGCTGAAGATCCGTTCGACCGAGAGCGTCTTCGGACTCGGCACGGCCGACCAGGTGCAGTCGAAGCTGTCCTTCCCGCTGTCCGGGAAGGACGAGACGCCCGGGGTGATCACGATGCGGCTCGGCGACCTGCTCGTCGTCTTCAACGCGACGCCCGAGAAGCAGGAGCAGACGATCGGTGCCCTGGCCGGGACGGCGTACGCGCTGCACCCGGTGCAGGCATCGGGCGCGGACTCTACCGTCAAGTCCTCGTCCTACGCGGAGAAATCCGGCACCTTCGCCGTTCCGGGTCGTACGGTCGCGGTTTTCACCCGGACCTCGTGACAGCGCACTAACTTGGTGGGGGCAGGCCCGGACATCCCGGACTGCCCCCACCACCCGTGCCCCGAGGGGCTGTTGCATGGACGGCATCGACACCGAGTCCACCGTCATGGTGGTCGACGACACGGCGGCCAACCGCTATGCGCTGGGCGCACTGCTCAGCCGCGCCGGGCACAGCGTCATTCCCGTGGCCAGCGCGGGTGAGGCGCTCATCGAACTCGACCTACGGCTGCGCGCGGGCGACTTGCCCGACCTGGCGCTGGTGGACGTCGGGCTCCCGGACATGAACGGCTTCGAGCTGTGCCGCAGACTCAAGGCGCAGCCGCCCACGGCCGCCCTGCCCGTGGTGCACTTCTCCGCCGTGTCCGCGAGTCCCGCCGACCGCTGCCGAGGTCTGGACGCGGGCGGCGAGGCGTACTTGGCGGTGCCCGCGGAACCCGAGGAGATCCAGGCGGTCGTCCGGGCCGCGGTGCGCGGAGCCAGGATGCGCACGGGCGCCGAGACGCTGGTACGACGGCTGACACTGCTGTCGGAGACGATCGCGGCCGTGCAGACGGCGCGCTGCCTGCGGGAACTCGCCGACGCCGCGGCCGAGGGCACCGCCCGGCTCACCGGCTCGCCCGCCGCCGTGTTCGTCCTGGCCGAGGACGGCGAGCTCTACCGCGGAATGTCCCGGAGCAGGGCGCGGGCGGCGCTGCCGGACCACGGCGCGCACGAGGCCGTGGCCCGGCTGATCCGGCACGCGGCCGGGCACACCGGAGTACGCCGTACCGTCGTCCCCGCCCCGCTGTGGCCCGGGGGCTTCTTCCGGCCCGGCGTGTCCGAGGACGCGCGCCTCGTGCTGGCCCGGACCCAGGACGGCAGGACACCGGTGTGCCTGGCCACGCCCGCGCGCGCCGATCGCGACACGGCGCCGGAGGCCGACACCCTGGTGGCCCGGCTCGCCCGCGCCACCGCACTGGCGGCCGAGCCGCTGCTGATGTACCAGGCGGAGCGCCATGTCGCGCTGACCCTCCAACACAGCTTCCTGCCACAGGAGTTGCCTGCTCTGCCGGGCGTCGAGGTCGTGGTCCGCTATGTGCCCGCCTCCCGGCAGACCGAGATCGGCGGCGACTTCTACGCGGCCCTGCGCACCTCGGCCGGAGCGCTCACCGCGGTCGGCGACGTCGTCGGTCACTCGCTGGAGGCGGCCACCGTGATGGTCGAGATCCGGCACGCGCTGCGCGCCTACTGCGTCGAGGACTGCGACCCCGGGGTGCTGGCCCGGCGGCTCGACCGGATGCTGCAGCACTATCACCCCGACGTTACGGCCACCGTCTGTCTGGTCCTGGTCGACCCGGCGAGCGGGCGGGCCCGGATCGCCAACGCGGGCCACCTCTCGCCGCTGATCGTCGGCAACGACGGCACCGCCGACTACGTCGAGGTCCACGGCCCGCTGCTCGGCCTCGGCCTGGACCGCCCGCCGCCCACCGAAGTCGCCCTGACGCCCACGGACCGGCTCCTCATGGTCACCGACGGCCTCATCGAGACCCGGGGCACGGACCTGGAGGTCTCCCTGGAGCAGCTTCGCACCGCCGGGGCCGCGGCCCCGCCCGGCACGGCCGCCCTCTGCGACACCCTGCTGGACTGCTTCGGCCGGGACAGGGAGGACGACATCGCGCTGCTGGCGCTGCGGCTAGGGTGATCGGGAGACCCCGAGAACAGGAGTTCCCATGCCGCAGATCACCGTCGAGTTCTCCTCGGCGCTCGACCACGTCGACTGGCGCGGCTTCGCGCGCGAGCTGCACCCCGTGGTCGTGGAGACCGCGGCCGCGCGGCTCGAGGCGTGCAAGACGCGGACCCTGCGCACCGAGGACGACGTGGTGGGAGCGGAGGCGGACGGGCAGGCGATCGTCCACGTCACGATCGCCCTGCTCGCCGGCCGCACCGACGAGACCAAGGCGCGGCTCACCGAGTCCGCGCTGGAGCTGCTGCGCAAGCACATCGCGCCCACCGACGGGCTCGCGCTGCACGTGTCCGCAGAGGTCCGCGATCTCGATCCGTCGTACCGCAAGTTCGAGGAGTAGCCCTCAAAGCCTGTGTCACATCCCCGGCCGGGGATGTGACACAGGCTTTTATGCGGCCGGTGGCGAGGCCAGTGCGACCAGCCGGACGACGAGGTCGCTGAACGGCCCGTCGCCCGGCTCGTCCTTGAGCCCCTGGCGCAGCACCTGGCTCATCTCCTCGTCGTACGCGGCGCTCACCGCCGCCAGCGCCGCGAAGTCGTGCACGAGCTGCACCTCCAGCTCGCCACGTGGAATCCGCCGCCCGTCCAGCCAGATCAGCGCCGTCGACTCGACGAGCGAGATCCAGGAGCGGATCACCAGCTCCAGACGGGCGGGCGGGTTCTCGACCTGCAGATGCGAGAGCATCTGGACGTACGCGGCCTGCCGTACGCCGTCGACCAGCGCGTTGGTGGTGGACGAGCCCACCGCGGGGCCGCCCCGCATCAGCGCGGCGAAACCGGGCCCGTGGTCGTCCACGAAGTCGAAGAACCGGTGCATGACCCGCAGCAGCCGCGCCCCCAGCGGGCCTTCCCGGGGCTCCACGAACCGGCCCGCGAGATCGTCCGACGCGCGCTGCAACGCCGCCTCGTACAGGCTGAGTTTGCCGGGAAAGTAGTGGTAGACCAACGGCCGCGAGATGCCCGCGGCCGAGGCTATTTCGTCGATGGAGACCTCGTCGGGCGAGCGTCGGCTGAACAGTTCGAGGGCGACGCCGATCAACTGCTGCCGCCGCTCGTCGACACCCATCCTGCGGCGTACCCCGGTTGTCATACGAACACCTTACCGATCGGATCCGGCCCGGAACGGACCGGTCCGGCCACGGTCGTTCACATGTCCAACACAATTCTCTCACCGCGCGCCCGCGAAACACAGATCAGTATCGAGTCGGCACGCTCCGCATCCGTCAGCAGTTCGTCCCGGTGCTCGATCTCCCCGTCCAGCACCCGCTGCCGGCAGGTTCCGCAGAATCCCTGCTCGCAGGAGTAGGCGGTGCCCGGCAACTGCGCGCGGACGGCGGCGAGCACGGTGGAGTCGGCCGGCACGGTCACCGTGCGCCCGCTGCGGCGCAGTTCGACCTCGAACGCGCCGTTGCCCTCGCTCGACGCAGGGTGCGAAAAACGCTCCATGTGGAGTGCCGCCGACTCCGGGACGCGGGCCTCGACCGCCTCCATCAGCCCTTGCGGACCACAGCAGTAGACCGCAGCGCCCTCGGGAACGTCCGCCAACAGTGCGTCGAGGTCGGGCCTTCCGTCCTCGTCCTCGGCGACGACGGTGACCCTGCCGCCCGGAAGCTTCTCGATCTCCTCCAGGAACGGCATCGAGTCCCGCGTACGCCCGCCGTACAACAGCCGCCAGTCGGAGCCGTTCAGCTGGGCGGCCCGCAGCATCGGCAGGACCGGCGTGATCCCGATGCCGCCGGCCACGAAGACGTACGCGGGAGCGTCCACCAGGGCGAACCGATTGCGCGGCCCGCGCACCTCGACCTCCATGCCCTCCCGGAGCTGCTCGTGGACCTCGCGCGAGCCGCCCCGCCCGTCCTCGACCAGCCGGGTCGCGACGGTGTACGACGACCTGTCCTCCGGGTCACCGCACAGCGAGTACTGCCGTACGAGCCCCGACGGCAGCACCAGATCCAGATGCGCGCCCGGCTCCCAGCCCGGCAGGTCCGGCCCCTCCAGGCGCAGTTGTACGACCCCGGCGGCGACCCGCTCGTGCCGGGTGACCAGCAGACGCAGTGCCCGCGAGCGCGGCCGGCCGGAGACGGGGTTCTCCAGGGCGGGCAGCGGCCACAGCGGCGAGGCCTCGATCCGGCGGCGCATGGCGCGCCTGACGAGCAGGGCCGCACCGGCGACGGTGACGACGGTCCGCAGCCGGGGCATCAGGCCATCCTCCGGTCCGCCGCCGTCGCCGCGGGCGAGGAGGCGAGATAGGCGACGGCCTGCTCGGTCGACCCCTCCTGGGACGGGTGATAGGCGCGGCTGAGATAGCGGGGGATCGACCTGAGCATGTCCCCGGTCGACGGCAGCACGCCCTGCTTCCCACTGACGTAGAAGTCCTTGAAGCTCGCCCTGCCCGCCACCGGCGTCGGGTCGTTCTTCATGAAGAACCGCACCCCGCGCTGCCACAGGAAGACCAGCGCCGTGAAGGCGGTCGCCCAGGTCCGTGCGCGCCGCCGGTAGCTTCCGTCGACGTGCATGAACAGCTCGAACGCCACGGACCGGTGCTCGACCTCCTCCGCACCGTGCCAGCGCAGCAGGTCCAGCATGGTCGGGTCGGCGCCTCGCCGGTCCAACTCCTCCGCGTTCAGTACCCAGTTGCCGAGGAAGGCGGTGTAGTGCTCGATGGCCGCGATGATGGCGACTCGCTCCACCAGCCACCACTTGCGGGCCTTGCCCGGCGGCAGCGTGCGGTCGCCGAGCAGCTTCTCGAAGAGCCAGTCGACCTGGGCGGTGTACGGCGTCGGGTCCAGGCCGAGTTCCTTGAGGTGGGGGAGTACCTCGTCGTGCGCCTGCGCGTGCATGGCCTCCTGGCCGATGAAGCCGATGACGTCCTCGCGCAGTCGCTCGTCCCGGATGTAGGGCAGCACCTGCTTGTACACATGCACGAACCAGCGCTCACCGGCCGGCAGCAGCAGATGCAGCACATTGATGGTGTGCGTGGCGAAGGGATCCCCCGGCACCCAGTGCAGCGGCGTGTCCTCCCAGGAGAAAGACACCTTCCGCGCCTTGAGCGCCACTCGCTCGGACTCGACCGGCCAGGGCAGCCGGGTCTGCTTGTTAGACATGCTGTCAATGTACTGACGGGTAAGTCCGCCGGGAACCCTCTTGCAGCGGCTTGTGCGAAGACGCCGTGACGGGCGAACGGCTCCGCGGGTAGACGGACTCACGGGTTCCGTACAACCAATCCCTCGGCACACAGGTCACCTACGCGTCGAACCGCACGTATCCCACAGGAGACCCCGCAGTGCACCTGCCCCTCAGACGTGTCCTCGCCTGCGCCGCCACGGCCGCCCTGGCCGTCGGCGGCCTCGTGGCGACCTCCGCCCCCACCGCCGCGGCGGCCCCGGCCAAGAAACTCGTGGACGACTTCAACGGCGACGGCTATGGCGACGTCGTCCTCAACCTGCCGTTCCACTCGCCGCTGGACCGCAACAAGAGTGGCGCCGTGATGGTGCTCTACGGCTCGGCGAGCGGCCTCAGCAGCAGCCACCGCAAGCTGATCACTCAGAACACCGCCGGGGTGCCCGGCACTGCCGAGTCCACCGACTGGTTCGGCCACGCCACCACGACCGGCGACTTCGACGGCGACGGCTACGCGGACCTGGCCGTCTCGGCCAACGGAGAGGACTACACCTCCGGCGGCACCTCCTGGTCCGACGTCGGTCAGGTGACGCTGATCTGGGGTGGCCCGAACGGCCTGACCTACCACGGCGCCACGACCGCGAAGCTCGGCACGCCCGCCGTCCAGAACCTGCTGGCCGGCCAGGACCTCACGTCCGGCGACTTCAACGGCGACGGCAAGCGGGACCTGGCCGTCGGCTACGGCCGCGGGGGCGAGGCCGGCACGGTGCTGTACGGCCCGATCGACCGCACCGGCGCGCCCGCCTCCCGCAAGGCACTGGGGCTGACCGGACTGCCCTCCTACGCCGACACCATGCTGGTCCCGGGAGACGTGACCGGCGACGGCATCACCGACCTTGTGGTGTCCTGGGACACCATGACGCTGGGCAACACGGACAAGATCCATGTGCTGCGCGGGGGCGCCGACGGTTTCACGGACATCGGTTACCTGAAGAACGAAGCGGGCGCCCAGCTCTACCACCGTCAGGGCGAGCGCCTGGCCGTCGGTGACCTCGACCACGACGGCCACGACGACATCATCGTCCCGCAACCCTTCGCGCTGAACTACAAGGGCGAGTTCATCGTCGTCCACGGCGGTGCGAACGGCCAGGACACGACCCGCAAGCCGGTCCACTTCAGCCAGGACACGCCCGGAGTGCCGGACACCAACTCCGACACCGGCGGCGACAACTTCGGCCAGCAGGTCGCCGTCGGCGACGTCAACGGCGACGGCTACCTGGACATCATCGCCACCAGCCCCCTCGAGAACCACAGCTACCTGACGAATGCCGGCAAGGTCACCATCCTGCCGGGCGGGCCGGGCGGAGTGACCGGGCGCGGCTCCACCGCGTTCACCCAGAACACGCCGGGTGTGCCCGGCTCCGCGGTCGCGGAGGGTGGGTTCGGAGCAGGCGCCAAGGTCACCGACGTCAACGGCGACGGTCGCGGCGACGCCATGATCGGGGTCTACGCCGTCGACGAGGCGGGGGTGAGCAACCACACCGGCGGCCTGTGGACGCTCCCGGGCAGCGCCACGGGCACCACGGCCACCGGCTCCAAGGAGTTCACCGCGACCGGTCTCGGTCTGCCGGCCGATGGCTTCCTGTACATAGGCCAGTCCTTCAACCGCTGACGGGCCCGCGGGCCCGAGGGGACGCACCTATCGCAGCGCGCCGATCGACCTGCCGTCGCTCAGCGTTCCCTTGAGGTCCGCCTGCGCGCCCTGCTTGGTCCGTACGGCCAGCAGGTTGCCCTGGGACGCCCCGCGCGCCCCGCCCGTCGCCCGGATCGCGTCGGTGTCCCGGCTGCCCGCCGCCAGCAGGTACCAGGACCCCGCCGCCGACTTCCACAGCACCCCGGCCAGCACGTGGGGGTCGCGCGCGCCGCACGCCGGGGAGTTCTCGGCCTTCGCGGCGACCGCCCCGTACGCGCTGCCCGGGGTGTGGAACTGGGCGAGCACCCGTGTGCCGCCGCCCCGCCAGGTGTCGGCCCGGGTGCAGACCCACTCCGCGCTGCCGCTCGCGTCGGGCAGCGGCTGCTCCGCGTACTGCCAGGCGTTCACGGACCGCACGCCCTGTGAGCGTACGGAGGCAAGGGAGCAGGCGAAGGGCGACCAGCTGCGCAGGGCCTGGGCGCCGGACGCCTCGTGGGGTGCCGAAGGGCGGCCGGCGGTGAGGTGGGCCGGGGTCAGTTCGCCGAGGTCGGTCATCAGGTGGGTGCCCGAGTCGTCCTTCAGCTGGAGCACGTTCCACGAGGCGCATGAGCCGGTGTGCTGGGCCGGGCTGGCCAGCGGGGAGGTCACGCCGTCGGCCGAGAGGGTGAGGTCCATCGCTCCGGAGGACGGCTTCAGCAGATCGCGCTCCGCGGCCTTGGTCACCCAAGGGGCCGTGAGATAGCGGACGTTGCTGTCGGCCCGGTCCAGCACGACCGCGTCCGCCTCGGCCCCGGTCGCCCCGTCGACGCGCGCGAAGTCGAGGGCCGCCCCGCTGGTGCCGTCCTTCGGCTCGGCGTAACGCGCGATGCGCAGACCGTCGTAGAGGAGCACCACACGCGCCTGGTCCACGTCTCCCGCGTACAGCAGCTGCGGCGGTCCGGGCGGGGCGCCGGAGGGGGTGCCGGGCGTCGCCGAGACCTGAACGGCCTCGCCGGGCCTGGCCCATACGGCGAGGGCGCGGCGCAGCAGGGCGGTGTCCTCGACGAGGTTCCCGCGGGCCGGCCACACGGAGAAGTCGGTGCGCGCGGACGACTCCCATGCCGTGGCGGCCACCCTCGTCAACTGCGCGGGGTTCAGGGCGGCTTCGGCCGCCGGGTTCTGCGCGTACGAGGGAGCTGCGGCGCCGTCCGGGCCCCACCCGTCGCCGGGCAGGCCGAGCAGCGCGCCGCATACGGCCACGGCCGCGGTGGCGGCGAGCGCGGCCTTCATGTGCTGCCTGCGCCGCATCAGGTCGGTGGGCCGGGCGTGCAGTGAGCAGGGGTCGAACTCGGGGGAGTTGAGGAGGGAGTCCCGGGCTTCCACACCACCGGCCTCGGTGAGCGCGGCACGCGGGTCCTCGACCCCCGCCGCCGTCAGCACCTTCTGAACGTCCTCGTCGGACAGCTTCTCCAGACCGCGCAGCACATACGCGGCGCGGGCGGGCGCGGAGAGCGCGGACAGCCGCTGGTCCAGGGCGAGTTCGTCGGCACCCCCGGAGCGCGGGAAGAGCCTGAGACCCCACACCTGAGGCAGCAGCGGCGGCAGCTGGGACCGCTTGGGCCACGCCCGCCGCTTCAGCGGCAGGCCCGCCTCCAGGGCGGTACGCACCACTTGGAGACGTACGAAGGTGTAGCCCGGGTCGCCGTCGCGGCCGCCGCCCGACTGCTGGGCCGGGATGACCGACGAGTCACCCGACGTACGGCCCCGCGGCAGCGCGCGCTGGGTGAGGGCGTGTGCGGTCAGCACCCTGCGGTTGCGGCCGAGGCTCGGCGGCAGCACCAGATAGGCGAGCCGGACGAGCCGCGGATAGTGCTCGACGAGCGCGGCCTCGGCCTGCTCGACGTCGACGACGGGTCCTGAGGAGGGTGCGGGGCGCGGGGCTAGATCCTGTGACGGCACGTTCAGCAAAACGAGCGAATCGGCGGATGGTCACCTGCCCCGGGGAGTTACTCCTCGGGCTCGACGAGCAGGCGTGCGTAGTTCGCCATCGAGCGCTGGTAGCGCGGCAGATGGGGCGCGAGGGCGCCGAGGACGAGCGAGAGGCCCTCGCGGTCGCGGCCCAGGCTGGACAGACACAGGGCGAGACAGGCGCGTACCGCGTCGTCCAACTCGTCCGACGGCGCGTCGAGTTCGGGAGTGAGGAGCTTGACCCCCTCGTCCGCCTGTCCGATGTTCCGCAGCGAGCTGGAGAGCTGGATCTTGGCGCGTCGGCCCTTGTAACCGTTGAGGCCGCGTGCGAGCGCCTCTCGGTACAGGGGCGCGGCCTTGTCCGAATGGCCTGTCGAGTCCCAGGCGCAGGCCTGCTCGAACGGTCCGAGAGGGCTGTCGGCGGGCAGTTCGGCCACCAGCGCGTCGATCACCGCCCGGAAGTCCGCCTCGCCCGCCGCCCCTGCTTCTTCGTAGGCGCCGAACGTGGCCCAGACGGCCGCCGTACGCTCTTCCCAGTCTTCGTTCACGGGGGACACCCTCGCACACCTGTGCCCCTGGGGGCATCGGCTTTGCCCCATGGAACAGCGGTCGATTGAGCACGGGGCGCCCGGGAGCCGTATCGAAGGCAGAGTCCCCGCCGGGGCTCTTATCGGCGTGAGCGCCGACAGGTACCGGAGGAACGTATGAGGTTGACACGCGAGAAGCTTCTGGCCGGGGCGGCCGTGGCCCTGCTGGCGCTGACCGGCTGCGGCGGATCGGGCGACAAGGCGGCCACCGAGGACAGGGTTCCGGCCACCGCGACCGGCAGCCTGGAGGACCTGGCGGCCGAGGTGAAGTGCAAGCCGGACATCCAGACGGACGCCGACGAGATCCGCCAGGGCGTCTGCAGGATCAGCGACGGCAAGTTCATCCTGGCGACCTTCGCCACCGACCGCGGTCAGCGCGAGTGGCTCAACGGGGCCAAGGACTACGGCGGCTCGTACCTCGTCGGCGCCAAGTGGGTCGCTGTGGGGGACCAGAAGATGGTCGCGACGCTGCGCGGCCAGCTCGGCGGGACCGTGGAGGAGGGGGCCTCGCACCACTCGGGGAGTAGCGGTGGTGGGGGAACCGAGACCGCGCACTCCGGTCACCACAGCGGCTGACCGCGCAGGACTTGGGGGGCTTGCTCCCGCGACAGTGACGAAGGCCGGTGACGGGAGATCCCGCCACCGGCCTTCTCAGTGGGTCACTTACAGCGTTGGCCGGTGTTGATGCAGTTGACCACCTTGTTCATCTCGTTCTCGTCGAAGACGTTGATGAAGTCGTCGTGGTCGGTCGCGGGCTTGTGGAGCTGCTCGGGGAAGCCGTCCACCGCGTAGGCGTTCTTGACCTGTCCGTTCTGGATGGTCGGCGCCGGCACGTTGTACACCAGACGCATCGTCAGCTGCGGGATCGCCTTGAAGCCGTTTGCGCAGTTGCCCTGGGCGTCGGCGAAGGCCACGTGCGTACGGTGGTTCGCGCTGTCGATGTTCTGGCCGTCCCAGCAGCTCTGGAACTTGAACGTGCGCACCACGCTGCTGCCCTGGGGGCAGATCGGGTACTGCGTCGTCAGCTGCACCTTGTTCTCGAAGCCGGTGCAGCTCCAGTGGGCGTTGGCGTTCGCGAGGCCGTTGGTCGTGGTCTTCGCGTCACCGGTGATGATCCGCAGGAATTTCGGCATCGCGACGACCTTGCTCTTCGGATTACCGACGAACTTGATCTGCGCCTGCTTGGCCTGCTGGATCGCGCCGACGTTGCCTTCCTTGCCACCGCCGTCGTTGTTCTGGTCGAAGTCCTGCGTACCGTTCTGGATACGGACGACCGGCCAGTAGTACGACGACTTGTCGCCCTGGTTCTGGCAGCTGGTCTGGGCCGCCGCGAACGTGTCGTTGTTGGCGAACGCGTCGTTCGACTGGTTGCCGACGTAGTCGTGCAGGTGGTGCGCACCGTTGGTCACGCCGGGCGCCACGATCACGTTGTCGGTGTTGAACTTCTTGTTGGCGTTCACGCCGCACAGGCTCGTGAAGGTGCCGGACGAGCCGCCGGCCCGGGTCCGTGCTTTCTGAGCGACATTCGGCTGGACCTTCGTGATGTCCACGAAGTCGGCGGCGACGGGACCGTTTCCGGCCTGACCGCCATTGCCGGCCTGCTGACCGCCGTTGCCACCCTGCTGACCGCCGTTACCGGCCGGCTGGCTGGCCGACGCGCTCGGGGCCGCGCTGGCCGTGGCGCCCCCGTTGTTCTGGCCGCCGTTGTTGTTCCAGCCGCCCCCCGCGTTGGTCTGAGCCTGGTCCGCGGTCGTTCCGGTACACGTGGCGAGACCGTCCAGCGAGTCCGGTGCGGTACCGCCGACCCGGGTGATCTCCAGCTGGATCCGGTCGATGATCGCCGCGCGCCGGTCCTTGAGCGGCCCGAGCACGGAGTTCTGGACGAAACTGGCGTCTTTGGCCTGCGCGTCCCGCGTGGTGGCCAGACGCTGGTACGCGTCGGTGATCTGCTGGTCGAGCGTGGCGAGCTCGCCGTCGACCTCCGTGCGGGCCTTGTTCGGCACGTCGGAGAGTTTCTGCCCGACATCGGGGCAGCTGATCGTGGCGACCTGGGCGGAGGCGGCCTTCGTGGTGTTGGGAGAATTGTTCTCCTCGTGTGCCGAGGCGTAGAAATTCGCCCAGATCAGCCCGCCCCCGCCGATCGCGAGAGCTGCCGACGCTGCAACGGCGCGAACGGCCAGCGGCGAACGGCGTTTTCGTATGTTGCGTCCCATGGAACTCCTCTGACTTCCTTGCGGGGGCATCGAGGCGCCCGACAGGAGTGAAGCGGCGCCATTCCATACGCACGGGGCGCGTGAGGTGTTCAGAAACCTCGGAAAATCTTAGAAGTTCGTGAGGTCAATTCCGGCACAATGGGCCCAGAAACCCCCGTTTCTCCGGGAGTTGATCTTCCCATTCAGGTTTGACGGTGCTTTTTGACTGATATTCAGCGGGCGCCCTGATCCAAATAGGCCAGCACCGCGAGGACGCGTCGGTTGTCGTCGTCCGAGACCTCCAGGCCCAGCTTGGCGAAGATGTTGGAGGTGTGCTTCGCGATCGCCCGTTCCGTGACCACGAGTTGGGCGGCGATCGCTGCGTTCGACCGCCCCTGCGCCATCAGTTCGAGCACCTCCAGCTCGCGCGGGGTGAGCCGCCCGAGCGGCTGGTCGACGGTGGAGCGTCGCGACAGCAACTGCTGGATGACCTGGGGGTCCATCGCCGTACCGCCCGCCGCGACCCGCCGTACGGCATCGATGAACTGCTCCGCGTCGAACACCCGGTCCTTGAGCAGATAACCGACCCCGCCCGTGCCGTCGGCGAGCAGCTCCCGCGCGTACAACTGCTCCACGTGCTGCGACAGCACGAGCACCGGCAGCCCGGGCCGGTTACGCCGGGCCTGAAGCGCGCACTGCAGCCCCTCGTCCGTGTGCGACGGCGGCAGCCGTACGTCGACCACGGCCACGTCCGGCTCCAACTCGGCCAGCGCGCGGCTGAGTTCGGGACCGCTCTCGACGGCCGCGGCGATCTCGAAGTCGTACGCCTGGAGCATCCGGACCAGTCCGTCGCGCAGCAGGAACAGGTCTTCGGCTAGGACAACGCGCAAGGGATCTCCATGGTGACCATGGTGGGACCGCCCGCGGGGCTGCTGACGGCCAGGACGCCGTCGAATGTACCGAGTCGCCGCTCGACTCCGGCCAGGCCCGTGCCCGCCCCGATCCGCGCGCCACCCTTGCCGTTGTCGGTGACCGCGATGCGCAGCATGCCGTCCGCGTGGTGGACATCGACCCAGACACGGTCGGCGCCGGAGTGCTTGACCGCGTTGGTCAGCACCTCGCTGACGGCGAAGTACGCGGCGGACTCGACGGGTGCCTCGGCTCGGCCGGGGAGGCTGACGTCCGCCTCCGTCGCGAGGGGCAGCCGCAGCGCCAACGCCCGTACGGCATCGCCGAGTCCGCGCTCGGCGAGCACGGGCGGATGGATGCCCCGGACGAGATCGCGCAGTTCGGTCAGCGCGTCGGCGGAGGACTGCCGGGCCTGCGCGAGCAGCTCCTTCGCCTTCAGCGGGTCCTTCTCGATCAACGCCTCGATGGTCCCCAGATCCATGCCCATCGCGACGAGCCGCGCCTGCGCGCCGTCGTGCAAGTCCCGCTCGATGCGCCGCAGTTCGGCCGCCGAGGTGTCGACGGCGGCGCGCCGCGTCTCGGTCAGCACGCGTACCCGCTCGGCGAGTTCGCCCTGCCCGGCGGCGAGCACCGAGCGGGTGAGCTGGAAGTGGAGGCGCAGGAGGGGCGGGGAGAGGTGGTAGGCACCGACGAGGAGTACGGCGGCGAGGACGGCCGCGAGGAGGGCGGATCCCTGCCCCGAGATCGGGACGAAGCCGTACCACCACCCGACATGCGTGCCGTCGGTGAAGACCTGCCACAGCCCCAGGGCGAGCGCGAATCCCTCCACCGGGTAGAAGACCAGCGCGGCGGGCAGTACCGCGGTGACGAAACCGGCGGTCATGTCGACCAGCAGCCAGCCCAGGTCCCGCCAGGTGGCGGGGTCCGAGAGCATCCCGAAACACCGCGTCCAGGGGTTGGCCCCCTCGGGGACCGGGCGGTACACGGCCGGAATCCGCACCCCGCACCACCGCGCGGCGACGATCCGCCGCGCGTCCGCGAAGGCCCGCACGCCATTCAGCACCCAGGGGGTCGTGACGATTCCCGGGCCGAGCGGCACGAGGACGATCGACACAACGGCCAGCACGAACAGGGTGATCGACCCGGCCGGCCCCAGCACGGCGACCCCGAGCCCCCGCACCCCGGCCACGACGGCCTCCCTGCCTCGCCCGCGGACCCCACCTCTCTCCGTCTCCATATCCCTCAGTCTCACCGACCCGCCTGCTCGGGTCACTGGGCTGGGCACCCCGGCGGGGGTGGTGCCAGCAACACCTCCCCGGCTGCTGGTGCGGTGAGTTCTGTTCGCCCCCTCCGCCCCTGCCCGTCCCGTACCAGCCTTCGGCTGCGGACCGGTGGGGGTTGATCGCGCAGTTCCCCGCGCCCCTCTTTAGGGGCGCGGGGAACTGCGCGGTCTTTGGGCGGGGGTCTGGGGGCGGCAGCCCCCAGGGGCGGGACGGGCAGGGGCGGAGGGGGCGAAACCCTGGTCACACACCGAGTACCTTCGACTCCACCGCCGGGTCCAGTCCCACCCCCGGCCGATCGGCCCGCAGCGGCGCAACCCCGCCAAGGCTCTGGAGCCAGCTCCACGTATCGGCGACGGTCTCGGAGACGGCCCGGCACCGAAGCCCGGCGCGCACCGCGCGGGAGACATCCGCCGAGTGGAGGGCGGCATGGAGATCACTCCCGGGCGGCACCCACACCGGCAGCTGAGTCCACGGCTCGATCCCTGCATCGAGCACGACATCGGGGTCGGTCCACCGGAGCTCCACCTGGGCCCCCGTGGCCCGAACGCACGCGTCGAGGAGACCCCCCATCGTCGTATGCCCCTGCGGACCGACGAGGTTGAACGCCCCCTCCCGCCCCACCTCCGCGGCCCCGACAATCCACTCGGCGAGGTCACGGACATCGACGTACTGGAGCGGCAGATCACGCGGCCCGGGCGCGAGCACGGGACCACCCCGCGCGATCCGGTTCAGCCACCACGGCAGCCGCCCGATGTTCTCGTACGGCCCGAGGATCAACCCGGACCGCACCAGCAGCGACCCCTCCGCGCCGAAGGCGTCGAGCACGGCCAGCTCAGCGCCCCGCTTGTCCCGCGCGTAGTCCGTCTGCTCCGCATCCGCGGCCGCCCCCTCCACAAGGGGCGCGTCCTCGGCGTATCCGGCGGCCGGCGCCCACGCGTACACGGAACAGCTCGACACGTACACGTACCGAGAAACCCGGCCGGCCAGCAGCCGCGCGGTGTCCCGGACGGCCCGCGGCGCCGCCGACCAGGTGTCGACGACGACGTCCCACTCGCCTTCGGCAAGGGCCGCGAGACCGTCGGGCGCGGTGCGGTCACCGTGCAACGACCGCACCCCGCCCGGGGGTTCATGCCGCCCCCGGTGGAAGACGGTCACGTCCCAGCCGTGGCCGAGCGCCGCCTCCACGACCGCCCGCCCCACGAACTCGGTACCGCCCAGTATCAGAAGTCTTCGTGTCATACGACGACTCTGCACGGGCGCCCCACCGGACGGAACCGCAATCTGCTGACAGAAGATCCGCCGCGAGGGGCTCTCAGCCCCGACGTACGGTCAACGCGCCGTCGGCGGCGCGTACTTGTACCCGACCCGCCGCACGGTCTGGATCGTCTGCCGGTGCTGCGCCCCGAGCTTGCGCCGCAGCCGTGCCACGTGCACGTCGACGGTCCGCCCGTCGCCCACGTGCCCATAGCCCCACACCGTGGTGACCAACTGGTCGCGGGTGTGCACCCGGTTCGGGTGTGCGACGAGATGGGAGAGCAGCTCGAACTCGAGATAGGTGAGGTCGAGCGGCCGGCCGTCGACCTCGGCGGTGCGCTGCACCGCGTCGATGTGGACGAGCGGGTCGCCACCGTCGGCGGTCGCCGACGGCTCGGGCCGGTCCGGCACGGCGACCGGCAGCACGGACTGCTGGTCGGCCGGTACGAGGACCAGGTAGCCGATCATCGGCGGCTGCCCCGGCAGTACGGGCAGGGCGTGCTGGGGAGCGGGCAGCCAGGTGGCACCCGGCGGCAGGAAGTCGGCGACATCCACCACCTCGTCCCGGTCGACGGCACGGAGACGATGCCGGGACGGTGCGGCGGACGGGGTGGGAGCGGTCGCGACGGAGGAGAAGGAACGAGTGGTCGCCATGAGAGGTCAGCTCTTTCGCGCGAGGAGTTCGTCGGGAAGGTCGACGACCGCGAGTTCGTGGTCGGGGCCGTCGAGGACGTACGTCGTGCGCGCTGGCCGAAGGCCGGGGTGTACGGCTTTAGAGGGCCGGCGCGTTCATCGCGCGGCAACACACCCGGTCGAAGTCGTGGTGCTGACGAGAAGGCCAGAAGGGCTCGAGGTCATGGCGACCCGTCGCGGTGTACTTCTGAAAGCTGGCCATGAACCCATTGAAGCAGAAGCCGGAGACGGACAGGAGACTCCTCTCACGGGTCGGACGCTTCCTTGGCGTGAACTTGACGTTGCGTCCCCTTATCCGACCAGGCGTTTGTGCCATGCCAGGGCCGCAACCGTGATCGCGTTGTCCGGAGAACCGTCCCACTCCGTGGACAGCCCGGCGGCGCCGAGCGCCGCGACGACGTCACGTCCGACGGCCGCGGTGGTCTCGGCCGAGCCGTCGAACCCGCCGTACAGCAGGGTCAGCCCGTGCCCGGCGGCCGCGCTCTTTGTGCACTGCGAGTGGAAGTAGACGAAGCCGCGAGCTCCTTCGCGCCGCTCGTCGGCAATCTCCGCCGTACCGCACGTGCGGCAGCAGGTGAAGTTCTCGCACGCGGTGATGCCGTCCGCGTCGAGCGCCTCGAAGGCCCGCGTGAGGCGCTCCGGGTCGGTGTCCCCCTCCCAGGTCTCCATCTCGGCGATCCGCTCCAGCCACAGCCGGTCCACGAGCTGTCGGGCCTGGGACTTGGACACCGGCCGGTGATCCCCGTCGACCAGCCACTCCTCCGCGTCCTCGGTCAACTGGGCCCGGCTGTCGTACCCGCAGCGCAGCAGCTCCCGCACCCGCTCCTCGACCTCTTCCCGTACGTCCTGCGGCAGCTCGGGGACCTCCTCGGGGGCGTCGACGTCGACCGGAGCCCAGTCGATGCCCGCGTCCCAGCCGTTCTCCCGCCGCGCCCAGCCCGCCATGGCGTCCGCGACCCGGCCGGGGTCCACGAGATCGGTCCCGAAGAACAGCTCACGGCCGTCTCGGTACTCCAGCCGGTAGTCCGCACCGCTCTTGTGCCACACCTGGATGAAGACATCCGGGATGTCCGGTATCCGCTGCACGACCAGATAGTGGTCGCCCTCGCCCCCGATCCGGTGCACCAGCTCGCGCAGCAGTTCCGCCGAAATCCGCGCGTGTGTCTGCCAGTTCTCCGTCTCGACCTTGATGGCGAGGGACTTGTCGATCTCCATGGGCCAACCATGGCACGCCCCACTGACAACGTGAGAGGGCGCCCACCGCGACGGTGGACGCCCTCTCACTCAGGCAGGATGAATCAGACCTGGCCGGCCTTCTCCAGGGCGGAGCAGCAGGTGTCGACGAGCAGACGCGTCACCACGTACGGGTCGACGTTGGCGTTGGGGCGGCGGTCCTCGATGTAGCCCTTGCCGTCCTTCTCGACCTGCCACGGGATGCGGACCGAGGCACCGCGGTTGGAGACGCCGTAGCTGTACTCGTTCCACGGGGCGGTCTCGTGCAGGCCCGTCAGGCGGTCGTCGATGCCGGCGCCGTAGTTCTTGACGTGGTCCATCGGCTTGGAGCCCTCGCCCAGCGACTCGCACGCGGTGATGATCGCGTCGTAGCCCTCGCGCATCGCCTTGGTGGAGAAGTTGGTGTGCGCGCCCGCGCCGTTCCAGTCGCCCTTCACCGGCTTCGGGTCCAGCGTCGCGGAGACGCCGAAGTCCTCGGCGGTGCGGTAGAGCAGCCAGCGGGCGACCCACAGCTGGTCCGAGACCTCCAGCGGCGCCAGCGGGCCGACCTGGAACTCCCACTGACCGGGCATGACCTCGGCGTTGATGCCGGAGATGCCGAGGCCCGCCTTGAGGCAGTTGTCCAGGTGCGCCTCGACGACGTCACGGCCGAAGATCTCGTCCGCGCCGACACCGCAGTAGTAGCCGCCCTGCGCGGCCGGGAAGCCGCCCTCGGGGAAGCCGAGCGGGCGCGAACCCTTGAAGAAGGTGTACTCCTGCTCGATGCCGAAGATCGACTCCTGCGCGGCGAACTTCTCCGCGACCTCGGCCAGCGCGGCACGGGTGTTGGACTCGTGCGGCGTCATGTCGATGTTGAGGACCTCGCACATGACGAGGATGTCGTCGCCGCCGCGGATCGGGTCCGGGAAGCTGGCCACGGGCTTGAGTACGCGGTCCGAGGCGTGCCCCTCGGCCTGGTTCGTGGAGGAGCCGTCGAAGCCCCAGATCGGCAGCTCAGCACCCTTGGCGTCGTCGCCCAGTATCTTCGTCTTGGAACGGAGCTTGGCCGTCGGCTCGGTGCCGTCGATCCAGATGTACTCAGCCTTGAAGCTCACGGGCCACATCCTTCGGGGTGGGTCTTGAGTCGCACTGCGGGTGCTGCGGCGCTGCGGCACTGGGGCGCCGCTGGGGATGCCCGGCAGCCTGTCAACAGGCGATTTCCCGATCATTGCCCGAATGTGAACCCCGTGTTACCTGGGCTGTGTGTGCGCGTTCTCACTCGCCCTCTCGCGACGGGAGCGTCAGCGCGGGAGGGTTCGCGACCGCGATCGGCGGCCCGGCCGATCCCGTCGGCCCCGTTGCTTTTGCCGAGCGACGGCTCGTATGCGATGAGAGTGAGCGCGATATGGGCGTGTTCTCACGCGTCGACCCTGTTGCTCCCGGCGGAGAGCAACAGGGCCGACGACGGGTGTCCGGATGGCCGGATGTCACCCCACCTTCTCGATACGGGCCTTGCGGATCAGGAACTTGCCGGGCTCCCGAACCTGTTCGAACGCCGCGTTGTTCAGCAGGACGCAGCTGCCGGACACCGAGGTGACCTCCACGGTCGTGGATTTGTTGTTGTCCAGGTTCGTGACCTTGAGCTTCGTCCCGGCCGGGAACTGGTTGCTGGACGCCGCCGGGGCGCCGCCCTCACCGGAGAGTGTCACGGTCGAGCCGGCACAGACCTGCTGACCGGCGGCGGCGCCACCGGCGTTGTCCGCGGGTGCACTCTGCGCGGGCGCGGACTGCTCCGGAGCCGACGCTGCCGGAGCCGAGGCTGCCGGAGCCGACTGCTCGGGCTGCGCGCCGGCCTGGGAGTCCTGAGCCGACTCCCCGACCGTGCAGCCCGATGCCTCCTGCTGGACCTTGATCTGCGCGATGACGGCCTCGCGGTTGGCGATCCGGGCTGCCGACTGAGCGTCGGGCTTGGCCCGTTGGCCGTCGATGAATTTCTGGTTGTTGCCGAGCGCGGTGGCAAGGCCCTTGCAGACCGTCGAGGTCTGCGCGTTCTGCACCGACGCCGCGTTCGAGGTGGCGGCCAGGGCGAAGGCCCCGCCTCCGGCCACGGCCGCGGCGCTGACCAGCAGTGCGAGCTTCTTCTTGGTGCTGAGAGTTCTCCTACGCGACATGCACGCCTCCTGGGTGAGGGGGAGTGGTACGTCGCTATGTACGAGATACCGAACGGGGTTACTCAATAGTCACAGGAGTCACTGAAGTGGCTTGGATCACAAGCGAGTTGCCGACTTCGGCGGGGAACTCGGGACGTCCCGTGCGTCTAACGGGACAAGGCGTCCCGTACCGCCTCATCCGTGCGCGCCACGACCGCCGTTCCGTCCTCCGCGGTGATGATCGGCCGCTGGATCAGCTTGGGGTGCTCGGACAGCGCCGTGATCCACCGGTCCCGCGAACCGGCGTCCCGGGCCCACTCCTTGAGCCCCAGCTCCTTGGCGACGGCCTCCTCGGTGCGCGTGATGTCCCACGGTTCCAGTCCGAGGCGATCGAGCACACCACGGATCTCGTCCTCGGTCGGTACGTCCTCCAGGTATCGGCGCACCGTGTAGTCGGCGCCCTCCGCGTCGAGCAGGCTCAGGGCGCTGCGGCACTTCGAACAGGCCGGGTTGATCCAGATCTCCATGCCGCACACGTTACGTCAGACATCCTCATCCGCTGCTGTCACGGCACCCCCAAAGCCCGTGTGGCCAGCGGCTTTTGTCAGTGGTTGGCGGTAGAATAGAAGCAGTGTTCGAGGGTGCCGCCGGGGGGTCCGGACGGTTCCCTGACCGCGACAGGAGGATGCCTGTGCCCGCTGCCGCACTGAAGCCGCTGCCCACTCAGTCCACGTCCAAGAGGGCGGTCCTGCTGGACCTGCCGTACGACCCCGTGGAGAAGCGCCCGCTGCCGCCGGGGCGTCCCCGCGAGTGGTATGTCACGCACAATCGCCGGCTCAAGGCGATGCGCCTTGCGATCGCTCTGCTCGACTCCGGTGTCTACATGCCGAACCAGGCCCGCAACGAGAAGATACGCAGCACCGCGGAACTCATCGGCATCCACCCGCCGTCGGACACCACCTGCCACATGGTCCGCGCGCTGATGAGGTACTCGCGCTGAGCCGGGTGGGGGTTGTTCGCGCAGTTCCCCGCGCCCCTGAAAGGGGCGCGGGGAACTGCGCGATCTTTTAAGCGGGGGTCTGGGGGCGCAGCCCCCAGGGACGGGACGGGAAGGGGCGGAGGGGGCGAAAACTCACCCCGACGACAGCTCCCGCTCCAGTGGTGTCCGGAAGCGTGGGGTCACCCGGGTCGTCCCCAGCCACGCCTGCAGGCGCGCCGCCTCCGCGGAGAAGGCATCACGAGCATCCCGCCCGAGTCCCTCCGGGTCCAGCGACCGCCACACCACCTCACCGTCGGCCCGCTGAGCCCAGCCACCGACCACCCCGATGTGCCGCAGCTTCCCGCCCACTCCGCCTCCAGCCCATCCCGCGATGTCCCGTGCCCTCATCCTCTCGAACATGCGACCAGCAGCGGGCGCGACTCACCCGTTCGCCGTACCCGGCATGCGCACGCCCTGCTCACAGCCTTGACTGAGACCACCGCGGCGAGCGGGTTCCGGAAGAGAACGCACGAGGAGCACGTCGGGAGATTCCATGCAGGGGCACGGCATACGAGGACTGATCCTGACGGCGGCCGCGGCGACGGCCCTGGCCGCCTCCCTGACCGGCTGCTCGGACGACAACACCCCCGCGAGCACCGTCTCCAAGGCCGCGTCCGCCGCGTCCGCGGCCGGCGAGGCGCTGGCCTCGGCGACCGCCGAGGCCGGCCGGAAACTCGACGAGGTCAAGAACGGTGTGAACGCCAAGGGCGATGTGAAGGTCGACCCCCACGTGACCACCGCCTCCGACGGCCGCGCCACCGCCAAGGTGACCGTCACCAACCCCGCCTCCTCGCAGAAGTCTTACGCCGTCCAGGTCAACTTCCGCGACAAGAGCGGCAACCTCCTCGACACGGTCGTCGTCACGGTGAGCGACGTCGCGGCGGGTGCCTCCAAGGACGCCACCGCCCGCAGCAACCGCGCACTCTCCGGCGACGTCACCGCCGACGTCGCCCGAGCTGTGCGGCACTGACGACCGTGGTCCAGAACGGCGCCGCGGTCACCCCGGCGGATCGCGCCGCCCAGGGCAAGGCGGCCCGCAAACGCGCGCCACGTTCCTCGCACGCCGGCTGGATCCCGGCCGCCGGGCGCCCCGATCCCGTCGCCGTACTCGAACGGCAGGGCAGGGACCGGCTCCAGGAGCTGCTGCCGATCCGGTACGGGCGGATGACGGCGTCGCCGTTCGCGTTCCTGCGCGGCGCCGCCGCCGTCATGGCCGCCGACCTGGCGGCCCAGCCGCACACCGGACTCATGGTGCAGCTGTGCGGAGACGCGCACCTGCTGAACTTCGGCCTGTACGCCTCCCCGGAACGCACCCTGCTCTTCGACCTCAACGACTTCGACGAGACGTTTCCCGGGCCCTTCGAGTGGGACGTCAAACGGCTCGCGGCCAGCGTCGCCGTCGCGGCCCGCGAGAACGGGTACCCCGAGGAGCAGGTCCGCCGCGCCGCCCAGGCCGCCGCGGGCGGATACCGCACGGGCATCCGGCGGCTCGCCGCGCACGGTGAGCTGGCCGTCTGGTACGAGCGCATCGACGCCGACCAGCTGCTCCCGCTCGTCCGCTCCGCCCGCCGCCGCAAGCAGGTCGAGTCGACCCTCTCCCGCGCCCGCCGACGCACCAGCCTGCACGCGCTCGGCAAACTCACCCGGACCGTCGACGGACGCCCCCGCATAGTCCACGACCCGCCTCTGCTGGAACCGGCAGGGGCCCCCGACATGGCCTCGCTCCGCAAGTCCTTCAGCGACTACCGCTCGACGCTCTCCGAGGAGCGCCGCCTGCTCCTCGACCGCTACCGCTTCGTCGACGCCGCCCGCAAGGTCGTCGGCGTGGGCAGCGTCGGCACCCGCTGCTTCATCGTGCTGCTCGCCGGGCGGGACGCGGAGGACCCGCTGTTCCTGCAGATCAAGGAGGCCGGACAGTCCATACTCGAAGAGCATCTGCCCCACGGCCCCTATGCCCATCCGGGGCATCGCGTCGTCGCCGGTCAGCGGCTGCTGCAGGCGACGAGCGACATCTTCCTCGGCTGGACGACCGGGCCGCAGGGACGGGCGTTCTACTGGCGCCAGCTGCGCGACATGAAGGGCTCCGCGGACGTCGCGGGCATGAGCCCCCGCCGGCTCCAGAACTACGCCGGCCTGTGCGGCAACGCGCTGGCCCGCGCTCACGCCCGCTCCGGCGACCGCATGGCGATCGCCGGATACCTCGGCGGCGCCGACACCTTCGACCGCGCCGTCGCGGACTTCGCGCTGCGCTACGCGGACCAGAACCTCGCCGACCACGCGGCACTGGGCGCGGCCGTGGTGGCGGGAGTGGTCCAGGCGGCTCCGGGCGTCTGACCGCGGCCTCCCGTACCCGGACAGCCGCTGTCAGCCGTACCGCGGGCAACCGCTGTCAGCCATCTCCGTACAGCCGCCGTCGGCCGTACCCGTACGGCTCCCGTCAGCCGTACTGCTCCAGCAGTCCCGCCACATACGCGCCGAGCCGTCCGCCCAGCACCTCCGGCGTCAGATCCGTGCGCCCCAGCTCGCGCCAGGGTACGGCGACCTTCTCGGCGTCGGGGGAGTAGGCCAGCGCGTCCAGGAGCCGCCAGTACAAGTGGTCGGCGCCGTCGGCCAGTCGGCGCCCGCCGTGTGCCTCGTACCGCTCGCGGAAGCCCAGCCCGTACGCCTCCCCGTACAGCAGGGCGAGGGCCGTGGAGCAGTGGGCGACGTCGAGGTCGGCCGGGCCCCAGGAGGTCTCCACCCAGTCGACGACCCCGCTGATCCGCAGGGTGTGGCCCGCACCGGTGAACAGCACATTCCCGGGGTGGAAGTCCCGGTGCAGGAAACACCCTTCGTACGAGGGCGGCTCGTGCCGGATCACGTCGACGGCCCGGTCCCACGGCGCACCAACGGGTGTACGGACGCGCTCGGGAGACGTCCACGGCTGGTAGGGGCGCGGACGCTCCGCGGGAACCACCCCGTGAATACGGACGAGTTGACGTGCCAGCAGGTCGAGGCGCCGCTCCAGATCCTCCTCGTCGAGCCGGACCGTGCCCGGCAGCGAGGACATCAACAGCGTGGGGTGGTCGCAGTGTTCCGCGGTGGCGTCGACGGCGTACAGCTCGGGCGCGGGCACGCCGTCGTGGGCTGCGAGCAGGGTGAGGACGGACGCCTCGCGGGTCAGCAGCCCCGGTGCGTGCCGCCGGTAGAAGGGCTTGACGAACGACCGCTGGACCAGGCCGGTGCCGTCGTCGAGGGTGAGCCGGCGCATCTGGGAGCTCCAGCCGCCGCGCAGGGGTGTGGACTCCCGTACGCTCCTGCCGTCCGGAAGCCGCTTGGCCACCCAGGTCCGGGTCGCCGTCCATCCCTGGTCGCCGAGCCCGGTGAGGACGAGGTCCACGAACCGCTGCCGGTCCTCGGCGTGGTCGCGGAACCACAGGCCCAGCATGTGCTCGGCGTCGGGCAGTTCGAACCGTGTGAACTGGGCGTCGGTGGCCAGCGCGTCCGTCACGGCCTCGGTCACCGCGGGCGGGATCACCGTGTCCGTGCCCGGCACGGCGAGTACCGCGCGCCCGGCATACGCCCGCAGGATGTCGAGCGCCGGGGCACGGCGCCAGTTGTCCGGCGTACGGATGGTCTTGCTGAAGCGGCTGTCGCCGTCCCCGAACGGAACCGGCCACGCCTCTGCGCCGTACACCGCGGGTGCGCACAGCCCGAGTGCCGCCACCCGCTCCCCGTAGTGCGCCGCGAGATCGGCCACCGTCTGGCCGCTCATGCTGAACCCGACCAGGATCAGCGGACCGTTCGCCCGAACCGTCGCGTCGATGACCGCGACGGCCTGCTCGAAACGCCGCTGAAGGCTCAACTCCCGCAGCTCGCCCGTGCTTTCGCCGTGCCCGGAGAAGTCGAAGGCGAGACCTCGGCAGCCGCGCGCGACGAACTCCTCCAGCAACGGGAGCAGCCGCTCCTTGCTTCCCTTGCCCGCGCCGTGCAGCAGAACGGCGGTGGCCGGCTCCCGATCGCCGTCGCTGTCGCCACCGCCGCGTACGCAGCTCAGTCGTTCACCGTCGTGGTCGTACGTGAAGGGAGAAAGCACCCCGTCATTTACTCATGCCGCCGTCTTCGCCTGCCCGGCTACTCATGCCGCAGGCTTCGCCGGCCCGGCCGGCTGCCCGACCGTCGGACCGGGTCGCCGGAAAAGGAGATGCACGCGCAGTGACCACATCCCTACGCTGGACATGCGTTACGGAGCCGCCCACCACCGCTTTCCGCCGGACAGGCATCACTCGGCGGAGTCAGGGCTACTCTCTACGCACCGACTGGCGGCCGCCCACCCCCAGCGCCCCGTCGGACACATCGGACACCACCCAGTCATCACCCACGCCCACGGAGGCCCGTCATGGGCACCATCGTCATCTCCGGGACCGTTGTCCTGGTCGTCTTAGGATTCGACAATCACATCTGGTGGCTCGCCGCGGTCGGCGTGCTCTTCATGTACATGCAGTACGGACGGGGCTCGTCCTCGGCGTCCTCGTCGAGCGGCGGATCCGCCTCGGGACCCCCGTCGCCGGCCACGCCCGCGTCGTACAAGGCATACCGCGACCGCCGTGACCGGCAGGCGAAGTGGGAGCGCCGCTACCGCCGCGAGCGCCCCCTGGAGTCCCGCCGCCAGGCACGCGAACAGGGCAAGTAACCTCCGGTCACCGGCTCACAGACCGGGCGCGCCCCAGATCGGGAACCAGCGGCCGAGGTCCTGCTCGATCCGCAGATCGTCGGTGAGCGCCGCCTTGATCTGCAGCTCCAGCGCGTTGTCGCGCCGCTGGCCGTCACCGGCCAGCGGCGCGAAGGGATAGAAGGTCCCGCGCTTGTACAGATAGACGAGTCCGAGCCGCCGCTGCCGCTCGGTGTCCTCGAAGGCGGCGACGGAACAGAGCAGCTGCGGCCCGAAGCCGCTGCCCTCCAGCGCGCTGTTCACCGCGTGCAGATCGCTCACCAGGGCGGGCAGATCCTCGGGCTCCCGCCGTGAGACGAGCCACGAGTACCCGTACTCGTCCCGGGTGAGCTCCACCGGCGGCCCACGCCGCTCGGCGTCCGCGTCGAGCAGCGCCTGCACCTCCTGGTGCGCCTCGGCGAAGGCCGCGCCCTCGACGGACGCGAAGCACACCGCACCCGTCCCGGTGGGTGTGAACCCGGCGGCCGCCTGCAGGGTCACCGCCGCCGACGGCAGCCCGAAAAGCTGGTCGAGATCGGGCGCGACGGCCTTGGTGCGGCCGAGCAGGATGTCCAGGAACCCCATGCAAATGGCCTTTCCGGGGGAGTCAGACGGCGTTTCCGGGGGTCGCCGCCTCACCCAACTCGGCGGAGATGCGGGCCAGTTGTTCGAGCCGCTGCTCCAGGCTCGGGTGGGTGGAGAACAGCCTGGAGATGCCCGGCTCGGCACCGAAGGCGGGCGTGAAGTAGAAGGCGTTGAACGCCTGCGCCGTCCGCAGGTCCTTGGTCGGAATCCGCCCGATGTCCCCGGTGACCTTGGTCAGCGCGGACGCCAGTGCCGAGGGCCGCCCGGTGAGCAGCGCCGCGGCCCGGTCGGCGGCCAGCTCCCGATACCGGGACAGTGCCCGGATGAGAACGAAACTGATCGCGTACACGGCCGCGGAGACACTCATGACGGCCACGAACACGATGGCCGTGTTCTGGTCCCGCCGTCCCCCGCCGAAGAGCTGCGAGTAGAAGGCGAACCTCACGATCAGCCCGGCGAGCACCCCGAGGAACGACGCCACGGTGATCACGGCGACATCCTTGTGCGCCACATGCGACAGCTCGTGCGCCAGCACACCTTCGAGCTCATCGGGCTCGAGCCGCCGCAGCAGCCCGGTCGTCACACACAGCACGGCATGATCGGCATTGCGCCCGGTCGCGAACGCGTTCGGCATGTCCAGATCGGACACGGCCACCAGCGGCTTGGGCATGTCAGCGACCGCGCACAGCCGATCGACGACGCCATGGAGCTGCGGATACTCCTCCCGCTCCACGATCCGCCCGTGCATCGCATACAGCGCGATCCGGTCCGAGAACCAGTACTGCGCGCCGAGCACTCCGGCCGCGACCACGACGACCAGCACCCAGGACTTCAGCAGCACGATCAGCGCGGCGACGAACGCCACGTACAGCAATCCGAGCAGAAACAACGTGACCGTCATCCGCACGGTCAGCTGCCGATCACTCCGGAACCGGCTCTGCATCATGCATCACCCCGCACTCAGGCACTCGTCCCGCCTTCCATTGTGCGCCCGCGCTCCCTCATGAGCAGGCCCCGATCGGCCCCATGACGGGCAAAGAACTCCTCTGTCAAAAGCCACTTATTTATGCGGAGCACAGCTTGGGCACACAGGTTGGACATACGGCTTCGGCATACGGCAAGGGCGCACGGCTCGGGCGGACAGCATGGGCACACAACGACGGAGCCCCGCCACCGCCCGAAGGCAATGACGGGGCTCCGTACCGAAAGCCGTGTCGGCTCACGACGACTTACGCGTCGACGTGAACGACTTACACGTCGTAGTAGAGCTCGAACTCTAACGGCGAGGCCCTTACCTGCGATCGAGCGGCTCTATAGCCTCTGACCTGCGGTAATGGGCCTCGTTGTTGCTCATGATGCCCCATCACGCCTCGGTGGACTGCGGACTGTCTGCGGACTGGTCGTCATCACTGTCCGCAGCCTTCACGATGCGGCGTACCTGTTGGCGGGTGTATCCGGTTGCCTCGCAGATGTCCTTCTGCGGTACGCCGTCCGCGTCCGCCTGCCCGATTGCGGCGGCCAGCTCCTGGCGCAGGATCTCGGTTCGGGCCTCGGCTTCTCTGAACCGGCGCGCCAGCTGCGTCAGTGATCGCTTGTCCATGACACATAGTGTTCCATTCGCAGTCATGGAACATGACGTTACACATGATCCAAGCGTTTGCCCAGATCCTGAGGCGTTGACAGGGAACATCATGTTCCCTACGGTGGTTCATGTCGCCGAAAACGACGACGGCCCCGCCCGGTGTTGGAGCACCGAGCGAGGCCTAGGAACGAACCCTGACTGAGAGGGATCGCCCCATGGGGATCACCGTATCGCCCCCCGTCAAGCCGTCCGTCGACTTCGTGATGGACGCCCCGCTGCAGCAGCTTGTCGACGAGCTGGGCATAGATCTCGTCGAGGCCGGCATCACCGAGCCGGGCTTCACTGGCTACGTCTACGTCGACCGTGACGGGGTTACCGTCGCGCTCCCGCCGAACCGGTCGGAGCTGGAGCACGACTGCATGGCCCGGTACCTGATCGGGACCGCGTTCCGGGTCGACGGCCTGCCGCCGCTGCCCGAGCCGTTCCAGGTCTCGGACATGACGGCCGACGTCAACCGCGCCCACCGCTCCCAGGCCGACGAGGCGCTGCGCCGGGTCCGCGGGGGTGCCGTCTGATGCCGCGCCGTAACCGCAACGTCGCCACGGTCCGCGTCGAGCCCGTGCCGGACCTGGTCCGTGCGATGGTCGGCTGGGCCGGTCCCCGGTCCCGCACCGTCCCGGTCAAGCCGTCCGCCAAGCGTCGCCGCTTCCGCGTCTACGGCGGTGCCGCATGAGCAACTCCTATGACCCGCTGCACAGCCCGGACAGGGCGGTCGGGTTCGTGGCGCCTCTGGCCGTCGAGGTGGAGTGCGCCCGGAGCCTGCTCGCCGAGACGGCCTCCGCGAACATCCACGACAACGAGTCGATGCTGAAGGCGGCCGTGGCCCTCGACTGCCGGCTGCGGTCTTTGCTCGCCGCGCTCGACGCCGAGCGAGGTGGGAAGCGGTGACCGGGCGGACGGTGTCGATCGTGACCGTCGACCAGGGCGAGGTCACCATCCCCGAGCCCGCATGGTGCGTCGGTCACCACTGGCAGCCGCGCCCGTACCTGGCGGACGTCACGCACAACTCGGTGCGGGTGAAGGCCGGCGCGATGACCGCCGAGCACGGCTGGGTGTCCATCCTGGTCGCCCGTATCTCGCACGCCCCTTACGCCCTGGTGATTCCGCAGCCGTACCCGGTCGTGTCCGTCGAGGTGGACATGGTCGCGGAGCTGGCCGCGGAGGACGTGCCGAAGGTGGCGCAGGGCCTGCGGGTCGCGGCGATGCGGCTGGAGAAGGTCGCGGCCGAGGCGCTCCGCCTGCGAGGTGGCCTCGCGTGAGCCGCTACGTCGTAGTGCCCCGCCCGACCGAGTGCCGCGCCATCGAGCGTGCGGCCCGGTCGGAGCGGCCGCTCCCCCCGATTCCGGCGATCCTCGCCGACCTGCTCACCGCTAACCGTCTCGGCGACCGGCACGGCGTGAACCTTTGCGCCCACCTGGTTGCCCGCGCCGCCCAAGGAGGGCAGCTGTGAAGTTCCGTACCGAGACCCGCCGACGGCTCGTCGACCACACGGTCGACGGCATCACGCACACCGTCAACAAGCCGTACACGAAGCGCGTGCCGGTCCTGCCGGCCGACTGGGACTCCCGCGCCATCAAGGCCGCGTCCACCCTCGTCCTCACCCTCACCGCGATCGCCATCGTCTGGTCGACCGTCAGCATCGGCAGCCTGCTGAACGGCGGCCCCGGCTACGCCGCGGCGGCCCTGTTCGACATCTCCTGGGTGACGGTGCTGCTGCTGGAGTGGATGGCCCGCTTCGACCCGGCCAAGCGGACGTTCGCCCGGAACATGGGCTTCGTCCTCGTCGCCATCACGGCCGCCGCCATCTTCTGGCACGGCATGCTGCTGCACTCCGTCGCCCTCGCGGTCGTCGGCGCCGCGGTATCGCTGATCGCCAAGGCGCTATGGATGGCCATCTTCAAGCACGTCGAGAAGCCTCTGTCCGACGAAGACCGGCAGTGGGTCGACGCCGAGATCAGCAAGGCGAACGCGAAGCTGGCCGTGGCTGGTGTACGTCGCCGGGTGGCGGTCGCCGAGGTGCAGGCCCGTGCGGAAATCCTGGCCGCCGAGAGCCTGCTCGCCGAGCTCGACGAGGGCGCGAACACGGTCGAACAGATCACGGACGCGGAGCCTGAGCCGATGCCTCTGGCCAGTCCGAACACGGTTCGCAAGCCCGTCGAGCCGCTGCCGTCCATCGCCGAGTTGGCGCGCCAGCAGGTCACGGCCGGCGCCTCCAACAAGGACGCCACTCAAGAGATTCTGCGGCGCCTCCCGGAAGCCAATCCCGAGTCCGTGCAGGCGACGGTGCGCCGTGAGGCCCGCCGCGTCAACGGCTACCTGTGAAGGGGAACACCGTGAACCACACGATCCGCATTGAGCCCGAGTTCCGTGGCCACGGCCGCTGCACCTACAGCTACCGGTGCAGTTGCGGTGCCTACGGCTACGGCTCTCGGAGTCGGGGCGCCGCCGAGGCGGCCGGGCGCGAGCACCAGCGCAAGCAGGGGGTCCGCTGATGCCGGTCTCCAAGCATGATCCGCATAACGCCCGCGAGCTGGCCTCGGTGCTCATCCTCGGCGCGCGCATCCAGCGCCGTAAGAACCGCGGCAAGTCCGTGAAGGCCCTGGAGAAGCGCGTCGACCGCATCCGCGAACAGGCCCAGAAGCGCGAGAACGGCAAGTAGCTACACCCCGGGGACGGCGTCCAACCGCCAAGCTGCCGCCGTCCCCGGGCCTCCCGTCCCTCCGCAGAGAGAAGGAAGTATCAGAATGTCAGTGACCCTCCTGAAGGAGCCACTGGACGCCCCCGAGGCGCCCGCCAAGCAGCGGGAACGACGCCGTGCCCGGTTCCGCACCGCCGCCCGCGCCGCGCTCGCCAACGAGCAGGTGCGCACCGTAGGCCGGCTGGCCGTCCGCCACGGCTCGTACATCATCGGCGGCACCCGGGTCACCGCACGCCGCGCCTGGGACGGCCGCAGTGCCTCCCGGTACGAGCGGATGATCCGCGCGGCCGAAGCAGCCGGCCTGATGGACCAGGTGGCCGAGTGGGAGCAGCGCGGGCACGCCTTTCGCATGGCCCGGCATCGCAGGCGTATGGACACCATCCAGGCTTTGCTCAGCCTGCCCAAGGCGCTCGCCTCCGCGGCTGCCGCGGGTACCGGGCTGCTGCTGTTCGTCGGCATCCTGCTGGCCTGGGCGAACAGCGATGTTCGCGATGTTCTCACCCCCATCGAGACCGTCGTCGACCTGGTGCGCTGGGTCGCGTTCATCGGCGGCATCGTCTGGGACCCGTTCCTGTTCGCCGCCCCGTGGATCGGCCTCGCCGCCGTCTGGACCGTCGGACGCCAACGGCACACCGCACCCCAGTGGGCCCTGCCGATCCAGGACCGGGACATGGGCGGTCCGATCACCCCGCACATCGTCATCGTCGCGTTCAGGGACCTGGGCATCAGCGCCTTGCGTAAGGCCATCGAGGACATGGGCGACGTCGGAGCCGCCATGCTCTCCCCGATCAAGATTGCGGGCTGTGGTGTCGAGGTCGATGTCACCCTGCCGTCCGGGGTGTCCACCGAGGAGATCCAGAACCGGCGCCGCAAGCTCGCCGAGAACCTCAACCGGCATGAGCACGAGCTGCACATCACCATCCCTCCGCAGCCCCGCACCGTACGTTTGTGGATCGCCGACTCCGGGGCGCTCGACGAGCCCATCGGCGCCTCGCCGCTCGTCCTCGACGACGACGCGGTCGCCGACTACTACAACGGCCGCGCCCCGTGGGGGCAGAACCTGCGCGGTGACGCGGTCGGAGTCTCCGTGAAGCAGCGGCACATCCTGGTCACCGGCCTGTCCAACCAGGGCAAGACCGCAGCTCTTCGCGCGCTTGCTCTGTGGCTGGCCCTTGACCACACCGTCGAGTTCTACGTCGCGGACTTGAAGGGCATCGGCGACTGGCGATGCTTCCTCGGCCTCGCCCAGGTGCTCATCCAGGGGCCGACCGACGAGCACGTGATGGCGGCAACTCACATGGTCGAGTGGGGTGTTGAGGAGATGCAGACGCGCATCGCCCTCGTCGAACAGTCTGGGTCGACGGACGGCATCACGCGTGAGATGGCGCGCACCGACCCGCGGTTCAAGCCGATCGTGTTCATCGTCGACGAGGCGCAGGTCGCCTACGGCTGCGGCGCCATCGGCGACGACAAGCGGCCCTACGGCGGCTCCAAGGCGACGTCCCGCTACTTCCAGGCCGTCAAGAAGATTCACGACCAGGGCCGTGCCGTGAACGTGACGATCTGGGAAGGCACCCAGGACCCGACCGACGAGAACCTGCCCAAGCGGTCCCGCGAGGGCAACCACATGCGCTCCAGCCTCGTCCTCGGCACCGAGTCGCAGGCCAAGATGGCGCTCGGCGACGCCCCGGTCGACGCCGGAGCCGCACCGCACAAGCTGCGCCAGGGCCTCGACAAGGGCACGCTCGTCGTCGCCGGCGACGCCGTACAGATGGAACCCGGACAGGCCTCCGTGACCGTGCGCACGCACTACATCAACGGCGAAGAGGCCGCCGAGATCACCGAACGGGCCAAGGCTCGCCGCGAGGGTGTCGCCACCGTCCACAAGCTGGAGATCGTGCAGCCCGTCGACCACCTCACCGACCTGGCGGCCGTCGTCGGCGACGAGAAGCGGGTCCGCACGACTGAGGTCATCCACCGGTTGAAGAACCTCAACGCCAAGGCTTACGAGCACTGGACCGGCAGCCGGCTCAAGGCGCTGCTCGCCGAGTACGACGAGGAGCCGGGCACCTACGACGGCTACCCGGTCGTGAAGTGGGAGAGCGTCCAGCGGGCCCTCGAACGGCGCGACGAGGAGATCGCAGAGGCTCAGTGACCTTCCAGTGGGCAGTGACTTTCCACTAGGTGAGTCACTGCCCCGCTTCACTGGACGTGACCAGCGCAAACGACGATCTAGTGAGTCAGTGAGGCCGTTCCCAGGGACTCCCAAGTGCCCCCGGAAACGGCCTCTCTGGCGTACACCACAGCCTCACTCACTGCACGACAAGGCCCCCGCCTCGGTTCTCGAGGACGGGGGCCTTTTTGCGTTCAGTTGGCGTTGAGGACCTGCAGGAGCTCCTGCTCCGCGTTGCGGATCTCAGCGCGGGTGATGTCGGTGATCTGCTGGTTGCCGACCCACACGTTGACCGTCATGTCGCCGAGCGCCGACCGATCGGCCAGCGTGGCCATCGTCGACCACTGCGCCGGGGTGAGGACCGCTTCAGGCTGGCGCAGGTTGTTCACGCCGGACTGCCCCGGGCCGAGCCAGCCGCCGGAGTCGTATCCGCCGGGCCGGTCGTAGGCGCGGGAGAGGCTGCCGTAGGCGCCGAGCGCGTACTTCATCGAGCTGTAGATGTTCGCCATGGGGTCGATGCTCACGCCGTACATGAACGGGCCCTTGTGGCGGTACTTCCCGGCGTAGTGCTGGAACGTCGGCCGGATCACCTGCATGAGGCCCGTGCTCGGGTAGCCGGCCTTCGCGTTGGAGTCCCACAGGTTGACCGCCTTCGGGTTGCCGCCGGATTCCTGGTTCATCCGCCGCAGCGTCGACTGCGCGAGGCCGCGGGACTGGTGCACCTCGGCGAGCGCCTTCAGGACGACGGGCCGCCACTGCTCGACACCCTTCGACGGGGTGTACTTCACGTTCGGCGTGGACCGCTTGTCGCCTTCCTCGCCTGCCCCGACGAGCTTGAGCGCCAGGTTCTTCATGGCGTCCTTGAGCATGCCAACGAACCCGATCTTCCCGCCGGGGATGGCGTCGATCAGCGGGTAGACGACGTGCTTCACGCCAGCCTTCACGGCGCCGCCGAACGTGTCCTTCAGCCAGTTGTAGCCGGACTTCACCTTGTCCCAGGCACCGCCGAGAGCATCGCCGATACCGGAGAAGATCCCGCCGTCCTTGAAGCCGAGCGCACCACGGACGCCGCCGACGCCACCCTGGCGGGCTGCGGCGTTCATTGCTTCCACGTAGCCGGGGCCGACCGCGCGCGTCCACTCGGGCCGCATGATGGCCTCGCCGCCGGACAGGGCGACGGGGCCTGCGGTCGACGGCACCAGGTGCACGTCGCGGCCAGGGGTGTAGCCAGGCATGATGCCGCCGGTCGCGAAACCCCTGATCGGGTCGAGGTGCTTGCCGCCGAACGCGTCGGTGACAAGATTCCAGACTTTTCGCAAACCGTCGTTATATACCGTGTTCACGACGAACGCGACAGGCACCTTGGCGATGTCCTTGAGCTTGTCCCAGGCAATCTTGATGCCCTTGCGGGCAGCGTCGAACGCGCCGACCATCCCGTTCTTCAGGGTCGTTCCCCAGCCGGGGATCGTCTTCGTGAAGAACGTGCCGATCGGGTTCAGGACGTTGCGCTTGATCGCCGACCAGGCGGTACCGAGGCCGTCGCGTGCCCCGTTGAACGCGCCGACCACCTTGTTTTTCAAGGTGGTGGCCCAGCCGGGAACCGTCTTCGTGAAGAAGTCCCGGATCGGATACAGGACGTAGGCCTTGATTGCGCCCCAAGCGGTAGAGATGCCGCTCTTCAGCTTGCCCCACGCCGCGATGCCCTTGTCCCGCAGCGTCAGGAAGGCAGGCACCAGATGGTCGACCACCCAACCCACGAGCGTCGAGACCCACTTGACCATGCCGGAGATCCAGCCGATCGCCGTCGACAGAGCGGTCGCGAACGCCCCGACGAGCAGCGACACCAGGCCGAGGAGCGGGGGGAGCAGCCAGGACAGCACGTTGACGGCCAGCTCCAGGACGAGCGTGACGATCTGTGCCAGCGAGGGCAGCAGAGGCAGCAGCGCCAGCGACAGACCGATGCCGGCCTGCACCAGCTGCAGGATGGACGGCATCAGCTGTACGAGGACACCCGCGGCGAGCTCCAGCACCTGCGCGACGATCTGAGAGATCAGCGGCCACAGCGGATCCAGTGCCTGCACCAGCGTCAGCAGTACCCCGGTGAGCGGCGGCAGTGCCTGCGCCAGCGCCCCCGCGAACAGGCCGGCCAGCTCAGCGATGACCGGGGTGATGTCCGCCAGCACCGGAGCCAGCGACGTGACGAGCTGGGAGGCCACGTCACCGAGCGGGGCGAGCAGCTGCAGCGCCGCATCCGCGATCGCCGTGAACGCGTCCGACAGAGTCGGCATCACCGGCAGCAGCGCATCCACGAACGTGGAGATCATGTCGCCGATCACCGGAACCAGCGGGGTGATCGCATCCACGGCGATCCCGATGGCCTGCGAGAACACTCCGGCGAGCAGCTTGGCGACCTGGCCGAGCACGTCGACCACCGGGCCGATCAGCGGGGCGATCGCCCCGAACACCGTGGTGAACAACTGGCCGAGCAGCCCGTAGTACGGCTTCAGGCCCTCGAACACGGCCGTGAGCGGGCCGGCCAAAGCCTCCACCACCTGCGTGATGAGCCCCACCAGCGGCGTGAAGATGGGCATCAGAGCGTCGACAATCATTCCGAGCACCTGGCCGATGACGACCAGGACCGGGGAGAGCGCCGTCACCATCCGCGCCAGCGCGTCGCCCACGACCGTGATCGCGGGAGACAGAGCCGTGATGATCGGCATCAGGGCCTGCCCGAGCGCTGTGGCCAGCGTCGCCAGGGCCGGGCCGAGGGTCTGCGCCAGCGTCGCAATCACCGGTGCCAGCGCGGCGACCAGCGGCAGCGCGGCCTGAATGATCGCGCCGATGACGGGGGCGATCGCACCGACGATCTGAGCGACCGACGTGAAGATCTGCTTCAGGGCCGCCTGTACTTCCGGCATCGCCGTGATCTTCCGCAGCTGCTCGAACAGGGCGCCCACCACGCCGAGGGCCTGCCCGCCCGCATCAGAGGCGGCCTTGAGAATGTTGGACACCGTGGCGAACGCGTCCCCGAGGATGCCGCCCAGCTGCGAGATGAGCCCGAACGCCGTGTCGATGGCCTGCTTCAGTCCGCCCGACGTGAACGACTTCGACAGCCCGTCCGTGAACGACTTGATGGCCCCGGCGAAGCCCGTCAGCAGCTTGTTGAACGCCGGCTGCGCCGCAACGGTCAACTGCCCGAACGCCGTGATCAGTTGCTTCGGGGTGTCCTTGAAGACGGCAAGATTCTTGTTCGCCCCCGACAGGATCTTGTCGAGCATCCCCGACTTCGCCATGCCCGTGATGGCGCCGGCCGCCGACTTGGCGATCTGATTCCAGATGCCGCCCGTCGCCGTCAGCTGCCGCTGCAGAATCGGGATCGTCGTCCTGCCGAGCGTCGACACCGTGCCATCGAGGCCCTGGAACAGCGCGTTCTGCACCGACAGACGCATGTGATCCCAGGCCGGACCCAGCCCCTGCACGGCGCGCACAAAGCTCTGCGCGTTCGGTGCGAGCTTCGACATGGCCTGATCGAGCTGCGACGTCTGAGCGGCAGCTGCGGCCTGGGCGTCCGCGACCGCAGCAGCAGCATCGGCTACACCACGCTGCGCATCCTGGATCTGGCGGGCGCCATCCGCGCGCGCCTGGTCGACGCCGGCCTGCGCATCCGACAAAGCCTGCTGCTTGTCGGCGACGTTCCGGTCCGCCTCGGCAATCTTCTGCCGGGCAGCTAGCACCTGGGCGCTACCGTCGACACCGGCCTTGTTGGCCTTGCTGGTGTCGTCCTTGAGCCGCTTGGTCTCGGTCTGCTGCTCCTGCAGATTCAGCTTCGCCCGGTCGTAGGCGAGCTGAAGCCTGGCGAGCTCGTCCGGGGTGACCCCGGGCTTGCTCTGAGCGGCCGTGAGCTCCTTCTGCGCCTCGGACAGGCGCAGGACTGCGTCACGCTCGTTGAGCTGCGACTCGGCGAGCCGCTGGTTCATGTCCTCCAGCGCCCTGGAGGCTTCCTGCCGCGCCGAGTTGAGATCCGCCTGCACGTCCCGCGCATCACGCTGGGCGTCCGTAAGGTCCCGCTCCGCGGAGAGCACCTGCTTCTGCGCGTCCTGTACGCGCTGAGCGGCCTGCACCCGGGCATCCGCCAAAGCCCGCTGAGCGTTCGCCAGACCGCGCTGAGCGGACTCCACAGCCTTCGTCGCCGACGCGGCAGAAGAGGCCTGCTTCGACGTGTCCGCGAACGCAGCCTTGAACGCGTCACCGACACCGGAGAGACCCAGCTTGAGAGCGCCAGCAGCAGCTCCCGCCGTTGCCAGAGCCGGGGCCAGCGCAGCGATCGCGGGCCCGGCCGGCGCGATACCCGCAACCAGCGACGTACCGAATCCGCCGACAATCCCCTTCAACCCGCCACTGATCGCCGTCCCGAACGCCTTCGAGAACGCCGACCCACCCGACCTACCCGACGACGACGCGCGAGCATTGACGCTCCGCGACCAGTCGCCCTCAAACTCCGGCCTGATCGAGACATAGCCCCGACCGACCAGCACACCACCTGCAGCCATGTGAGGTGCCTTTCAACACTTTTCAATTGGCAGCGGGTTGGTCCCGGAAGGCCGTCCGAGGGGCGGAGTAGAAGCAGCTAGGAAGGGACAGGCATCAGTCCCAGATGTCGTCGTCCTCGTCGTCCTGCGGCGGCGCCGTGATGCGCTGCGCCGAAGCCGGCGTCAGGCCCAACTCGCCGATCAGCGAGCGGAAGTGCTGCCGGTGCTGAGAGATGACCGTGCACCACGGGTTCCGGGCCCGGCCGCGGTCGCCGTCGATGATGACGCCCTCGCGTGCGAGCGCTCGGTTCCCCATGACGATCCACGCCCACGTCACGCACAGATCCGTGACGGTCTCGCGCTGCACGTCGACCAGGCCGGCGGAGTACGTCAGTGCCGGAACGATCCGGCCCCACAGCTCCGCGGCGGTCTTCCGGGCGCGCACCACCTCGAGGTCGTCTCCCGGAAGCAGGTCATCCCAGTCCGGCTCGACAGGATCCGTCGGAGCGAAGCGCACGCCCTCCTTCTGGCGGTCACCCCGGAACGTCCCCTCGCGTACCGCCTGGATGTACGGCTTCGGCTTACGGCCGGCTACAGCCATCACTCACCTCCATTGTTGATCTACGCCGACTTTCCAAGATCAGCCATGCAGCCCAGAGATCTCCGCGACGGTCCCCCGCTCGCGGGCGCGCGGGTCCGTGCCCACCCCCGCGAGGCCGCGAGGCGTGATCGATCCGGCTCCGGACGGGCCGAGCGGTTTGCTCGGCCCGTGCCGGTCGACGCTGGGCAGGTCTGCGCGAGAGAAAGGAGGAAGACTCGCTCTCTGCCCATCGATCCCGGTCCGCGGTCGGCCGTACATGCGCCCGCGGCGGGTGACGTTGACGCCGGATGGATGGACATCAGGCTGCCGCGTCACCGGGGTCGGCGGTCATGGCGGTGATGTCCTGCTCGGTGAGCCCGCGCAGTTCTTCGGGCGAGTGGACGACGTACTGCATGCCGTCGTGCATGCGGGCTGCGGTGTCGTTGTGGCGCTGCCAGATGGCGCCGGCCTCGTTGTAGGTCTCGGCTGCCTTGGGCCTGGTGTCGAGGTAGTCGTGTACGACGTCGTGCCAGTCCATGTCGTGGGCGCGCTTGCCGATGGCTCGGGCGAGGATGTGGTCGCCTGCCTGCTCGGCTTGGTGCAGGGCCTTGGCTGCCTGGTCATGCTTCTTGATGGCCGTGGCTCGGTCTTGGGCGTCGCGGATGGTGGCGTCGAGGGTGGCTCGGTCGACGGCTGTTGCTCGCTCGAGGTCGTAGCCCCAGAGGGAACGCTCCAGTTTGGCGAACGTCTGGTTGTCGGCTGCGGTCTGGTCGGTCTTGACCTTCTTCAGTGATGCCTTGGTGTTGGCGTACAGCTTGGCGATCTCGACTCGGCGGGCTTCGGGGTGCATGTTGCGCTGGCCGCGCAGATGCTGGAGTCCTTGCTTGTACAGGGCGTGGATCTCTTGGCTTTTGCGGCTGCCGGTGGTGGGCTGCGCCTGCTGGGTCTGGCTGCGGATGAGCTGGGTCATCTGCTTTCCGTGCTTGCTGGTCATGGTCAGTTCTCCATTCCGTGGTGGGCTGCGAGGGCTTGCATTCCGGCGATGACGTCTTGCCAGTCGCCGGGGGTGACGATCGTGCGGAAGCCGGAGCAGAGGTTGAGAAGGGCGACGCCGGTGGCGTTGCGGACTTCGTCGGGTTCGAGGTCGGTGAGGAGCAGTTGCAGGCCGGCCGCGTCGTTGCGGAGTGCGGCCAGCGCGATGGCGGTGATGGTCTGTTGGGGGTTCATGAGGCGTCGTCCTCCGTCTGCCAGCGGGCGACCTTGGCCGCCATGCGGGCCTGCAGGCCGAAGCTGCGGGCCGCGTCCAGCTCCGTACGTTGCTGCCGGCGCTGCTCGCGTTTCACCCGGGCGGCAGCGATGCGGGCCTGCACCTGCTGGTCGACGTGGGAGACGACGGGGGCCGCGGTCCCCAGGGAGTCGTAGCGCTGGCCCGGGATGCGGTCCTCGACCCACGGGGCGTTGGCGACGTCCTGGGCGCGGTGAGAGCGGCCGCGCTGCTGCCGGGTGGCGTGCAGGCGACAGATCGGGTCGGTGTCCTCGCGCTCCTGGCGTGCGCGCTTGATGGGCGCGTCGCACTCGACACCCGGCTGCGCCTTGCAGGTGGGGCAGGAGTTGGCCATGGCGTACTGGTACGAGGACGGCCACGGGGTCTTCGGCTTCGGCATCACGCCTCCTCGGGCGGGTCGTAAATCCAGGGGTGGACGTCGTACTTGGGCGAGGGCTTCTGTCCTCGCTGTCCGGGCTTCCTGGGCGGCGCCGGGATCTCGGCAACCCACCCGAGTTCCTCCAGCTCGTCCATGGCGTCCTTGATGGCCTCGGCGTCGACTGCGCCGGCCGATCCGCTGGCGCGGCGGCCCTTGAACGATTCGCGGATCTTCCGGGTGGTGACGGTCCGGTCGTCGTCGAGGAGCTGCGGCAGGCGGTCGAGGATGTCGCGGAGCAGCTTCCGGCCGCCGTCCCCATCACGGGACATGAGGCCGAACGCGGCGCGAGCGTGCGCGGTCAGGTAGGGGGCGAGGCCGATGCTGCGGGTCATGGCGTCTTCGCTGATCTCGCCTGCTGCTGTGTTGTCGTACAGGCTGAGGCAGGCGGCGAGCCGGATGATCTGGCCGCACAACTTGCCTGCCCACTCGGCGACATCGTGCAGGGCGCCGCCGTCCGCCTTGTCCTTCTCGGTCTGGTTGTAGAACTCGGCGAACACCTTGCGGGCCTGCGCGGTGAGCGTGAGCGTGCGGATGTTCTCGCTCGTCCAGACGTCGTCGACCAGGCGGACGATGCGCTGCGCGTAGTCGAGGGAGACGTCGAGCGGCACGTCGGGGGTGTCGAACGCCCCGGGCGGCATCGGGGAGGGGAGGGCGTACAGGAAGCGGTTCAGGAACCCGGACGACTTGAACTCCGGGTTGTCCTTCTCCATGTGCTCGACCACGCCCGGCTGAATGATCAGCGTGAGCGTGAGTGCGGTCCGCGGCATCCATGAGTGGCCGCGCCCGACGCGGTCGATCTCGTGCCCGGTGCCGCTGTACGCCTTGAGGACGAGGGTGATGTCGGCGCGGCCGTTGCCGTACAGGCCGGCGCACGCCTTGAAGAAACCGGCTTCGGATTCGTGGAGCGCCATCCGGCCGCCGTTCTCGCCCATGACCTTGCCGAGGGCTTCGAGGGTGACGTCACCGACGAACGCTTTGGGCAGGCCAGGCTGCGCCTTGAGTTCGAGGAGCGTGTCGAGGACGGCGCGGGCGTCCTCCTTGGTGGCCTTGCTCCTGGAGACGTCGTTCTCGACGGCCGCGAGTTCCTTCTCGGTGATCCGGATCTCTTGCTCGACCTGCTCGACCTCGGCGCGGTGGTCCTCGCGGAGTTGTCCGATGCGGTCTCGCATGGGGGCCGAGGCCGCATCGAGTGCGGGGGTTTTACGGGCCGAGGAGTCGGCGAGACCGAGGCAGTACAGGCAGACGTTCTCTGCGTCCCATCCGTCCTTGACCTTCACCTGTACGCGACCGCCGAGCGCGGCAGAGATGGTGCCGAGCGCGGAGAGGGCGAGCAGGTCGTCGGAGACGTTCAGGGAAGCGCCCTGCGCTCGGACCCAAGCGGCGAGGGAGACGCCGAGCAGTTCCGTGGGGAACGGCGGCAGCGTGTGCCTTGGTACTGGCAGGGGGGTGTCCCAACACGGACCGCCCCCCTCATTTTCCGTTCCACTTATTCCATCGGAGGCGTCTTCGGGCCCCCAGAGGTCTTCGCTGGAATTACTGGAATCGTTTTGGGCGGGGGCGGTCCGTGTTTCGGGTGCCTCATCGTCGCTGGGCTCCCCGTTGAACATCGGCGGGCCGACACGCCGGTCGAGTTCCCGCAGCGTCTTCTCGATCTCTTCGGGGGTGACCTGGGCGACGGCCCAGGCGAGGATGCCAGCGAACTCCATGGCGGCGGAACCCGCGTTGACCGTGCGCTCGACGCCGTCGCGGGAGGTCCGCATCGCGGTGATGAAGGCCGTCCGCAGCCCGTCGGTGGCGGTCTTGGCCTTGTACTGGCCGGCCGCGGCTTCCCGCATGGCGGAGACCACGGCCCGGACGGTGGCTTCGTGGCGTGACTCGCCGCTGCTGTACGCCTCTTGGAGACGCTTGTACTTGGCGCGCAGCAGCCACGGTCGGCCGGAGCCGGTGTGATCGGCAAGGAACGAGGCAACCTGCTCGTCTGTGGCAGCGTCGACGGTCTCGCCCGCATCGGGGATCCGGTCGGCGATCGCAGCGGGCAGGACGGGCAGGATGCCCGTGGTCTGCCACTGGTAGTGGCCGCCCTCCCGGGTGTGTGTGCTGGGGGCGACGACAATGACGCCGTTCTTGCCGCGCACGTCGCCCCAGGCGCGGCCGAGGTCACCGCGGCTGTTGCCGATGTTGCGGCCTTCGGGCTGCGCGAACACGTAGTGGCCGCGGCCTGGCTGGTCGACCCGGGTGGACTGGTGCGGGGCACCGGTTCCGGTGAGGACGTCGCGGAGATCGTCGGGCAGCGACTCGGGCCGGTCAACGTCGAACGCGAGCGCACCGGAGCGGCCCATGTGGAGGGCCAGGGCTGCGTTCGTGCCGGTGAACCAGAGCGCGATCATCTCGGGGTCGCGGGAGGACTTGTCCTGCCAGTGGTCGCCGACGATGCTCCCGGGGTTCTTCGTCGTGGGGTCGACAGGAAGGAGGTACCAGCCAGCGCCGGCGTACTTGAACGCGGCACTGATGACGTCGTCTTCCTCGGTGATCTCCGGGACGTACAGGTTCATGCGGTCACCGCCTGGGGGCGCAGGACGACGACGTACTCGAGACCGCAGGGCGCGGTCTTGAGGACGGATCGCACGAGGGGGAGCGGCGCCCGGTGAAGGTGGGGGTAGCCGCAGCGCGGGCACTTGTCGACCTTGACCTGCCGGTGCCACTTGGAGGAGCGGGACCGGTAGGTGTCGAGTCGGCCCGCTACACGGGGCGCTTCGCCCTGCGGTACGGTGACGACAGACCTGCTGCCGTCCGCCGCTTGGTCTTCACGAACCCCGGGAGTTAGGGCCTCTCGGGGTTCGTTGCTGTTCAGGCTCATGCCGCGCGCTGACCTCCGGCCTGGTCGGCGTCGTACTGGTCGATGTCGTCCCAGCGGGCTCGCAGGTACCTGCCGACCGGAAACAGGAGCTTCCCGGGGCCGGTCCCCGTCTGGTGCCAGCGGTGGACGGTCTTCTTTGGCACGCCGTAGTGCTGCGCGATCTCCGGCACTGTCGCCAGGGGCTTGCGCATCCCTATCTCCCTCCAGATGGACCACAATGTTCTCTCTGGGAACATCAAGTTCCATGAGAGACCGTTGGGCCCGATGATGCCCCATGGTTGCCTGTTCTGCAAGGTCCACATATTGTTCCCTCATGGAACACGCGGAGACAGTCACCCCAGTTGAGACCCTTGCCCAACGCGTCAAAGAGGTCCGCAGCCGTAAAGGAATGACCGCACAGGAGTTGGCCGACAACCTCAAGGCCCGCGGCCTCCTTTGGGATCGGCAGACCGTGACCAAGCTGGAGACCGGGCGTCGACAGAATGTCTCAGTGGTGGAGTGGCTCGCGCTGGCGCGGTCGCTCGACGTTGCTCCGCTCCACCTGCTGGTACCGCTGGAGGAAGTCGCCTACGAGGTGACTCCAGAGGAGTCGATGCCCGCCAGTCGAGTGCGGGCCTGGGTTCGCGGCACAGATGTCCTGCCGGGCACAGACCAGCGCATCTTCCGGAGCGAGGTGCCGCTCGACGAACTCCCGAGTCAAGGGAAACTCACCGCCGAGGGACGTGGCATGGCTGACGGCATGCGAGCCAAGTACCGGGCAGTCACGGGCAAGGAGATCGGTGACGACCAGCTCCTGAACTGGATGCTTCGAGGCGAGACGCCGGATGGGATGAGCGATGGCGAGTAAGAGCATCAAGAAGCGCCCGAACGGTAAGTGGCGGGCCCGCTACCGGGACTTGGCCGGCAAGGAGCATGCGCGGCACTTCGAGCGGAAGCTCGACGGTGAGCGCTGGCTCGACGAGGTCACGGCCGCGTTGGTGACGCACACCTACGTGGACCCGAAGGAGAAGAGGGTCACGGTCGACCAGTGGTGCGACCTGTGGATCGAGTCCTACGCGAAGCGGAGCTCGACGGTGCGGCAGGCGAAAGTGCATCTGGCGCAGATCCGCGCGGAGTTCGGCCCGCTGCCGCTGATGGCCGTTGACGAGATGGCCGTGAAGCGGTGGATGGCTCGGCTGCTGCGGGATGGCGTGGCGCAGTCGTACCGCTTCGCGCTGCACAGCCGGCTGTCCCAGGTGATGCGCGCTGCGGTACGGGCAAAGAAACTGACCTCGAATCCCTGCTCGCGGGAGACGTCACCGGGCGGCGGGAAGCAGCGGCCCTACGTCTGCACGGACGCGCAGCTGTGGCAGCTGTACGAGGCGGCCGAGGAGAAGTACCGGCCCGCGTTGCTGCTGGGGGCGTTCGCCGGCCTGAGGATCGCGGAGGCGTGCGGCCTGCGGGTGGTCGACGTCGACCTCGACGCTCGCACGGTGACGCCGATGGTGCAGTACCCGGCGGAGCCGCTCAAGACGGAGTCGAGCATGGCGGCCGTGCCGATCCCGGACGTGTTCGTCGGCGAGCTCAAGCGACTACTCGACGGCCGCGCCGCGGGGTGGGCCCTGCTCGACGACGACGAGCAGCAGCTGGGCCCGTGGAAGATCGAGCGGCACATGCGGCGCATCCGCAAGCAGGTCCCCGGACTGTCCCCGGAATTCCGCTTCCATGACCTGCGGCACTACTACGCGAGCATGCTCATCGCGTCGGGCGCTGACGTGAAAGTCGTACAGCAGAGGCTTCGGCACTCGAAGGCCACGACGACGCTGAACACTTACGGTCACCTCTGGCCTGACTCGGACCAGTCGACCCGGGCCGCCGTCGAGACCGCCATGGGTCCCTTGATCAACAAAACTGCGGACCCTGTGCGGACTGCCACAGGGTCCGCAGAGGGAACCGCCAGCGTATAAGCCTGTTGATCTTTACACGTCGTAGTAGAGCTCGAACTCGTGCGGGTGCGGGCGCAGCTGCAGCGGGGCGATCTCGTTGGTGCGCTTGTAGTCGATCCACGTCTCGATCAGGTCGGACGTGAAGACGTCGCCCGCGAGGAGGAACTCGTGGTCGGCCTCGAGGCGGTCGAGGACGGCAGGGAGCGAGGTCGGGACCTGCGCGACGCCCGCGTGCTCCTCGGGAGCCAGCTCGTAGAGGTCCTTGTCGATCGGCTCGGCCGGCTCGATCTTGTTCTTGATGCCGTCGAGGCCGGCGAGCAGCAGCGCCGAGAAGGCCAGGTACGGGTTGCCGGAGGAGTCGGGCGCGCGGAACTCGACGCGCTTGGCCTTCGGGTTCGAGCCGGTGATCGGGATACGCATGGCCGCGGAGCGGTTGCGCTGCGAGTACACCAGGTTGACCGGGGCCTCGAAGCCGGGGACCAGGCGGTGGTACGAGTTCACCGTCGGGTTCGTGAAGGCGAGCAGCGAGGGGGCGTGCTTGAGGATGCCGCCGATGTAGAAGCGGGCGGTGTCCGACAGGCCCGCGTAGCCGGCCTCGTCGTAGAACAGCGGGTCGCCGTTGCTCCACAGCGACTGGTGGACGTGCATGCCCGAACCGTTGTCACCGAAGATCGGCTTCGGCATGAAGGTCGCGGTCTTGCCGTTGCGCCAGGCGACGTTCTTCACGATGTACTTGAAGAGCTGGAGGTCGTCGGCCGCGGCGAGCAGCGTGTTGAACTTGTAGTTGATCTCGGCCTGGCCGGCGGTGCCCACCTCGTGGTGCTGGCGCTCGACCTGGAGGCCGGAGGCGGCCAGCTCCAGGGAGATCTCGGCACGGAGGTCTGCGAAGTGGTCGACCGGCGGGGTCGGGAAGTAGCCGCCCTTGTAGCGGACCTTGTAACCACGGTTGTCCTCGAGGGCACCGGTGTTCCAGGCGCCGGCCTCGGAGTCGATGTGGTAGAAGGCCTCGTTCGACTTGGTGTCGAAGCGCACGCTGTCGAAGACGTAGAACTCGGCCTCGGGGCCGAAGTACGCGGTGTCGGCGATACCGGTCGACGCGAGGTAGGCCTCGGCCTTCTTCGCCACGTTGCGCGGGTCACGGGAGTACTGCTCGCCCGTGATCGGGTCGTGGATGAAGAAGTTGATGTTGACCGTCTTGTCGCGGCGGAAGGGGTCGACGCGCGCGGTGGACAGGTCGGCGCGGAGCGCCATGTCGGACTCGTGGATGGCCTGGAAGCCGCGGATCGAGGAGCCGTCGAAGGCCAGCTCCTCGGCCGGGTCGAAGGCCTCCGCCGGAATCGTGAAGTGCTGCATCACACCCGGCAGGTCGCAGAAGCGGACGTCGACGAACTTGACGTCCTCGTCCGCGATGAACTTCTTGGCCTCGTCGGCGTTCTGGAACATCCAGCTCCTCCTACTCCCGCCCACAGTGGACCGGGGTGGTAGTTCGTTCGTGCGGCCAGTGCGGTGGCACACGCTGCAGCCGACCTTAGGGACGGGGGATTTCTCCAGCGTGACTCATTTGTTTCGCCCAAGTTAACCGACCCTGGTCGGTCCGGCCCCTCCTGTCCGCATGCCAAAACGGGCGCAGTACCGTGGACGGGTGGACAACAGGCAAGCAATCGGATCGTGGCTCTCCGGACCCCGCGCGGCCGCGGAGGAAGCCGGTGTCGACTTCGGATTCCGGGGCGAACAGCTCGGTCTGCCGGAGCAGGGACCGGGCTCGATCGCCCGCCCGGGGCGTCGGCTCGGCGCCCTCGCCGTCGACTGGGGCCTGTGCCTGTTGATCGCATACGGGCTGCTCACGGACAGCTATACCCGGGCGGCCCAGGTCTGGGCGCCGCTCATCCTCTTCGTGCTGATCATCCTCACGGTCGGCTCGCTCGGCTTCACCCCCGGGAAGCGGCTCTTCGGCCTGAAGGTGGTGTCCCTGGACACCGGCCGCGTCAACCCGCTGCGCACCCTGCTGCGCACGGTCCTGCTCTTCCTCGCCCTCCCGGCCCTGATCTGGGACCGCGACGGCCGCGGCCTGCACGACCGTGTCGCGGGCACGGTCGAGGTCCGTATGTAGAGAGTGCCTGTACGACGAAGGGGGCGCCCGGAGAGATCCGGGCGCCCCCTTTCGCGTAGGAGGGATGTCAGCGGGCCTTCGGACCGCCGCGCGGCATCCGCATGCCCTTCGGCATCGGACCCTTGGGAAGCGGCATGTTGCTCATCAGGTCGCCCATCGCCCGCAGCCGGTCGTTGGTCGCGGTGACCTGCGGGCCGGTGAGGACGCGCGGCAGCTTCAGCATCGTCGTGCGGAGCTTCTTGAGCTCCACCTGGCCCTCGCCGGTGCCCACGAGAATGTCGTTCACCGGAACGTCCGCGACGATCCGCGCCATCTTCTTCTTCTCGGCGGCCAGCAGGCTCTTCACCCGGTTCGGGTTGCCCTCGGCGACCAGCACGATGCCGGCCTTGCCGACGGCCCGGTGCACCACGTCCTGGCTTCGGTTCATCGCCACCGCGGGGGTCGTGGTCCAGCCTCGACCGATGTTGTCGAGAACGGCCGCGGCAGCGCCCGGCTGTCCCTCCATCTGCCCGAAGGCGGCGCGCTCGGCCCTGCGCCCGAAGACGATCGCCGTCGCGAGGAAGGCGAGCAGGAGGCCGAGAATGCCGAGATAGACCGGGTGGCCGATCAAGAAGCCGATCGCGAGGAAGACACCGAGGGTGAGAATTCCGACAGCCGCGAGTACAAGACCGATCTTGGAGTCGGCCTTGCGGGTCATCTTGTACGTCAGGGCGATCTGCTTGAGTCGCCCGGGTTCAGCAGCGTCCGCTGCGGTTTCCTTCCTCGCCATGCCACGAAGTCTACGTGGCCCGGGAGGCGCCGACGACGGCAGTACCGGGGGAGCGGCCCGCGGTACCGGGGGGAGTGGCGCTCACGAACGCGTCGCGACCGATTCCAGCACGCGCTGCGCCTCGACCCTGTCCTTGGCACGGCGGCGGTCCTCCAGGACGGAGGTCCAGGCATTGCGGCGGGCGGTGCGCTGGCCGCTGCTCATGAGCAGCGACTCGACGGCACGGAGTGCATCGGTGAACGACGGGATGGCGGTGGCGCGTACGGGCGCGGCCTGCATGATGGAGGTCCCCCCTCGGGATCGGCGGCTCGGGTTGGGGCTGTACGTGGAGTAAGACCAGGGTCACTGATTGGTGTTACCAGGGCGTGACCGACCGGTCAAACACCAATGAAACCTTGATGCGGCGGAGGCGCACGTTGATGTGCTCCAAACGGCGTCCCCATCTGCGGGGACGCCGGGACCGCGTCGAACGAGCCGAAGTGAGGAGGGAGATGCTTGTGCGCCGATTCACACAAAAGCGGTGGCACTCAGTGCCACCGCTTTCGTTGTCCGGCGTGTCGGACCGCCTCGGTCCTGCGACGCCCGGGACCGGTCGTACGCTGCCTCAGACGGCCTGCGAGGCGACGTAGGCGCCCCGCTTCTCGACGGCCATCTGGTAGAGCCGCCCGGCGCGGTACGAGGAGCGGACCAGCGGGCCCGACATGACACCGGAGAAGCCGATCTCCTCGGCCTCCTCCTTCAGCTCCACGAACTCGTGCGGCTTGACCCAGCGCTCCACGGGGTGGTGGCGCACGGAGGGACGCAGGTACTGGGTGATCGTGATGAGCTCGCAGCCCGCCTCGTGCAGCTGCTGGAGCGCCTCGCTGATCTCCTCGCGGGTCTCGCCCATACCGAGGATCAGGTTCGACTTCGTGACCAGACCGTAGTCCCGGGCCTCGGTGATGACCTTGAGCGAGCGCTCGTAGCGGAAGCCGGGGCGGATGCGCTTGAAGATCCGCGGGACCGTCTCGACGTTGTGCGCGAAGACCTCGGGGCGCGAGGAGAAGACCTCGGCGAGCTGGTCGGGCTCCGCGTTGAAGTCCGGCGCGAGCAGCTCGACCTTGGTGCGGCCCGCCTCGCGGCCGGCCGTCTGGGCGTGGATCTGGCGGACCGTCTCCGCGTACAGCCAGGCGCCGCCGTCCTCCAGGTCGTCGCGGGCGACGCCGGTGATGGTGGCGTAGTTGAGGTCCATGGTGACCACGGACTCGCCCACACGCCGCGGCTCGTCGCGGTCGAGTGCCTCGGGCTTGCCGGTGTCGATCTGGCAGAAGTCGCAGCGCCTCGTGCACTGGTCGCCGCCGATCAGGAACGTGGCCTCGCGGTCTTCCCAGCACTCGTAGATGTTGGGGCAGCCCGCCTCCTGGCAGACCGTGTGCAGGCCCTCGCTCTTCACGAGGCTTTGCATCTTCGTGTACTCGGGACCCATTTTCGCCCGGGTCTTGATCCACTCGGGCTTGCGCTCGATGGGGGTCTGGCTGTTCCGGACCTCCAGGCGCAGCATCTTGCGTCCGTCGGGTGCGACTGCGGACACATCGGCTCCCTGTAACTTCGATTCTTCGGCGTACACCAGGGTACGCCCGTGCGGTACTCGGTCCCCGGGGTGGGCAACCTTGGGGAGCGGGGGTGCATTCCCCACGGTTTCTGCGCGGGAGCGGAAACCTACGCCGAGGCCCGTTCCACCACCCGCGGCCTCAGATCCGCGTTCTCCAGAACGTCGCGAAGATGCCGCTCGGCCACCGGCAGGACGTCCGCGATCGGCACGTCGCGGCCCACCTCGTTGGCGATCGACGTGACACCCGCGTCGCGGATACCGCACGGGATGATGCGGTCGAACCAGGCGTTGTCCGGGTTCACGTTCAGTGCGAAGCCGTGCATCGTGACGCCCTTGGCGACGCGAATGCCGATCGCGGCGATCTTGCGGTCCTCGCGCCGCTGACCCGCGTTGGACGGGGCGTACTCCGGACCATTGAGCCGTGGGTCGAACTCCTCGTCCTGGAGACGGGGGTCGAAGTCGAGGGACAGACCGCCCAGCGACGGCCGCTGCTCGACCGGGTCGCCGAGCACCCAGACGCCGCTGCGGCCCTCGACGCGGGTGGTCTCCAGGCCGAACTCCGCACACGTACGGATAAGTGCCTCCTCCAGGCGGCGTACATGTGCTACGACGTCCACCGGGCGGGGCAGCTTCTGGATCGGGTAGCCAACCAGCTGGCCCGGACCGTGCCAGGTGATCTTGCCGCCGCGGTCCACGTCGATGACGGGCGTGCCGTCGAGGGGCCGCTCGTTGTCCGCCGTGCGCCGGCCCGCCGTATAGACCGGCGGGTGCTCAAGGAGCAGACAGGTGTCGGGGACCTCGTCCAGGAAACGGGCGGCATGCACACGGCGCTGCTCGTCCCACGCCTCCTGGTAGTCGACGGCCTCGGCACCGAATCCCATGCGGACGAACCGCAACTCACTCACGGCAAGCGCCTCCCTAGAAGCTGCGTCGGGCACACGGCAGTGCCCGTGCGGGGCACGCGAAAGAAGCTTTCGCCCTGGTACCTGGGGACCCTTCGTCAGGTACGTAGCGCGCCCACGCCACTGTACGTCCGGCCGATGACCGTCAGCTCCGGGGCCAATCCTCACACGATCGGATGAATGAAGGTCGAAGTGTGCGATGAGGTGCTTACGCTCCGCTACATTCGCGCCGTTCACGAGGCCATAAGGGCTGCTCACAGGCAATCCGGGCGCCGAGCGGCTTCGGGGAGGTGCACGTCGCCCCACGAAGCGGGACGCACGCACACCTCCCCGAGGCCGCTCGGGGACCCGAAAGGCAGGAGACCGCACCGCAGATGACGGAACGACCCGCGCAGCGCACCCCCAACCGCCAGCTCGCCGCGCTCATCGCAGAAGCGGGGTTCTCCAACGCAGGTCTCGCCCGTCGCGTGGACCAGCTCGGCCTCGAACACGGACTCGACCTGAGATACGACAAGACATCGGTGACCCGGTGGCTGCGCGGGCAGCAGCCCCGCGGGACCACGCCCGCGCTCATCGCCGAGGTGTTCACCCGACGCCTCGGCCGCCGGCTCAGCGCGCAGGACCTGGGGCTCGACGCGTGCGCCCCGGTGTACGCCGGTCTGGAGTTCGCCGCCACCCCCGAAGAGGCCGTCGACATCGTCAGCGGGCTGTGGCGCAAGGACTCCGGCAGCCACGCCGAACTGCGCAAGATCGCCTTCACCCCTGCGGGGCTCGTCGTCCCCAGCCGGGACTGGCTGATCGGGCGGGCCGACGACCGGGTCGGCCGCGGCGACCCGGGGTCCTCGCGCATCCCCGCGCAGGGACGCCCCGCCGTGCCCCGGCAGCGCAGCCAGACCGAGCGCGGCCCCGGCCAGAAGGTCACCGGCGGCGACATCGCCGCGCTGCGCTCGGTCGGCGAACTCTTCCGCGCCCTCGACCACGCCTACGGCGGCGGCCACGCCCGCCAGGCCCTGGTCCGCTATCTGGAGCACGAGGCCGAGCCGATGCTGCGCGGCGCGTACGGGGAGCAGACCGGGCGGCGCCTGTTCGCCGCCGCCGCCGACCTCACCCGGCTCGCCGGCTGGACCTCGTACGACATCGCCGCGCACGGGCTCGCGCAGCGGTACTTCGTCCAGGCGCTGCGGCTCTCGCAGGCGGCCGGGGACCGGGCGTACGGCTCCTATGTGCTGGTGACGATGAGCCGCCAGGCCGTCTACCTGGGCCACGGACGCGAGGCCGTGCAGCTGGCGCGGGTCGCCCAGCAGGGCGTCGGATCGGCGGCGCCGCCCGTGGTGCAGGCGTTGCTGCACTCCGTCGAGGCACGCGGGCACGGGGTACTGGGAGAAGTGCGGGCCTGCACCGCGTCCCTCGTCCGCGCCGAACGCGCGCTGGAGGCGTCCCGGTCCGGCGACGAAGTCCCCTACTGGGCACGGTTCTTCGACGAGGCGCAGCTCGCCGACGAGTTCGGGCACTGCCACCGGGACCTGTCGCAGTTCCGGGCCGCGGCACAGCACGCCGAGCGCTCGCTGCAACTGCGGGCGCCCGGCTATGCGCGCAGCCGGCTGTTCTGCCGCATGGTGCTCGCCTCGGCACGGCTCGGACTCGGGGAGCTCGACCAGGCCTGCCAGTTGGCGGCGGAGGCCGCCGGACAGGCGGTGGAGATGCGGTCGGTGCGGGCCATCGAGTACGTACGGGACTTCGAGCGCCGTCTGGAGCCCTACAAGGACGCGGCGCCCGTACGCGGATACCGGGACAAGGTGGCGGCGCTGGCCTGAGCCCGGGGCGGCTCAGGCCGCGGCGGGCTCCAAGGGTTCCTCCAACGGGGTCGGCCGGGCGCCCAAGTCCATGAGCAGGGCATGGGCGGCCCGGCGGGCCGAATGGAGCGCCCCCTGGAGGGTGCTGGTGTCCCGGTGGTCGCCGCACACGTACAGGCCCGCCAGCAGTCGTACCGGGCGGCGCAGGTCGTGCGGCGGCGGCATCGCCGGGACCGCCTCCGGCTCGTGGTGGACGGCGAGGAGTTCCCAGCGGGCGGTCGACGTCCCGTAGAGGCGGGCCAGTTGGGCGCGGACCGTCGCGTCCAGGTGGGCCGCGGCCGGTGGCATGCCCAGCACGGTCGAGGAGATGAGGGCGCGGCCCGCGGGAGCCCGCGTGGGGTCGACCTGGCTGATGACCGCGGTGTGCGACACCGGGCCGCTCCGGTCGGCGTCCAGGAGCAGAGCCGGGTCGGTGAGCGGGGGCTCGTCCGTGGTGTGGTGCAGGACCGTCACCGGGTGGAAGGCGGGAACGCGCAGACCCGGCAACAGCTCGGCGGCGGCGCGGGCTCCGGTCGCGAGGAGGATGGCACGACAGGTGAGTTCGCCGTGGTCCTTCGTCGTCACGGCGGTCGTGGAGACCGCGGTGACCTGGACGCCCGTATGGACCGTGCCCGGCGGCAGTTCCGCCGCGAGAAGCTCGGGGAGGGTGTCCGCACCGCCCTCCGGCAGACACAGGCGGCCCATCGCGAAGGAGTGCAGCGCGAGGTCCGCGCAACGGCTCGACGTCTGCAGCATCGGATCGCACAGCAGCGCGGCGAGCAGGGGGCGCAGGAAACCGTCGACCGTGCGGGCCGGGAGGCCTCGAGTGGTCAACGCCTGCGCTGCGGTGCGGTCCGGGCGTGCGAGGAGGCGGTCCGGTGGCGTGGTGGCGAGGCGGGCCAAGGAGGTGGCGAGACGCGACTGGTCGAGCGGGCCGCCGAGGGGGCCGGGGCGTGGCGTTCCACGCTGGGGGCGGGCCAGCGGAAGCCGGGGGGCGCTCGCGAGGGCGCGCGCGGTGGTGAGTGCGCCCCTTGCGCTCCGGGGGGTGGTGGGGGCGGCGGCGCGGTGGTGGTGGCCGTCGCTGTGGAGCAGGACGCCGGGGGAGAACGTGCGCAGCGTCAGGGCGTTCAGGCCCGGGGTGCGGCGCAGTTCGGGATACGAGGTGGACAGGAGCCGGCCCACTCGGTCCAGCCGGAAGCCGTCGACCTTCTCCGTGGACATGCGGCCGCCGACGTTCGGGGCGGCTTCCAGGACGGTAGTGGTGAGACCCGCCCTGGTCAGATGCAGGGCGGCCGTGAGGCCGGCTACTCCGGCTCCCACGATGACGACGTCCACGTCTTCCGCGATCTCCGCGATGTCCGCGGCTTGGCGTGCGGGCTCTAGCACGTGCCCCTCCTCGAGGTTGCGCGGCCGGTGGGGACGTCATGCCCCCAACAAGCGTCTGGGATACCCGAGTTCGGGGTCGAGGGTGTGGGAGCTCCGCGGCGGAGGGAAGTCGCGTGGCGGGCGTGCACGGGCGCATGGGGGGTGCATGTACTTGTCCGGCGGGGGCTGGGGTGGGTTTGTTTTCGCCCCCTCCGCCCCTGCCCATTCCTGTACCGGCCTTTCGGCTGCGGGCCGGTGGGGGCTTGTCGCGCAGTTCCCCGCGCCCCTTTCAGAGGCGCGGGGAACCGCGCAGTCAGGGGTCTGGGGGCGGCAGCCCCCGGAGACGGGACGGGCAGGGGCGGAGGGGGCGAAGAAACCTCTCAGTCCAAGGCCGCCCGCAACGCCCCGTCGATCGACGGGAACGCGAAGGTGAAGCCCGACTCCAGGAGCCGGGTGGGCAGGACGCGCTGGCTGCCGAGGATGTCGCCGGCCATGTCGCCGAGGGCGAGGCGGAGAAGCGGGGCCGGCGTGGCGAAGACGGTGGGGCGGTGGAGGACGCGCCCCATCGCCTCGGTGATCTCACGGTTGGTCAGAGGATCGGGGGCCGTCACGTTCACCGGGCCCGACAACGTCTCCGTGTCGATGACGTGCCGAATCGCGGCCACCTCGTCATGGAGGGAAACGAAGCTCCAGTACTGGCGACCATCCCCCATCCGCCCGCCGACCCCCGCCTTGAAGAGCGGAAAGAGCTTCCCCCAGGCCCCACCCTTGCGGGCGACCACCAGCCCCGTACGGGCGAAGGCGGTGCGAATGCCCGCCTCCTGGGCCGCACCCGTGGCCTCCTCCCAGTCCACACACAAGGAGGGCAGGAACCCGTCCCCGGGCGGGGCGGACTCGTCCACCGCCCGCTCACCCGTATCGCCGTAGAAGCCGATCGCACTCCCGTTCACGAATACCCGCGGCGGCTCGTCCAGCGAAGCCACCGCCCCGGCGAGCGTCGCCGTCCCCAGCACCCGGCTGTCCCGGATCTTCCGCTTGTACGCCTCCGTCCAGCGCCGCGAAGCAACTCCCGCCCCCGCGAGATTGACCACCGCGGCACAACCGACGAGCCCCGCCGCGTCGATCCGCTGCGCCTCCGGAGCCCACTGGACCTCGTCCTTCGCGCGGGGCGCACGGCGCACGAGACGGACGACGTCGTGGCCGTCCGCGGCCAGAGAGCGCGCCAGCGCCGAGCCGATCATGCCGGACGCACCGGCGATCGCGATGCGTGAACCGGGGGGAAGGGATGAGTCGCTCATGGGTCCATCCTGCCCGGGCGGCCGGGAAATTCGCGGGACGGGTACCCGTACGGCCGCCGTACAGTGATCCGCATGCCAGCTCCGTACATACGCACCGCCACCCTCGACGACGAGGACGCGCTCGGCCGGCTCGACCGCGACACCTGGTCCCCGCTGCACGCCGTCATGCCACGCCCCCGGCCGCCGTACGAGCCCTTCTACAGCGATCGGTTCGGCCCGCGGGACCATCTCGTCGCCGAGATCGACAACACGGTGGTCGGCTACATCCGGTTGGGATTCCCGACTCCCCTCGCCTCCAACGCCCACGTGCGTCAGATCCAGGGACTCGCCGTCGCCGACGAGGCGCGCGGAGCCGGGGTCGGACGCGCGCTGCTGCGTGCCGTACAGGACGAGGCCCGCCGGCAGGGCGCCCGGCGCATCACGCTGCGCGTCCTCGGGCACAACACCCCGGCACGCAAGCTGTACGAGTCCGAGGGGTTCGTGGTGGAGGGGATCCTGCCCGAGGAGTTCCTGCTCGAGGGCGAGTACGTGGATGACGTACTCATGGGGCACTCACTCTGAGCAGCCCGCACCTCGTGGAGCGGATCGATCCGCGCGTGCTGTGCGGACCTCTGTCGCGGAGCCCGGTCGGCCCTCGCCGTTGGAGAGCAACGGGCCCATTCCGCTCGCGCGTGCTGTGCGGACGTCTGTCGCGGAGCCCGGTCAGCCCTCACTGCTCGAGAGCAACGGGCCCATTCCGCCCATGAGCTGACGCAGGCAGCGGACCGCCAGCTCGGCGGGCGAGCCCGGGCCCTCGACGGCCGCGTCCGTCTCCGCCCAGGTCTCCAGGGCGACCCGGATCGCGTCCGTGGCCGCCGCCGCGGCCAGGCGGGCCCGCAAGGGGTCCGCGTCGGCGCCGGCCAGCCGGGCGACCACCGGGATCAGGCGCTCCTCCGACTCCTGGTTCACCCGGTACCAGACGGCGCGCAGCGCCGGATCGTCCTGAGCCGCCCGCAGCAGCGCGCGGGTCTGGTGCAGGCCCTCGGCCGCGTGCTCGTCCGGGGCGGACAGCGCCTCCTCGATCGCCTTCTCCAGGGCCTGGGGCATCGCCGTGCCCGGCTCCGTCGCCGCGAGCAGGGCGCGCCAGCGGTCGCCCCCGGCGGCGAGCAGCGGGCCCACGGCGTCCTGCTTGTTGCGGAAGTAGCGGTAGAAGGTGCGCAGCGCGACCCCCGCGCGGCGGGCGATGTCCTCCGCCGTGGTGCCGTCCGGTCCGTACTCCGTGAACAGTTCCGCGGCGGCGCGCGCGATGTCGTGCTGGGTCGCCGCCTTGCGACGCTCGGTCAGGGAGAGGGCGGAGGGTTCGGGCGCGCGGGACGGCTGGCGGGTCACGGGAGAAAGCGTACGCCCGAGAAATGTGTGGGGACACGTTTCGCCGTGATGGCAAAACGTGCCACATCGGCGTACGGTGTAGGCGCATCGAGTAGGTCGCCGTCGAGAGAAGCCCGCGCCGACCGCTCAGAGAGCCGGTGAGGCGCCGGGAGTGCGCCGGAACGACGCGCGAGTGCGCCGCAACGCCGCCGTGAGAGCGCCGGTACGGCGCCGGGAAGACTGGGAGACCCACCATGAACCGCTATGCAGGACGTCGCGTGCTCGTCACCGGAGGCGGCTCCGGAATCGGCCAGGCCACCGTGGAGCGCATGCTGGCGGAGGGCGGCCGTGTCGTCGCCGCCGACGTCAGCGAGGCCGGACTCGAGGACACCGTCGCCAAGGCGGGTGCGGACACCGGACGGCTGACCACCGTCCTCGTGAACGTCGCCGACGAGGTGTCCGTACGGGACGGGATCACTCGGGCCGTAGCCGCCCTCGGCGGGCTCGACGTGCTCGTCAACGCGGCGGGAATCCTGCGCTCCGGCCACACCCACCAGACGACGCTCGCCGACTTCACCAAGGTCATCGCCGTCAACCTGACCGGCACCTTCCTGATGATCCGCGAGGCGATACCGCATCTGCTGGACGGCGAGAGCCCCGCCGTAGTCAACTTCAGCTCCACCTCGGCGATGTTCGCGCACCCCTACATGGCGGCGTACGCGGCCTCCAAGGGCGGCATCCAGTCCATGACGCACGCCCTGGCGAGCGAGTACAGCAAGCAGGGCATCCGCTTCACCGCCGTACAGCCCGGTTCGATCTCCTCGGGCATGACCGACGGCTCCGGTGCCAGTGGGCAGAGCCTCGGGCCGGGGCTGCCGGAGGACACCGACTGGAGCCTGTTCGGCAAGCTGGCGCCGGCGCTCGGGGAGGGCTTCGCCGGCCCCGAGGCCGTCGCCGGCGTCGTCGCGATGCTCGCCTCGGAGGACGGCCAGTTCATCACCGGCACCGAGGTCCGCGTCGACGGCGGCACCCACTTCTGAGCCAGGGGCTCAGGAGGTGACGAGGTCGCCCGTGTCGACCGGTGCGGTGGCGTTCGCCGCCCGCCGGGCGTCGCCCCCGACCTCGTCCGCCGTCAGGACGTAGCCCGTCTCGTCGTCCGAGGTCGAGCGGGCGAAGACGACGCCGTACACCTTGCCGTCGGTGCTGAGGAGGGGGCCGCCCGAGTTGCCGGGGCGGACGGTGGAGCGGATCGAGTAGATCTCGCGGGTCACGGTGTCCGTGTTGTAGATGTTCTGGCCGGTCGCGTCGATGCGGCTCGCGACGGTGGCCGCCTGGAGGTCGAGGCCGCCGTCCTGCGGGTATCCGGCCACGACCGCCGAGTCGCCGCGCGAGGCGCTGTCGTCGAAGCCGAGGACGGGCGCCCGCAGACCCGGGACGTACAGGACCGCGACGTCCTTCTGCGCGTCGAAGAGCACGACCCTGGCCTCGTACGCGCGGCCCACGCCGCCCACGCGTACGGTCGGCCGGTCGATGCCCGCCACGACGTGGGCGTTGGTCATCACGTGCTCGGACGTGTAGACGAAACCGCTGCCCTCGCGGCCCTGATTGCCCGAGACGCCCTCGACCTTCACCGTGCTCAGCTTGGCGGCGTTCGTCGCGCTCGTCGTGACACTGTCCCCGGAGGGCTTCGCGACGCCCGCCGTCGGCTCGTTCTCGAACGGGTTGAAGACCTGGGGGAAACCCGCCTCCGTGAGCGCGGAGGTCGCGCGGGAGAACCAGGTGGGTGTGGTCTCCGGCATCGCGTTCTGCACGGCGCCCAGCAGCGCGGAGCTGCGGATCGACTGCGTCACCACGGTCGACGACGACGCGCCCAGGACGCTGGCGGCCACCCAGGCCACCAGCAGCACGGCCACCGTGTTCGCCGCGGCCCCGCCGATTCCGTCGGCCACCCGCAGTGGCCCCCGGTCCAGCTCGCGGCGCAGTTTCAGAGCCAGCCGGCCCGCCAGCTCGTGGCCCACCACCGCGGGCACCAGCACGGTGAGCACGGCCGTCACCGTCGCCGCCGTGGTCCCCGCCGTGACCAGGTCCATCATCCACGGCAGCACCCATACACCGATGACGGCGCCGCCCACGAAACCCGCCAGCGAGACACAGCCGGCGACCAGGCCGCGGCGGTAGCCCGACGCCGCGTAGACCAGGATCACCAGCATCAGCAGGAGGTCGAGCACGTCCACGGAGCCGCCTTTCTCTCGGGCCCCTTAGTACGCGCGGGGCGGGCCCAGTGATCAGACACGCGCGCGTGGCTCCGCGAATACGGCCACACGTGCGTGGACCTGTAGAAACGTCCCGGACCCGGACGATGGTTCCACCGGGTGGCACAGCACACATCGCGGAGGGAACGGATCGGGGCCAGGGTGGGTCCATGCGTGTCTTCCGGAAGACGCGGGGGGCACGAAGCCGGGGTGCGGGACGAGTGTCGCGTGGGGTGCGACGCGGGCTCCGGGTACGTGATTTTCGTGAGGCTCGTGGGCTTCATGGGCTTCGTGGGGCTCGGGTGCCGTGGGGTGTACGGCGTTCGCGGACGGGGCGGCCGCGGGTCTCGTGGCAGGCTCGGGTGCCGTGGTCCTGGCGAACCGTGCGAGGGACGCGCGCGTCGTGGCCTGCGCGGCTGTCACGGGAGGTGCGGGCGATCCTGGCGGGGCGGATCCTGCGATCGGCACGGTTCCCGTGGGGCGAGCGGATGCCGCGGGCAGTCCTTGTGGCGCTGGGCTGCGTGCCGGGGCTCGTCGCCGCGCTCGCACTGGTGATGTGCGCGGTCGGAGTGGACCGTACGGCGGCCCGACCCGACCGGCCGCCGCCCGCCGCGCGGCCCACCGCGGCCGCACACCCGGCGGCCCGGCCGGCCATAGTGCCGCGGACGCGATGGCTGGACGCCGCGAGCGCGCACGCACAGCCGCCGCCTCGCTACGACGACCGGGTCGTCGCGATCTTCGTCCACCACACCGACTCGCCCAACGGGTACGACTGTGCCGATACGCCCCGCATCATCCGCTACCTCTATGCCGGCCAGACCGACGCCCGGAACTGGGACGACATCGGCTACAACTTCCTCGTCGACCGCTGCGGGACGATCTACGAGGGCCGCGCGGGCGGCGTCGACCGGCCCGTCACCGGGGCACACGCGCAGGGCTTCAACCATCGGACCGCCGGGGTCGCGGCGATCGGGACGTTCACGGCCGGGACGCCGGTGCCGCGGGCGATGACCGAGGCGATCGCTGCGCTTGCGGCGTGGAAGCTCGGGTTGTCCGGGGTCGATCCGCGGGCGACGGTGCGGTTGGTGTCCAGCAACAGTCTCAGTCGGTTCCATGCGGGGGCCGATGCCGTGTTGCCCACCGTGACGGGCCACAACGAGGCGTTCATGACCAGCTGTCCCGGTGCGGCGCTGGCGGCCCGCCTCCCCGAGATACGGGACCGGGCGGCCCGCCTGCAGGGCCGGTGAGTCCCTTCGCCCCCGCCGCCCCTGCCCGTCCCGACCCGGGGCTCCGCCCCGGACCCCGTTCGCGGGGGGGGCCCCGCCCCCCCCCAGGGGGGGGGGGGCGGGCGGGCGGGGGTGGGG